>JAKATP010000052.1 GCA_021818685.1 Bacillota bacterium | reverse complement strand
GTCGAGGGCATCCTCCTATGGAACACCTGGAACCGGGTGGACGCTGCCCGAGCCCTCATCGAACGCCGGACTCGTTTCGCAAACCCGGATGACCTGCTCGGGAAGATTCCACTCTGAGGCCACCCCGCACGGTACCAACAACAGCCCCGGCCGGTCCGTCCGACAGAGGGTGGGCTCGTCGGGGTAATCGACAGACAAGACAGCGAGCCTGGGAAGGCGGGTGACTGTCGTCCGGCTGATGACGGGCTTGAGCACCGTGCCCCCGACTGTTCGCTTTCCAGCGGTCGCGGCCTCGCGCATCGCCATCACCCGTCCACCTATGGGCACGTATCCTGAACGCCACCCCGCCGTCCCCGGCAAGGTGGACCGCCGAGAGTGGGGGTTCTTTGTGACCGAAGAGCCCCGTCTGAGCTATGCGGGGAAGGGCACAGTTCACCATGGACGCGTCCGTCGAACCGGACCGGTAGCTGCCCGTCCACTTGAGAGCGCTCCCCGCCGACCGGTGACGCTCACGTACAGCGGCCGAGTCAGGTCCGTTGGTCGGGGAGCAGGGTGTACCGGTCCCGCTCCGGCGACTCCATCGCTGCGGTCTTCGTCAGCCGTGCCCGGTAGTGGATTCACGTGGTCGCCCGCGGCATCGGAAGACGGCGATATTGTCACGGTCCGAGTAGCTTAAGTGCCGTCGCTGCTGCTCTTAGGGCCAGGTAGAACGCACGATCCGATGTGACCAGAGGCTCACCGGGCGGACCCCGATGGCACGGAGCCGCCCCCACCCCAACAGGCACGGCAGCAAGACTCCCGCGTGCTTCCCAGCCGGGCTGGCAGGAGATGCTGTCCCGAACCCCCGAGACTCGAAACGTCCGCTCAGCCAGGAGACGAGCCCGCGCTCAATCGACCAGCGATCGGGAAGACGACCCCCGGGTCACCGGTCTGACCACGGTATACCTCCAGACGAGGAGGAGATACCCGCACGCATATTATCGTGGAGCGCCTGTCTCTACCACGCCCCCCGTCCGGGTCCGCAGACCTGGACATCGCGGACGGCGGCCAGTGCCACGAGACGGCTCGCGACCGCCTCCGCCTGGTCTACCGGGCACAACACGATCGGATTGGGACCCGCGTCAAGTGTGAAGTAGGCGGTGAACCCCTCCTCCCGGAGGGCCTGCACCGCGTCCATCACCCGGACGGTACCAGGACGCCAGTAACGGACTGGGGGGTCCGCACCCAGAGCGGTGGCATGCATGAGAAGGGCATGCCGCTCGACCGTCGGCCCGAGGAGATCCCATCGGCGTTCGCCGATCGCCGTCTCGACGACCGCCAGATCACCGGCCGCGGTCTCGAGGAAACCCCGATACAGGGGCGACGTGCGAACGGTTCGCTCCATGGCAGTGCGACTGGAGATAGCTTTAGAATCTCGTTCGACCGAGACCATCAGCAGGGCTAGGGGCCAGTGCGCCGCCGCATACAGGGTCTCCGCCGTGGAATCGAGGCCGTCTGACCTCGTTCCGGCTCGCCACTTGACGAATCCCTCCAGCAAGGATCGACAGGCGGATCCGGATCCTTGTCGAGCGAGCCGGGACAGGCCTGCCGGGTCGAGGGGCAGGCCCACGGCTCGCGTAGCCGCCAACGCGAGCGCTGCGAACCCTGCTGCAGAGGACGCGAACCCGACCCCCACCGGTACCTCGCTGACGGACTCTACACGAGCCCGGAGCGAGGTACTCGCCATGACCCGGACGAGGTCGAGAAATGCGGTGACGCGTCCCACAGAGTGCGGCGGCTCCGGCCGGCCGTTAATGGTAACCACATCACGAGAGAGCGACCGCATGAACCGGACCTTCGTGACGGTGGCCAGGCGATCGAGCGTGATGGATAGACTGTCCGTGGTGGGGACGTTGAGGGTCGCATCTCGCTTCCCCCAGTACTTAATGAGGGCAACGTTGGGAAACGCCCCGGCCTCCCCGGTCATCGGAGGATCGGCTGGAGCCGGCCGTCGCGACGCAAGGCCCCGACGTCGCCCGCGCCGCTGGCAAACATCGCGATACGAAGTTCCCATGACAGGGATTCCAAGAGTTCCACCACCGCGTCGACCGACTCCCTGGCCGCTTTCAGCAACGGACCCGCCATGCCCACGAGGTCAGCACCGAGGCCCAGTGCTTTGGCCACCTCAAGTCCGTTCCGGATCCCGCCGGAAGCGATGAGAGGGTATTCGGGAAGGCGCCTGCGGCACGCGAGTAGAGCATCGACGGTGGGGATCCCCCAATCCCGAAAGACGGTCCCGAGTCGTTTTCGGCCCGAAGCACTCGCCCTTAGGCCCTCAATTTGTGCCCAGGACGTGCCCCCCGCGCCGCTCACGTCGATGGCAGCCACACCTTGCCGAGCTAGTTTCACGGCCAGAGCCGGATTGATGCCGGCGCCCACCTCCTTCACGAGGACGGGAAAGGTCACAGACCGCGTCACCTCGCCAATCTTGTTCAGAAGACCTCGGAAGTTCGTATCCCCCTCCTCCTGGATCGCTTCTTGCAGGGGATTCAGATGCAGGAACACACCGTCAGCTCCGAGGCCCTGCACCAGCTCTCGGACATCCGCCGCGCCGAGGCCATAGTTGAGCTGTACTGCACCTAGATTGCCGAATAACACGATGTCGGGAGCGGCCTCCCGCACTACCCGGAAGGAATCCCAGCACGAAGGATCCTGAATGGCGACACGTTGGCTGCCGACCGCCATGGCAACCCCAACAACCTGGGCCGCCCGCGCCAGGTTTGCGTTGATCCTTAGGGCTTCGTCCGTACCGCCCGTCATACTCGAAATCAAGATCGGCACACGAAGGTGCCAGCCTAAGAAGTCGACCTGCGGATTCACCTCGCTCAAGTTCAAATCGGGTAGGGCCTGGTGCTGGAAGCGGAATCCCTCTAACCCCGTAGACTGCCGCATCACCGCATCTGGCGACGAAGCCCAGTAGAGCTGATCGTCTTTCCGGCTCCGGACATCGGACATGTGGCCACCTCCTTTCCGATCGTCACGATCCACGAGTGGCGGGCGCCGGCTGCCAAAAGCGCTCGTTTGATCGATTGCGCGGCGAAACCTCCCGGGGCCACCGCGACAACACTCCCCCCGAGCCCGGCTCCGGTCGTCTTGGCGCCCCACGCTCCGGCGCGGCGGGCCGCCTCCGCCAGGCGGTCGGTGATGGGAACACTGAGGTTGAGGGCGCGGAGAGCCTCTTGGGAACGGTCCAAGATCCTCCCGGCGAGCTCAGGCTTGCCCTCCTCTAGCGCCACTCGCATGGGGCCGGCCAGCTCTCCGATCTCCGCGAGCAAGTGCCCGGTACGACGGGGAAACCGGGTTTGCCGCTCTCGCACATGCGCGATGGCGTCTCGCGTCCGGCTCGGCATCCCGCTATCCGCCACCACCAGGGTGAGAGGGCGCCCCAGCTGCACCGGCTCGGGGCCGTTGTTCCGGGTGTAGGAGATCGCAGAATCTAAGCTCACGCAAGCCACGTCCACTCCGCTGGGCGAGCCATGGGCGTGCTGCTCGGCGATGCCTGCCAGGGCCCGGAGCGCGGCGGGGTCCGGGACCTGTCCCGCAGCCGCGAATATCGCTCGCACGCAAGCCACGGCCACGGCGGCACTCGATCCCAGTCCGACACCGATGGGTATGGAGCCCTGCACCACTAGTTCATGGTCTACGCCTCGGAGGTCTAGTGTTGCAAACGTGGCGCGGAGACACGCACGAAGGCCCGCCGTCGGGTCGGGCCCAGACACGAGATCTCCGGTCCCGAACTCCGTGATGAGTCGGAATGGTCCGCGGTGCCCTCGATAGCTGGCCACCACCGACACCGGGGAGAGGGGAACCGCCACAGCGGGAAACCCGTGAATCACGGCGTGCTCCCCAACCAGGATCAACTTACCGTGAGCGTCTCCTGTGGCCACCGTGTTCACTCTCAAGGGCCTTCCACGGGCGCCGCTGCTGTGATCCGTGCCGCAGATCGGGCATGTAGCCGCATATGACCACGCTGGATGCCGTCCGTGACGAGAGCGAGGAGCGCTGCCAAGTTCTGACCAAGTCCCACGGCGGCCACGATTTCGGCCAGTTTGCGGGCTGAAGGATCGCCCATTAACTTCAGGGCGACCGGGACTGTCGGCTGTACGCGGATAGCGGCTCCCGCAGTCCCCAGTGCCAGCGGCATTTCGAGTTGTCCGACGAGCTGGCCCCGTTCGTTCACTCGCCACGTGGCCAGCGCGCCATAGCGGCCATTCCGCGCCGCGTACGCGTGTGCCCCCGCCTCCACGGCCCGCCAGTCGTTCCCGGTCGCCAGCACGACGGCATCGACCCCGTTCATGATCCCCTTGTTGTGCGTCACGGCGCGTCGGACATCTTCTTCAGCAAACTGCGACGCCGCCACGATGTCATCGCGGACTCGCGTACCGGGGTAGCCGGGCCGGCCCAGCACGTTCGGATCCACGACACATGACGCCCGCCCGAGACATGTGTCGGCGTAATTAGACAGGATCCGAAGTAGCGCCCGTCCTCCCGCGATTCGCTCGACGACGGGTGCCAGGCCTTCCATCATGGTGTTAATGAGGTTGGCTCCCATGGCGTCCGCGGTGTCTACCAGGAGCTCGACAACCAACATCGCGCCCACCCACCGCACGATGAGATCGCGTGGCCCGCCGCCCCGCGCGATCAAGGAGGCGTGGCTCGATCCGGCGAGATCCAAAAGCCCCTCCCGCTCGTCGAGCAAGCGCCGCTCGGCGCCAACCCCATCGGGGCAGCCCACGAGTTGGATTTGACCCCGCATGAGATGTGCAGTGGCTTCCGCCTGAAAGCCTCCCGACCGCCGGACAAGCTTGGCCGCGTGGCTGGCGGCAGCTACGACTGAAGGCTCTTCGATGACCATGGGCACCAGAACATCCTCGCCATTTACCCGAAAGTTGGTAGCGATGGCCCACGGAACCGAATGAATGCCGATCACGTTTTCGACGCGCTGGTCTGCCGACGACAGGGTTTCGGAAGTCTCCGCGCGAAGCACGCGAAGGTCCGCGGGCGTCAATGTACCCGACGCCAGCAGCATGCTCGTCCGTTCGTCGAGGGTTTTCTCGCTCCATCCCGGCCACCGCGAGTTTGCCATACTCACTCCCCACCTTGCTCAACCCCGCGCATTCTGGCTCGACTGTGACGGATCCGGCCGACCGACATCGTGCTCCGTGTCACAATCAGGCATTCTAAAATCGTTTCGGCTGCTGCACGGCATGACCATGAGAGAGTCCGCCCCCCCACCGACACAGGAATCCGTGGGGGTCCAACGTATTAACCTCACCGCGATCACAGGTTGGTCACGAGGTGGTCACCTAAAGACCGGTATCAAGCGGGATGCCGGCACCGAAACAGTGTCGGCCGCCATCCACGTCCCGGGGCAATAGTATCGTGGACTCGGGAGCGGGCTCCGACCACGTGGCGCACAAAAGGGGCTCTCTTAGGCAAGGGAATCAACGACTGCTGGGAGCCACGAAGATCGGAAGTGCTGTGAGCATAAACTTGAGCCATCTGACGAATTTGCCGGACCTTACCAGAGGGCTTCGGGCTGACCACGGCGATCGATAGTATGGACCGTGCGCCGACGGTACCATGGCCTGGTCTTCTCACCGCCGAGCCAGATGGATCGGCCATGTCTTTAACGCCCCGGAAGAGCCATTTCAACGGATGCAGGACCGGCTAGGCTCTTAGCGGTGTAGAGCTTGCGCACGTCGGGCTCCCACGCGCCCCAGAGTGGGCCAGGCGGTTGAGGTCCGTGTCCAACATGGCTTATCCCTCGACACGGACAGCCGCGTCCCGGCCTGCCAAGGCGGCTCGACCGCGTCGCCGTCGCGGCACCTCGACATCCTGGAAGCCCCAGTACTCGCTCACCCGCCCCAGGCCGTGGACGTGAGCATGCAGGGGCCCCTCCGGGCGTCCGGAACGAGGCTGCGTTGCACTCTTATCAACTAACGTGCAAACCCTTAGAATAAGCCCTAAGCTCCGGATCATCGTCACATGGCCATCGCCCCTGGGCGTCATCCGAAACGACGGGAAGAACTGCAGATCCGCGAAATGCCTGGGCCGTCATGCGCAATCATCGTCGATCGGATTTCCCGGCAGGTCCCGGGTGATGGGAAGCGGACTTATGGAACGTCTCAATGCGGTACCGGTATTGCAGGCACTGGCGCCATGGTGTATCGAGGAGGTCGGGATCCACCGTATTTTCCCCGCGGGTCGATTCATTTTTCGCCAGGGGGAGCCCACTACCGGACTATGGGCGGTCTTACAAGGGCGGGTCGCCGTCGAGCGGATAGACGCCGCCGGCCGACTAGTCATTATTGGCGTCTGGCAGCACGAACTTATTCCGACCAGCATCCCCGGATTGTGGGATGGTGGTTCGTATGTGGGGTCTTGCCGTACTCTGGATGACCATACCGAGACATTGTGGATCCCGCGTGAACGGGTATTAGACTGGCTTTCCGCCGTGCCTGAGTTCGCTGACCGATTATGCTGCTATTTGGCCGACCGATTCCTGCTGATTCAGAAGTTTGACGGTGACACCCGAGGTCGCCCCCTGCCCGCGCAGCTGGCGGTGCTGTTAAATACGCTCGCAGGACGCTTAGGATCCGACATCCCACTCACCCATGAGGACCTTGCCCACATGGTGGGGGCCCAGCGCGAGACGGTGACGCGAACATTGGCACAATTCGCCCATCAGGGTTGGATCGATATCCGCTACGGACACATATGGGTCCTCGATGGACCGCGTCTCGCGCGAGCGGCGGGTGAGATCGAAGCGACCTCGATCTAGTGTCCCGCGTGGGTATTGTGAGCGTGATCGCGTCTCCGTCTCCCAGGCGCGACTCGGAATCCGATTCATGCTCACGTGAGAGAGCTGAAGCCAAACCAGCCAAAAACCCAGCGGGAGTGCTGACATCCACTCCCTGCCAACCAGATGCCCATTCCCGATCAGCTACACAAGGTCCGTGCCATTCCCCTTCACCAGGATCCATCGGGGTCACGAGAAGATCCTATCGACGAGATCCATCACTGTGATCTGCGTCACGTTGTCGCCGACAACCTTCACCCAGACTGACGGAAATTTGAGTGGTGGCGTCGGACTCAATGACATGCACACAATCCGCGGTCGCTCGCAGGGTGGAGGTCTTCGCCATTAACGAGAGCACTGGAGATCTGCAAGAAGCCTCGTCTCATCACACCATCCTCACCACGCGACTGGATGCATTGAAACGATGGGCAGAGAGCGGATCGCTTTGGCCCATGCCGTTCGGCACCGCCTGTTGCGCTATCGAATTTATGGCGGTAGCCTCTCCCCGCTATGACATAGCCCGGTTCGGTTCCGAGGTGCTTCGCTTCAGCCCCCGCCAAGCCGACGTCCTCATGGTCATGGGCACCATCACCGACAAGATGGGGCCGGTTTTGAAGACCATCTACGAGCAGATGGCAGAGCCGAAGTGGGTCATCTGCATGGGGGCCTGCGCGACGTCCGGAGGGTTTTACCGGTCCTATCACGTCATGCAGGGGATCGACGAGATCATCCCCGTTGACGTTTACATCCCAGGATGCCCGCCCACACCCGAAGCCGTCCTTCGGTCTCTTCTGATGCTGGAGGAGAAAGTCCGGCGGGAGGGTGCTGGAACGGTGAAGCAGCAGCTGGGCGAACGAGCCTTGCGGTTGGAGCCGCGCCTCGAAGACGCTTCCGTGACGAGTCTGGCACCGCCCACTGCCGCCCTCCTCACCTTCTCGCAAACGGCGGCGTCCCTGGATCATCCGTGGGTGGCCGCCTTGACCGCCCGGCTTGGGGCGAGTGTGATCGAGGGAGCATCCGATTTCCAGGGTGATCTGACCGTGAGAGTGGCGGCGGACCATGTGCTGGCCGCCGCGGAATCCTTGAAGGCAGCCCCGTTCGCGATGGACATGCTGATGGACATCGCAGGCGTGGACTACTGGACCCGGACACCCCGATTCGATGTTGTCTACCACTTCTACAGCACGTCGCAGAGCCGTCGTATCCGACTGAAGACGGGCATCGCGGAGTCATCGCCGGTTCTGGACTCGATTACGAGTACCTGGCCCGCCGCCAATTGGTACGAGCGGGAGGTATATGACCTGTACGGGGTGCGGTTTCGGGGACATCCGGATCTGCGCCGCATCCTCACTCATGAAGGCTTTGGGGATCTTCACCCCATGCGCCGGGACTATGCCCCGGGTCTCCGCCAGCCGGTTCGCTACCCCGGTGAGCGCTTACCGCAAGCCGAACGCTCGCCGACGGGCGATCTTCCGCCGTTGGACATTCAGCCGGTCATCATGAATATTGGCCCGTCCCACCCGGCCATGCACGGGACGTTCCGGCTCATCGCCCACGTGGACGGCGACCGCGTCCAGGAGGCCGATGTGGAGCTCGGCTACCTCCACCGCAACTTTGAGAAGATGGCCGAAACCCACACGTACTGGCAAACGATCCCATATTGCGATCGCTTGAATTACGTATCGCCCATGTGCAACAGCGTGGGGTTTGCGCTCGCGGTGGAGAAGCTTCTGGAGGTCGAGGCGCCTCCTCGAGCGCAGGTGCTTAGGGTCATCCTGAGCGAATTGAGCCGGGTCATGGACCACGCCGTGTGCATCGGCACCAACGTGCTCGATCTGGGTCTTACGACCGATTTCTTCTACCTCTGGGAGCTCAGAGAACGTATCTACGACCTCCTGGAATCGTGCTCGGGCGCGCGCCTGCACGTCAGCTATGTGCGGATCGGCGGGTTTGCCGAGGACGTGCCTCCAAGCTTCGTCGAGGACGTTCGGTCCATCCTGCGGGATGCACCCCACACCCTGTTGGAGACGGAGACGCTCGTGACACGAAGCTCGCTCGCCCGGAGCCGGATGCAAGGGGTCGGCGCGGTGACCCCGGAAGAAGCGCTGGCTTACGGGTTTACCGGGCCCAATCTGCGCGCTACCGGTGTCGCCTACGACGTCCGCAAGGCTCACCCTTATTCAGGTTATGGTCAATGGGAGTTCGACATCCCGGTGGGCCGTCGTGGCGACGTCTTCGAACGGTATCTGGTGCGGCTCGAGGAAATGCACCAGAGCCTGGCCATCGTCGGACAGGCTATCGAGAATCTGCCGGCCGGTCCCGTGTCTTTGGACGCACCCCGCATCACGCTGGCGTCCAAGCACCGGACGTACACCAACATCGAGGATCTCATGCGTCAATTTAAGCTCATCATGGAGGGCATTAAGCCCCCCGTGGGTGAGGTGTACGGGTTCACCGAGGCCGCCAACGGCGAGCTCGGCTACTACATCGTGAGCGACGGAACCGGCCGACCCTATCGGGTGAAAGTCCGATCGCCCAGTTTCGCCCACTACCAGCTCTTCCCGAAAATGGTCCGGGGCATGGACATCAGTGATGTCATTGCCACGGTAGGCAGTCTCAATGTTATCGCTGGGGAGCTTGATCGCTAATGCCGCTAAGCGACGTTAGTATCCAAGCCATCCGGGACGCGCGGGCCTTGATGCCCATTCCGCGGGCGGCCCTGCTCTTTGGGCTGAGGACGGTGCAGCGCGAGTGCGGCCAGGTGGGATCCGAGGAGGTCGAGGTGCTCGCCGAGCTTTTCGAGCTCCCACCGGCCCAGGTGGAAGGCGTGGCCCGCTTTTACGATCTCATCACGCGCGAGCCTACCGCTCCACACCGCTTCCGTCTCTGCGAGGGTGTGGTGTGCGCCGTCCGGGGCATGGAAGCGGTATGGGATGTTATTCGGGATCCCGCCGGGAGCCCCGTTATCAATGAGGCCATCATCACCATCGAGCGCGGCGCGTGCCTCGGTCACTGCGATCATGCGCCGGCCGGTCTGTTTGATGGAGTACTGGTGGGCCCACTTGACCCTCCCGATGCCCTTCGTCTGCTGACTGCGGCCACTGCGGGAGGCATCAGTCCATGACGAAAGTCCTGAGCCAGAACGCAGAATTCGCGGACCAGACGACCCTGGCAGGCGCGGAGAGCCGCGGCGCTTATGACGGACTGCGGCACGCCTTGGAGCAGAGTCCACGGGACGTGATTCAGGAAGTCGCGGAATCGGGGCTTCGAGGCCGTGGCGGCGCAGGCTTTCCAACTGGACGTAAATGGGGTTTCCTCCAATTCGACCCTGCCCGCCCCCCTGTTCTTCTCTGCAACGGAGACGAGAGTGAACCGGGGACGTTTAAGGACCATTGGCTTTTAGCCCGGGATCCCCACCTGGTGATCGAGGGCATCCTCATCGCTGCCCATGCCATCCGGGCCCAAGATGTTTTTCTGTACATCCGCGGCGAATACGAGTCGCTCCTCCCCCTCCTCATGGGCGCGCTCGAAGAGGCGCGAGCCGCCGGGTTCATCGGGCCCGACGTTTTAGGTACGGGACGTTGCATGGCGATTACAGTGGCTACGGGAGCCGGGGCCTACATCTGTGGGGAAGAGACCGGGCTCATGGAATCGCTCGAGGGCAAGCGCGCGTATCCCCGCGTCCGCCCCCCCTTCCCGGCTGTCCGTGGCTTTGCCGGTCGGCCGACCGTGGTTAACAATGTCGAGACCTTGGCCAATCTGCCCTGGATCATGCGCCGCGGAGCGGCTGCCTTCCATGCTCTGGGTACGGAAGACAGCCCGGGCACCAAGCTCGTGAGTCTTTCCGGCTGCATCAGCCGACCCGGTGTCTACGAAGTTCCGATGGGCTACCCGCTGTCGGCGCTTTTGGAGAACGAGGGCGGGGGCCCTCTGCCCGGCCGTCACCTGAAAGCCGTCATCCCCGGAGGAACCTCCGTTCCCATCCTCACGGCCGAGGAGGTGGCCACGGTCACCATCGATTTCGAGTCCATGCGCGCCGTCGGCACCCTGCTCGGGAGCGGCGGCATGATCGTCTTCGACGATACGGTCTCCATGCCCCATGCGCTCCGCTCCATCAGTCACTTCTACGCGACGGAGTCCTGTGGTGAGTGTACGCCCTGCCGGGAGGGAACCGGCTGGATGGCGGCCATTGTCGACCGTCTGCTGGATGGCGGGGCGCGCAAGGATGATCTCGATCGGCTGCTCCGGATCGGCGGCAACATCGAAGGCCGAACCATCTGCGGATTGGGCGACGCGGCCGTCCAGCCCGTGCGGAGCTTCGTCTTGAAGTTCCGATCCGAATTCGAAGCGCTGTTAAGAGACACGATCCCCCGGCTGGAACCGGACTGGCAGGCGCACGGCCATGGTCCTCGGACCGCCCGGCGCGGAGCCGTGGGCGAAGAGGCCCGCCGATCGGAAGCCGTGACGGGCCGGCCTACGTACCGGTGGTAGCCCCGACCCCGCCCCAAGAGAGGATGTGACACGATGCCGGTCGTCACGATTGATGGCCTCCCAATCTCGGTTGAGCCCGATACCCTCATCATTCAGGCGGCGGATCGCGCGGGCATCGAGATTCCGCGTTTTTGTTACCATCCGGATCTCCGACCCGAAGGCAACTGTCGGATGTGCTTGGTGCGGGTTAAGGGCTTTGCCCGACTGACCCCGGCCTGCACCACGCCTGTGGCAGACGATATGGTGGTAACGACGGCGCATGCAGACGATGAGGTGCGGCGTGCGTCCCGCGGGGTGCTCGAGTTTCTGCTTATCAATCACCCACTTGACTGCCCCATCTGCGATCAGGCGGGAGAATGCTCCCTGCAAGACTTTTACATGCACCCCGATTACGGTCTCCATCACAGTGACGTCGAATCCCGAGAGAAGGTTCGCAAGCGTAAGGCTATCGACCTTGGTTCGGTCTACTTGGACTCGGAACGCTGTGTGATGTGTTCTCGCTGCGTCCGGTTTTCTAACGAGGTGACCGGCGCAGGGGAACTGCAGTTCGTCCACCGCGGAAACCACGTCGAACTCGTAGCGTTCCAAGATCGAGCCCTTCGGGACCCCTACGCCGGAAATCTCGCCGATCTGTGCCCGGTCGGCGCGCTCACGAGCCGCGACTTCCGGTTCAAGCGCCGCGTCTGGTTTCTACACCACGCGCCTTCCGTCTGCGCGGGTTGCAGTACTGGCTGCAATGTCCGTATCGATTACACCGAGCGCGGGATCGAAAGGGTGGTCCCGCGCCGGAATCCGTTTGTCAACCGGAGCTGGATGTGTGATGAGGGGCGCTTCAGCTATCAGACCGTGTCGCAACTTCCCCGCGTCACCACTCCTCTGACCCGTGAGGGCGAGGACCTTCACCCGGTCTCGTGGGAGCAGGCGCTGGCCTGTGCTCGGGGGGCATTCAGCCTCCCCCGACGAGGCGAGGCCGCGGTGATCGGATCACCCATGGCCACCAATGAGGCGCTCTGGGGGCTGCAAGAATACGCCCGGAACATGAAGGACCCGGTCGCCCTCGAGTTTCGCTCCACCTCGGCGGATCCGGACGTCGAGGCCCGCCTGGACGAGCTTCTGCTCCACGCCGACCGGGCACCCAACTCGCGAGGGGCTATGATGCTGGGGATGGGCGCCTCGGACGGTCTCGAAAACATCGCGGTGAGAGCCGAACAAGGCATGATCGACCTCGCCCTCATCCTGCACTACCCGCCCGTGGTTCCAGCCGGTCAACCTGACTTAGACCGACGGGTGACGGCTCTCGCCCGCCTCGTTCGGCACGCTCGCTTCAGCATCGTGTTGACGAACGCCGATGAAGACTGGTGGCATGCGGCCGATGTCATCCTCCCCGTCGCGTCCTGGTCGGAAGAAGAGGGCACCTACACGAATTTCAACTCCACGACCCAGCATGTGGCTTGCGGACAAGATCCACCGGGCGAGGTCCGCCCGGCCTGGCGTGCGCTGCTCGATCTGCTCGCCAGCGTGCCGGCGGCGCGGCGTTACGGTTCTGCCCAAGAGATCTTCGATCGGGGCGTGGCGGCGATGCCGGCGTTTGATGGACTTCGATTTGACACGCTTGTGAGCCGCCATGCGACCGTCTATCCCCCGGAAGGGAGGACGTCCTATGGACAGGAAGGATTCGCCGGTCGTTGACGTCACCGAACGCGCTCAGGCGCTGGGCGCCGGCGTCACCGGCATGGCGGCGGGGTTCGCCGTCACCCTCCGGAATCTAGTACGATCGCTGCCCGGCCGGAACACCGTGACGATCCAGTACCCCGAGCAACGAAAGCCCTATTCTCGTCGGTTTCGGGGTGTTCACGTGCTCACCTTGCGAGAGGACGGTCGCTTGAAGTGCACCGCGTGCTACCTGTGCGCCACCGCCTGTCCGGCCGAGTGCATCACCATTGAAGCGGGGGAGGATCCAGACTCTGCAGTCGAGAAGGTCGCCACCCAGTATGAGATTGACCTCTCGCGCTGCATTTTCTGTGGCTTCTGCGTGGACGCCTGTCCGGAGGAGGCGATTACCATGAGTCGGGAATATGATCTGGCCACGGAGGGGCGCCGTTCGCGTCTCCAATATGACATCGACGCTCTGACGCACCGCCCGGAAATCGTCGCGTATGGCGCCGGGTATCGGCCCCATATGCAGTATCCTCTCGTCGAAAGCTACCTGCCTACGGAAGTTGCGCGGTCCTCGTCCCCGGATGACTCGTCCGATTCATGAGCCGGGAACGATAGTATCCCCGGAATCTCTCCCGGTCCGTTGTCGTACGCATGCAGCATCCCGTTTCCGACTCCGGCCCTGGCGACAATTTCCTTCCCAGAGGCCTTACGAGACGATCAGGTCTGACGCCACCGGTCCCGCCAACGCTGACGCCCGGCATTTTGTGTCTGGTGAGCCCGAGAAGGTATGCGCAAGTGGATTCAAGACCTCGGCGGTAACGTTGCGTCTCTGGACGGCCATCGTATGGGGTATTTTGACCCTGACCAATCAGGCAAGCCTGGGTGTGCCGACGCTGCTCGTGGTAGCCGCGATTTGGCTCGCACTCATGCGCCTGAGCGGCTACTCTCCCATTTATCGTCTAGGGCACATCACAACCACGGCTCGGCATCTGGGGGCACCGGGGCACTGGGGCCTCTGCTAACCAACACCAGGCCGAAGTCGGTCGTCCCCGCCGGACCGCTGATCGGTACCACCATCGTCTCCGCACTCACATCGAGCCCACATCTGGTCTGTACTCGCCCATCTTACCAACCTTCATCGTAGACGACGCTGCACGAATGGCCGTTACGTCTCGCTAGGGTCGGCCACGACACATGCCGTTCGTGCGCAATGCGATCATGTCATCCGAATCGGTGCCTCGGACGAGGATGCATGCTTCGGCCTCGAAGGATCGGATCATCCCTCGTAGCATGACACGACCAGACCGTCGGTGTCGTTCACATGGTCTGGAGTGTTGAGAGCGCCGTTCTCGCCTATGCCCATATACCGCCTCGCGTTTCCCCACTGACACCGCAAGCAGAAGCGTATCCAGACCCCCGCATCGTGGAGATCACTTGCTAATGAAACACGTGCGCGGAATGCGCGTCCGGAACCTCCGGGATGCCAGCCCGGACGTTCGCGACGCGCGCCATGACAAACAGTAAATCGGAAAGGCGATTGAGGTACCGAAGGACCGGAGCGTGAATCGTCGTGCGGCGTCCGACGCGTACGGTCTCTCGCTCGGCGCGCCGGACGACGGTGCAGGCGAGGTGAAGCATGGCGCCAGCCGGATTCCCACCTCGCACGATGAATTGGCGGACGGGGGGCAACTCTGCTTGATAACGGTCAATGATGGGTTCCAGGTCGCCAGCCGCTGACTCATCCGTTCGGTAAGGATGGATCTCATCGTGGATGCGTGCCAGGTCGGCTCCCACGTCCCAGAGTCTCTGCTGCACGGCGTCTAGATCGTGGACGAGATCCGCGTATCGGGTGTCGGGCCGAAGATGGGACAGCGCAACGCCGATAACGGCTCCAGCCTCGTCGACAGTCCCGTACGCCACGATCCGTTGGTGATCTTTCGACTGACGTCCAGCTCCAATGAGCTGGGTAAGACCCTGGTCGCCGCCTCTTGTATAGATCCGGGGTAGCTTCTTGTTCGTTTCGTCGTTCGCCATCGCGCCCACCTTCCATGATTTAGTCTTTATAAAAAGTCTATCGCTCACCTACGCTGCCTCTGTGATACACGTCACCCTTGACCTTGGCGTGTCGGTCGAGCACGAACGTCAACCCAGCAGGTAGCGGGTATTCTCATTTCGGGCGAAGGCGGCGTGCAAACATCCAAAACCGTGGCGGCAGGTCATGAGATACTCGCCGTGCTGCTGTGTCGTCAACCCTGATTAAGTTCGGGGTCGTTGCCTTCGGTGTGCGGCTACTCTCTGCGGGCAAGCCAGTAGCAAGTCATTCGCCTCGCGATTCGTATGAGATCGTCTCGTCAGTGTCGGAGCCATCTCCTGGGTTTCTGCTCCGCGGCACTGCAGGGTTCCCAGCAAGGGCTTGGTCCGAACCCTGACCTTCGCGGTCACACGTCTCGCCGCCTCGGCGAACGCCCGGACACTTTCACGCCCGGACATGGTCGCGGTCTCACGCTCACTCGGGGGCCAGGCGACGATGGGGCAAAGCTGGTCCTTCTGGATCACGCCGAGAGCATATCATGCCTCCGGGGGCCCTCCGTTCTCTCACGATCCACCATCCCACGCCCTGAACGACTTGCGGGCGTTCAGCGGATCGAGGAAGCGCCCCGGGACATTGAGTCGGCGCGCCGCTGGGTCCGCACCCTATCGGTGACATGTGCGGCCCTCCCGTGGCGGGAATGGCACATTCGGAACGTCGCGAACCGGGACTCCGTAGGCGTCTCCCGCGGGCGTTCTTTTGTCGAAATCAACGAGAAGTGGATGGCCGGGACGCAGTTTTCGGACATGGACGAGCACGACGATGGGGTATGCGAAGCGTGCCGGAACGGCACCCACCGGAACGACAGCCACAAGACCAAAGCCCGGGACAGAGCGAGGAATTTACAGCAGGGCCGGGCCTACATTGTCTCCTGCTTCCTGCCGTGAGCATTGGACCGTCTATTGGTAAGTGGGCGCACAGGACCCTTTGATCCTGTCGTCTAAATTCTTCACGGTGTGCCGGTTTCGTGCTTGGGAGGTCCCGTTTGCCGGCCGACATGCTATTCCTTAACTCGCGCCTCGTTGGGGGTGCTCTGTGAACACGGTCACGATGACCGACACCTTGCGTTTACATACTGAGCCCGGAATCACCGCGTTGAAGCGGGGCTCGATGATCGAAGTCGAACCGTCCAGGGGGTTTCCTCCTCTTCGGGACCGACGCGGCCGTGGGGCTTGCGCGGCATTAAGTCATCGGAATAGAAGACGATCCGCGAAATTGCGCAGGTCGACCGGCGCGGGATCGGTGCACCGGTATGCGCCTTCATACGAAGGAGCCCACTCTGCGAGGCGCAAGACGGTGGTGTAAGGATGGCCGACTGTTCGCGGACCAGATAGGTCAGCCGCAGCAGTCGCCCAGTAACGTTCCAGTAGATGGGATGCGGGTCTACGTCGGGTGAGCGGGGCCCGAAGAGATGGTAAGCCCCGAGGGTGTTATTCGGACTCGGACCCCTATGCTTCTCCTCAAGGGATTCATACGCCCCTATGAACGCACGACATCACCTGGAAGATCAGGTCACGACCGGGACCACGGCAGTATGCGTACCATATGGAATATCTGCTCAGCGGGAAACCCTAGGTCCATGAGAGTGTAAAGATCTCCGTCGCGCACAAACACGAGGTCAGTGAGCACGTCCTGTTGGGCCGGGGCGGCGAGAAATCGCAAGAGGCGGGACTGAAAGGGCTCTGGGGTCTCGCGGACCTGCGGGACCTGGACGGGAATCCGGCCCGCCACGGTCGGGAGGGTCTTCGGCTTGTAGCCATTGCGGTACCCCGTGATGCGGCGCGGGCCGCGGCGGTAATGGTCCC
>JAKATP010000222.1 GCA_021818685.1 Bacillota bacterium | reverse complement strand
CTTGCCCGTCCGGTGCCCAACCCATCTGCTTACGCTCTAACCGCATAACCCGGTACGGCGTTACATCATGGCGTAGACGGGTCCGGACGACGACAGTGGCGGAGGCTATCGCGTATGCGGCGCCTAGCCCAAATCTTTCAGTAACCTGGCTCGAGAGCCCCGTGAGGGGCTAAGGGAGGACGAGGGCCCAGTCAGGATGGGGAGACGACGGGCGATTCGCGCCCGGGAGAGCAGCGCGGAGGGTCACCCGCCTGCGGCCCTGGGAGTCGGGCACAGCGATGCCCCGCGGCGTCCGTGACGACGACGCGGGGGCCTCGCGGTACGTGGCGAGGCGGGCCCGGTCGGGGTTACGGAACCGCCAGGTGCTGACAGCGGGCGACGGCCGCCGTCAGCACCGCCGCCCAGGGCCAGCCTGCCGCGAGGCGGACCACGACCCGGCGGCCCGATCGGATGAGCCGTCCGGCCGTATGGAAGAGCGTGTAGCGCAAACGCGCCGGCGAGGCGTGGCGCCATGGTCCGGTCAGACACAGGCCCCGGAACCACGCCAGGAGATCCCCCGCGAGACAGACGGCCGTGAGCCACGCCTGGTTAGTGGCGAAGTCCGCGGAGGGCAGATGTGCCAAGCCGGTGGCCTTGAGGTCCCGGATGACCTGCTCGCAGCGACCCCGACCGCGGTAGAGCGCTTCCAGGAATGCGATGTCCGGGTCCGGGAGGTTGGTGAGCGTCAGTTGGTAGCGGTAGCCGTGGATGTCGGTGAAGGTGAGCTGGGCCCCCGGGTGTGGGATCTCGCGCCGCACCAGCAGCCGGCTCCCGGGCGGCCATCCGGTGAGGTCCACGTACGGCGTCAGCTCCGCCACTTCCCCCACCTCCCGTTCCGCGGTACCGTCGGCGGTGATCGCCGGCACCCACGGGAGCCGGCGCCGACCGATGACGGTGACGGCCAGGTCCGCCGTCAAGGCGTGGCCCACGATGAACGGGACGCCCTGCGTGACGCAGTAGTCGAGGAAGTCATGGGAACAGCCCGCGCTGTCGGTGCGGACGATGACCTCCCGCTGGTGCGGATCCACGGGGAGTTGGGCCAAGGCGGCGTCCAGTACGGTGATGTGGTCGGTCGCCGTGCCCGACCCCGCATTCCCGGGCCGGAGGAGCGCGACCAGGGGTTCCCCCGTGGCATCGAGCGTCGCCACGAGCGGGTAGAAGCCATAGCCGCGCTTGTACGTGGGGGCCGCCCCCTCTTTATCGGAATGAGCCGTCACCAAGGTCCCGTCGATGTCGATGACATAGAACTTCGGGTCCAACCCGGCCGCCCACACCCGTTGCCGGGCGGCCGCGCGGGCCGTGGCCACGCGGGCGAGCGGCTCCGCGGTGAGGGCCTCCAGGGTCCGCCACACGGTCGGGGTCGAAGCCACGGCGCCGAACAAGGCCGGTTGGTGGCGGAGCACGGCGATGTCGCTCAGCGTGGTGGCGCCGTCCGCGATCGCCAGGGCTAACTGCAGCAGCACCCGGCCCCGATCATGGCCCCGTTGCCGCTGTTTGAGCCCGGACAGCGCCGACGACAAGTCCCGGGTCAACGCGGTCTGGTCGGCCAGGTCGCCCAACACGCGGGCCCCCACATGGGCCACGATGCGATCGTCGCCGGAGCGGATCTGAAGACGCGGAAACGATGTGGTACGATTCACCTACGAAGTGCCCTCCTTGGCGGTCAAATGGAGTCTCAGCAACCCCATTATCCCGCACCCGGAGGGCCTTTTGCGTGATTCGGGGCCGGTTTCCCCGCCCGTTATTGAAAGAGGCGGGCTAACGGCCCCATCGATGCGCGCGCCGCGATCCAGGGCGGGTCCGCGTGATGGGCCATGGATCTGCGCGGGCAGAGGCGTTTACGCATTGGGCACGGGCGGAAGCCGCAGGAGTCGTTCTACATTGCCATGCGCGATCTTTTCCCGGTCCGCTTCACTGACCGGGAGAGCGTCCAGAAAGGCGCGGCCAGGCCCGTTTTCGGAAAACGGGTAGTCCACGGAAAAGAGGATGTGGTCGGCCCCCATCACCATGAGCGCGCACAAGAAGGGCGGGAGGGTGAAGTAGGCACTGGTGGTGATGTAGAAGTTCTCGGTGAAGTACTCCGTAATCGAACGGCGGAGGCCAACCGCCGCACGCCCCACCGTACTGTCGGCACGCGCCAGTGAAAACGGGAGGTTTTCTCCCATGTGACCGATCACGACCGTGAGACCGACAAACCGGTCGAAGATGCCCGCCACGATAAGACGCAGCGCGTGAAGCCCTGTCTCTGCATGCCACCCCCAACCGCTCGTGGCGAGGACCCGCGCCACATCTTCGTCGAGTCCACGGTAGTACGCGTTGAATACGGCCGGGGTCGGCGGCGTGGGGTGTAGGTAGATGGGTACTTGAAGCGCTTCCGCTGCCTCAAACAGAGGCCAGTAATCCGGATGGTCGAGGAACTGTCCATGAGTATGCCCATGAACGATCGCGCCGTAAAACCCGAGGGTCGTGACCGCCCGCTCCAACTCCCGGGGCAGGCTTGCGGGATCGGGAGTGGCCAGAGACGCGAACCCTCCGAACCGGTCTGGATGGCGGCTTACGATTTCCGCCAGCCGATCATTCCATCGGCGCGCCTCGTCCGCAGTCTCCGGATTGGGCGGCGTGGAGGACAGGACTTGGAGGCTGATGCCGTGACGATCCATGTCGGCCAGACGGCCCTCTCCCACGTCATCGAGCGGCTCGGCCAACCGCTCCAGCTCACCCAGAACGGGCCCCCTGCGCGTCAAGAGATCATTGGGGGCAAAGTGCTCTTCGATGGCGACAATCCGCATAATCCTGCCTCCGTCCCGCATCCACCAGACAACGTGTGCACCTTGGAGTCCAGTCCATCGAAAGGTTTCATTCTCGGCGCGGTGCGAGATTCCTTGGCAATACTCGGCCCGCGCGAGAACGGAAGCCGGCGGATGGGACCGGCCCCTGAAGCCGTAAGCGCCAAGCGCCGGTCCCCGGACGACCCGCCATCGAAGATCCTTTCCCGGCGGGCTCGGTGGATGCCGTCTTGCGACCGTTCCACCGTGGGATGGGCCTGGGACATCCATCCCGGGCCAGTCCGGGCGTCATGCATTCGCCCGGGCGGCAAGGGGCCGTACCGTTTTCGCTGCGGAAACCCACGACGGACGTTTAAGAAGCTTAAGAAGCTTAATAGGGAAGAATCCTCACGGCCGCCCATCCCGGTCCGGGTCTGCCGGCAGGGTGACCCGGAATGCCGGGGCGTCGCGGCCGCCCTTTGCGCCGCCAACATACAAACTGGCGAAAGGACTCGACATGATACGACGGCCAGGACGTCTTCCAGGGGGCTCCACTCTAGACTGACCTTGTGAAACAGGTTCTCGTGCGCAGGCTGGATTGCCGCCCCG
>JAKATP010000221.1 GCA_021818685.1 Bacillota bacterium | reverse complement strand
GCCGTGGGCCGGATCTCGGTCAGCGGGCGGATCGGACCAGGGTCTCATTCCGACCACCCGAGGAGATCGGCGACTTGGCGCGCCAGCAGCATGGGGTCGAAGGGCTTCATGAGCATCCCCGCCACACCCTGATCGGCCGCTGGGCGCGGGTCGGACTGCCGGAGTTTCGCGGTGAGGTAGATGACCGGGATGGGGGCCGTGGCCGGATCGGTCTGCAGGCGCTTCAGGGTGCCGGGCCCGTCGAGCCCGGGCATCATGACATCGAGGAGGATCGCGTCGGGTCGTTCCGCCACGGCTTTTTCGAACCCCTCGCTCCCCGACGAGGCCGTGATCACGGCCCACCCCCCGACCTTTCCGAGACTCAGGGCGGCCACTTCCCGGATGAGGGCGTCGTCGTCGATCAACAAAACCCGTCGCGTCATCGCCGCGCCGCCCCGCGCTCCATCCAGCCGAGGAGTTCGTCAACCGTCGTCTCAAAGAGCTCCGGCGCCGTCCGGCCTTTGGTCAAAAAGCGGGTTTCGCCCAGGCGAAGCCGGTTCCGGTCCGCGTCCGTGAGATCAAAGGCCGTGTAGACCAGGACCGGGACGGTGCGGGACCATCGCTGCTCGCGCATCCAGTCCACGAGACTGAACGCGTCCTCGCCCGAGAGGGCCAGATCCAGCACCAACAGGTCTGGCATCAGCCGACGGCTGAGGCGCTTTGCCTCGCGCCCGCTCCGGGCGCCGCGGACGGCGAGGCCATGGCGGGCGAGCACCAGCGTGAGCACCTCCGCGAGCTCGGGGTCGTCCTCCACCACCAGCGCCTGTCGGCGAGCGCCCGCGAGCGCCTGACGCAGGGCCTCGAAGAGCGCGTCTTCCGCGACCGGCTTGTCGACCCGGGACACGGAGCCCTCGACGGGCATCTCCTCCGCGGTCAGCACGCTCAGGACGACGATGGGGATGTCGCCCGTCCCCGGCTGATCCTTCAGCCGAACCGCTGTCTCCCGCCCGTCGATGCCGGGCAGGATGAGGTCGAGCACGATGACGTCGGGATGCCGGCTGCGGGCGACCATCAGAGCCTCCTCGCCGCTTGTGGCCGTCCACACCCGGTATCCACTCGCCTCCAGCATGGCCGTCACCACCTCGCGCACGGCCGCGTCATCATCACAGACCAGCACCCCGGGTGCCAAGCCGGGGTCGTCGGGGGGCTCGGACCCGATGTCTGCGACCACCGGCAGAGTAAAGTAGAAGGTCGCCCCCGCCCCGAGCACGCTCTCGGCCCAGATCCGCCCGCCGTGCTGCTCCACGATGGTCCGACAGATGGTGAGGCCGAGACCGGTGCCGCCCTTTTCACGCGCGTCCGACCCATCCACTTGCTGAAACCGTTCAAACACGGTTTCCAGCTGGTCGCCGGGAATGCCCGGCCCCTGGTCCTCGATCGCGAAGACGATGACGTCGTCATCTGCCCGGGTACGCACCTCGACCACGCCCCCACGGGGGGAGAACTTGATGGCGTTGCCGAGCAAATTGGTGAGGGCCTGGATGATGCGGTCGGGATCGGCCCACACCCGGCCTGCCATAGAACCCTCAGAACCCATAGAGGCTGCCCGGATCGTGACCTCGGCCGCATCGGCCGCCCCGCGCATCTCCGCCACGGCGCGCGAAATGAGGCCCGCCGCTTCGCAAGTCTCGAGCGACAGGGACAGCTTCCCGGACGTCAGCCGTTCGAGATCCAAGATGTCGTTTACGAGCCGGATAAGGCGATCCGTGCTCTGCACGGCGATGTCGAGCATCCGCCGGGCCGACTCCGGAAGCTCTCCGACGACGCCTCCCGTCAACAGACCGAGGGCGCCCCGGATCGAGGTGAGGGGCGTCCGCAGTTCGTGGCTGGTCACGGCCACGAACTCGTTCTTGACCTGCTCGGCCTCCTTACGGGGGCTCGCATCCTGCACGACCGCCACAAAGGCTAACGGCGCCCCCTGCTCGTCCCGCATCAGGGACACGAGGATGTCAAGCCACATCCGCCGGCCGGCTTTCGAGGTAAAGACCTGCTCCACCTGAAACGACGATTCCTCGCCGGCAGCAAGCCCCGCCAGACGCGACAAGGTCCGGGTCGGCCGGTCGGGGTCGACCAGCGCTGAGAGCGGGCGGCCCAAAAGCTCCTGACGGTCGTAGCCGGTGATGGCACACAGGGCCGGGTTGACGCGCTCAATGCGGCCGTCGACGTCGGCGAGCAGCACGCCCACCGGCGCATATTCAAAGTAGGCCCGCATCTCGGCTTCGCTCGCTTGCAAGGCAGCGGCGGCACGCTTGCGGTCCGTGATGTCGGTGAAGAACCCCGCCACGCCCCCGGGGAGGCCCACCTCGCTGGGAAAGGGCGCCGTTGCGACAATCGCCCACAAGACACTGCCGTCCTTGCGGCGGAGCCGAATCTCGGTCTGATCCATCGTCCCCTGGAGGGCTCGCGCGACGAACTCCGCCAGGGCTTCGGCGTCTTCGGAAAAAATTACGGCGTCGATGTCGAGGCCGACTAACTCGTTGAGGGGATAGCCCAGCATGGCGGCCATGCGGGCATTGGCCCACAGGATCCGCCCCTCCCCGTCGATCGCGCCGATCCCCTCGTGAGCATCTTCCACCAAGACACGGTAGCCCGCCAGGCGGGCCATCGCGGTCGCTTGGGCCTGGTGGAAGGCGGTGAGGTCGCGGCCGACCAGGGTCGTGCCGATGACTCGCCCGTCTGTCTCCCGGAGTGGCACGGCGTTGTACGCGATGTGGCGTATCCCGCCATCCGGACGGCGGTAGTTCACCACCAGCGGCGCCGCTTCCGGTGAGCGGGCGAGGGCGGACAACGCCGCCATCGCCTCCTCGTCGGGACGGTCGGGCAGGAGAAAGCTGGCCGCGCGGCCCCATACGTCTCGGGCCGCCTGCCCCAAGATCCGTTCCGCCATCGGATTCCATCCCCGGATGATGCCGTTGGGGTCGAGGTCAATCACGGCGCCCGGTCCCGCCTGAAACAGGGCCGCGCCCCGCAGCCGATCCATGTCCGGTCCCGGAAACGGCGGGGACGGCGGCCGCCGCCCGTGATTGTCCCACGGATCCACTGGGCACCCCCCCTCTTTTGGCTCAGCGTCCGTCTTAATGCGCGGACCCGACGGCTTGTGCGCGGCGTCAATCGACCGAGGCCATTTGTATGGGGAGTGTTTCATAGCGTCGCAGGGATATCAAGGATGTGGGGGATCGAACGGGTGGGGGCGGACTGGCTTTCGCAGCTGGGTCCGTGAGGATGTCGTCAGGGAAACCAGCTGCGCGGCCATCTGGCGCGGGCATGCCGGAGGCATGCGAGCCCCCGTGGACTGCCAATATTGGAAGCGACCGTTCCGGTTGGCTCGACCGGTTGCCCATCGGAAGGAGCGCTGGCGGGTGGTGAGGAAGGATGGGAAGGGATCTG
>JAKATP010000220.1 GCA_021818685.1 Bacillota bacterium | reverse complement strand
GATGCGGTCCAGCGCATTCGGGGCGCGATCGGACGACTGGCGGCGGACTCCTTGGAGAGTACTTAAAGCGACCCTGGGCCAAGCGTCGTCGCCGTTGTGGGGAGCCTCGCCCGCGCAACGGCGTCATCAGGAGCGTCTAGAAATGAGGATATGGGAGCAACAGGGTAGACGTCGGTGATCCCGGAAACCAGCGTCCTGAGCGGATGCCAGCGACTCTAGCATTCCCGTAGACACCTCACCTTAGATCTGACAATCCTCGTGTCGGTGGTTCGATTCCGCCCTGCGGCACCACTTGTTTGAAGCCCCGCCTAGCCTGCAGGGTTTTTTACGATCTGCGTTTCGTGGCCGTGTAGAGCTGGCGTCACCAGGAGCGAGAAATCAGCATGTGTGCCTGCCGCTGCGAAGTCCCGAAAACCTTACGGTGACTGACTTTCAAGACCCGCAGCAGACAACGATGGCGTCACCCCGGCGCCACCAGGAGAATAGCGACCCCAGTTTTGGACACCAGCTATTGAATACCGTACGAGGCCGAGCATGCTGTACCCGGGGCACCATCCAGAGAGTTCTGTGAGCTCCCTCGGGCCAGCGAGGGATCGTACTGCAAGAGGAGTCTAATGCCGGAAGAGATATCGACTGCGAACGTCAAGGCCACTCTTCCAGGTGGTATCCGAACGCGCGATAACTGGTGGCACGGCGGCGATACATTCGGGCCAGCGCGGGAATCGCGAGGTCAATATAGTCGTACACGATGACATCGCTCTTCTCGGGGTGGTCGCGGTGAAGCCGCCCTATATATTGCTGGAGGACATTCCGCCACGAGACGGGGGTCGCAAGGAACAAGGTGTCCAGTCGAGGGAGGTCGAAACCCTCGCCCACAAGACGGCCCGTGGCCAGAATCACACGACCTTGGGGTGGCGGCGGAGTCGTCAACTGACCCCGGGTCCAGGCGCGGACGCGGGCACTGGGTTGGCTACTCAGCGTGAGCACTTCCAATCCACGAGCCGTTAAGCGCTCAGCGAGCAAATCCCGCTGCTGCGTGCGTTGCGTCAGCACCAACGGATACCGTCCGTCCGCGACAGCGCGGGCAATGTCTTCCACGATGAGTTGGTTGCGGCCCTCATCGAGGGCCACATGCTTGAAGATCTCCTGAATGGTCAGGAGTTCGGCTCGGTCAGGCAAGGTGCAGGTCGTGACGCGTGGACGCACGCGGTGAGGGTAGCCCGATCGTTGCACGGCGGTTTTGGTGTCGTAGGTAAAACGAATCGGACCCAGGTGCATGAAAATGATGGGGTGGTGACCGTCCCGGCGCAACGGGGTGGCACTCAGGCCCAGTCGATACCGCGAGGGACTGGCGCGTAGGATCGCCTCGTAAGCCGGGGATGCCATGTGATGGCATTCGTCTAGGATGAGCGCTCCATATCTCGCCAAGAGTCCCCAGTGCTCGTCACGCATCACGGTTTGTACGGTTGCGACATCGACCACGCCGCTGGCTCTCTGTTTCCCGCCACCTATCTGTCCGATACTATGCGGCGCATCGAATGCCAAGATCGCCGACAATTGCGTAATCCATTGAGCCATCAGCTCCCGATTGGGAACGACCACCAGCGTGTTGACTTGACGTTCAGCGATGAGAGACGCCGCGACCACGGTCTTACCAAATCCGGTCGCCGCGTCAAGGATCCCCGAATCATGGGCGATCAGAGCGTCTACCGCCTGCTGCTGGTCGTCTTGTAACTGTGTGGTAAAGCGGGCGGTAATAGGGGCGCCGGAGACCTGCCGGTCCTCGATCTGGGCACGGATCCCATGTTGGGCTAAGACGGCGAGGCTTTCCTCGTGGAGGGCCCTAGGTAAGGCCAAGGCTTCTCCCAGGTCGTCAGCCATGGAGAGGATGCGGGGCGTGTTCCACGTGGAAAAGTGTAAGCGCTGGCGGCGGTAGAACTCGGGATTGGGAAACGCAGCAAGACGTACCAGTTCATAGAGTACGCGCTGCGGGAGCCCGGCGGTCGGGATTTCTATCCGCCCCCCGACCACGACGGTGATGGAATTCGGCCCGGGTGGGGACGCTGGGACCGAGCCCATGGCGGGCTGTGGGCACGTCTCGGTGGTGGAATAACGAGAAGGGTCAATTAGTCCGAGCTCTTGCCATTCGCTGGGCGCCTCCGATCCGAGGCGCTCCTCAAGCTGCGTGAGGGTCATCCGACCGATCTGCCGTAGATGTTGCCATTGGTTGGGGCAGGGGGTGCCATCGTCCTGGAGGAACACGCTATTGCCCTCAGGCACCGCTTGACCCTGGAAGGGGAGCGCGATGAGATTGCCGAACCCGCCTTGGGGCATGGTGTCCTGGTTGGGGAAGAACCGGTCGTAGGAATCCAACCGTGGTCGGCCCATGTGGCGCGCCGCTGCCGTCAGGATTTGCGTGCCCAGCCGCCGGGCGAGTCGAGCGGGCACCAGTGCATCGAAGAAGATCCACACGTGAGCGCCGTGGCCCGATCGCGATCGTTCTAATGCCGCCGGCACATCCCATGATCGACAGACGTTTAGGTACGCTAGGGCATCCTGAAACCAGTCCGCTTTATCAAAATCGACGGCCAACAGCCACGTTTCTTCGGTGGGGAGGAGCGGATACAAGCCGATCGTTTGCCGGCCGAGGAAATGCTGGTAAATCACGTGGTCGGTCAAGGGCAGGAGGTCCTCGGGGCCATAGGGAGGTTTCAGGCCGTGGCGTGTAAGGGCGGGAACGTAACCACTCTTCCCGGTGCGGGAATTGCTAAATCGAACGGCGTACACGTCCTCCCGGCCGCGAAAGAGCGATCGGAAGAGGTGGATCTTATCCGCCGTCGACAGCGACGAGGAACCTGGGGCGGCTGTCCGCCATCGCTCCAGTTCCTGCCGCAAGAAGATATTTTCCTGGACTAGCCGGTCATATGCCTGTTTGAGCTCGGCATACCGCATCTTCGCCACGGTCGGTCCTCCTGCGGGTTCTTTTACCGCCCACGGTCCGGGGATGCTCATCGTGATGACAGGAACAGGCCATGCCGAACGGGGTGCCTCGTCCCACATGTCGACCGTCGACAGCTAGTGCCTGGCCCCCGGCGCCGTCATGGCTCCTGTGACACGTCAGGCATGGGACTGACGATGTACCCGTGCCGGGCGAAAACGGCGCGGTGCCCTAAGCCTTCGCCTTACTGCGCACATAGGCCCGGAGGACGGCATTGATGCGGCCTTGGTAGCCGGGCCCTTGGGCCTTAAACCACTCCACCACATCGCTGTCGAGGCGCAGCGATAGACGCGTTTTGGATACGGGCATCCACCACTTCGCCTCCGCCCAAAACGCTTCGTCTGCGGCGGGGCTATCCCTATAATCAATGTCCGCATCGGTCATCTGGTGGATGCGGACCCAATCAGTCCGACTGGCCTGGTTGGAGAAACGGG
>JAKATP010000051.1 GCA_021818685.1 Bacillota bacterium | reverse complement strand
GACGCGGAAACTTTAGAGACGACCCGCGCGCACCCGGCGCTCGCGGTGTCGTGGAGCGCGCGGCCGTTCAGTCCGAGCGCGCCAGAAAGTGCGCCGCATATTCGCGCGGCCCACTCGGCCGACTCGTGCCCGGCGCTGGCTCTCGCGTGATGCCGACCGCGTCCACCGCCGCAAAGTGGTCCGGCGACCGCATCCAGAGAGAAACCGAACCGGTCCCCGACGGCACGAAAGTACCGGCCGGCAGATGCCGCGAGCCCCGGATCCACCACACCTCATAGACCTGCCCGGGTGCGAGACGCGGCAGGTCAGCCCCCGTCAGATGGGCCCAGCCCGTGGAACGGTCAATGGCCAGGCGCACGGTGCCGCCCGATGCGGCCACCGGGTGAAGCGTCATCGGCCGTCCCTCGATCCACATGAGCACCACATCGTAGCCAAACGGAGCGGCCGTCGGGCCCAGCTTCGGCAGCAGGACCATGACGCCCAGGCTGGCCGCGGCAACGGACGCCCACGACAGGATGATGCGACGCCGTCGAAACCGCATCGACGCCTTTAAGGTCCTCCAAGAGGGTATCGGCGCCTCGGGCGCCACCGGCGGCAGCCGCCGCTCCAGGTCGGCCAGGCGTGCTTGGCATTCGGCGCAACCCTCGAGGTGACGCCAGCTGTCGTCACGGGGTCCGCGCCGGCCCCGGCCGCTCGCGAGCAGGTCCGCTTCGTCGGGATGGACCGCCCCCTTCACCGGCCACCTCCCGCATCGGTGTCAATCATGACGGCCCGGAGTTTCCCGAGCGCCCGCCGGTTCCAGGTTTTCAACGTCCCGAGCGGCACTTTCCACATGCGTGCCACTTCGCCCTGTGTGAAGCCTCCCCAATATTCAAGCTGGAGGAGGTCGCGCTCGCGTTGGCTAAGCTCGGCGAGGCTCGCATAAAGCCATGCGCGATCCTCCACCGCCGCCTCGGAGGCGGACGCCGGGCCGTAAGAGATCTGAACGCCCGTGCCGGCCTGCACGGCCCGGCGGATCCTGAGTGCGTCGATGACCCGGCGCCGCGTCAGGGTCAGGATCCAGGTTTCTGCCGTCCCGCGCTCCGGGTCGAAGCGGCCTGCATGCCGCCAGAGTTCCGTGAAGACGCTTTGGACCACGTCGGCCTGGTCCCCCTCCGCGACCCCGGCCGCACGGGCCAGACCGGCCACGCGCCGACCCCAGCGCCGGTACAACTCCTCGAGGGCCCCCTCATCCTCGCGGACACGGTGGAGAAGCTCTTCGTCGGACGGCGTCGTCTCATACCCTCCTGGTGTACAGCTTGACGAACGGGCCCCGACCATTCTGGTGGCGCCGTTACTCCCGCCATTATGACCCATCGCGAACCGGTTGAATCCATAGCCGCATCCCGGCCGAATACCCATACGGGCATATCGTTCGCCGGCGAACGCGGTGTAGCCCACAAGCACAGGGACAGGAGGAGATACGCATGCAATCCACGTTTGTGAAGGCCGGGCTGGCCCTTGCGGCGGGTGCGCTCGTGCTGGGCGTCGGAACCGCCCTCGCCGCCCCGGCACCCTACCCGACCGTCGTCGCCACTGCCATCGTGCCACCATCCCACACGACCGTGATCCACTTTCAAACGGCCACGGTCACGATCCCGCCGGGAACGTTTTCCAGCCCCGTGATCTTCCAGGTGCTGGAGGGGCCCACCCAGAACTTCTCGGCCCCCGTCTCCGGTCAGCACGTGATCTTTGACTTCATGTTCCAGGTCACGACGCTCTCGCACACCCCGGTGGCCCCGACATTTGGGAAGGT
The DNA here is from genome assembly GCA_021818685.1 of Bacillota bacterium. Taxonomy (GTDB): domain Bacteria; phylum Bacillota; class Sulfobacillia; order Sulfobacillales; family JAIMBI01; genus JAKATP01. The sequence continues at coordinate 15,743 of JAKATP010000051.1, read as the reverse complement.
GTTGTTCTCGCTGAACGATCCGGCCGTGACCCCGGACAGTCAGTACTACAACTACAGCCTGTCCGCGGGCCAATACACGCCCAATCCCGCCACGCTCATGATTCATGGGGCCCATCTCACACACGAAATCGCCACCGACAAAGTCGGCTGGGTGATCACGTCACCCGACATGATGACGACGCCGTGACCGCCGAGTCCGGACCGCCGCCGGATGAAGCGGCGGTCCGGACCGGGGTTCCGCTAGACGACCACGCCCAGGCCTGCGAGCCGTTCGGCCCGCCGTAGCGCCCACGTCATCATCCACATGCTCGTCATGAGTAGAAGCCCGGCCTCGATCGACAGCGGCACCAGGAGCCTCGCCACCTGTTCGCCCCGCGCATCGGTCAGCACCAGAAGCCGCATGGCCGAGAAGGCGTACGTCTGTGGCAGCACCTGGCCGACGTCCGCCAGCCAGTGCGGGAGAACCGCCAGGGGGATATAGAGGCCGGAGACGATCTGAATGAGATACTGATACACCCACGTGATCGGATCCCGCCCGTTCTTTACCTCCAACAGGAAAAAGAGGCTTCCGCCCATGAGCCCGATGCCCGCGTTGGCCGCGACCAGGAGCACCCACACCAGCACCACCGCCGCCACGGGCAAACCGTGCCCGAGCCGGATGGCACCGCCCAGCACCAGCACGACCATCGCTGCTGCCTGCCATACCGTGGAGAACACAGCCAGCCACAGGAGACGGCCGATGAGGTTGGCCCATATGCCGGACGCCGCCAGGCGGTAAGTCTCGAGCCGCTTATCCCAAAAGGCCTCCGACAGCGTGGTGAAGGGCGATTGCAACGTGGCGAGCCCCACCTGGTTTAGGAGAACACCCACGAGGACGTAGGCCACGTAGTGGCCGCCGTAGCGGACTACGTCCCCATTGGCCGCGGGACTCAAAAAGAGCGCGACGAAATACCAAACACCGACCGTCGTGAGCTCCTGCGCGGCGGCAAGCCAGAGGTTCGCGGGATAAAGGCGCAGGGTGCGGTACTCCACCCAGGCCGCAGCACGGGTCGCACGGAGGAATCCCCACAGAGATTTCGGTTGGGCTTCGAAGCCGGACGACGCAAGAGCCGTCATCGGTCATCCTCCCCCACCGGCCGCGCGGCCAGCCGAAACACGTCGTCCAGGGTGAGACGCTCACTGGTCATGCGACGCACCTCCAGACCCTGCGACCGCACGAACTCCACAACGGCCGGGGTCGTGCTGGGTATGTCCCGTGACCAAATGGTGAGTAAGACCCCGGATCCGCCTGAAGCCCGCTTGACGTCCACCCGAACCGCTCCGGGAAAGGACTGTGGCCGGAGTGCCGGCATGGCCGACCCCTGAGCCAGCTCCACTTCGATAGGTCGCTCCTCGTTGAGGGAGCGGACCAGCGCCCGCGTCTCTGCGTGCCGGATGAGGGCGCCCGCGTGCAGGAGGGCAATCTCGGTGCAGAGTTCTTCCGCTTCCTCCATCACATGGGTGGTGAGGACAATCGTCACCCCATGCTGCCGGTTCAGATCGGCAATGAGCGTGCGTACGGAGCGGACCCCTTCCGCGTCAAGCTTGTTGGTGGGCTCGTCTAAGAAAACCAGCCGATTCTCCGCCAACAGGGAACGCGCGAGCGCAAGACGCTGCCGCTGGCCGGCCGATATGTGCATCGGCCAAGCATGCTCCTTCTCCCGCAGGCCCAGCCGATCCAATAGCTCGTCGATCCGCCGGCGCGCATGCGCCCCGTAAAGCCCGTAGATGGGAGCCCAGAAGACAAGATTCTGGCGCACCGTCAGGTTGTTGTCGAGCCCTACATCGGCCGTGGGCGCTACCAGACTGACCGACGCCCGTATCGCCCGCGATTCGCGCAGCAGGTCATATCCCAGGACGCGCCCGCTGCCGTGGTCCGGAACCAGAAGTCCTGCCAGCATCTTGATGAGGGTGGTCTTGCCGGCACCATTCTCGCCGAGGAGGCCCAGCACGGTGCCCTCCTCCACCCGCAGATCCACGTCTCTCAGCGCGGCCGTCGGGTGTCGGCTGCCATATTTCTTCGTGAGTCCCATCACGTCGATTACTGCCACCGTGTGAGCGTCCCTTCCCGCCGGGCCTTCTCGATGCCACGGCCGTACAGCAAGAACCCGAGGGGCAGCAGGATGGCCGTCATGAGGCCGAGGGCCACCGCATCCACCGTCAGAGGTGACCACGGGACGATGCGCTGGACCGGCAGCACGGGCAGCCCCATGTTCGCCCCCGGATCCAACAGCCGCCGGAGTGCGTCGAAGGCGTAGGTGTGCGGAATGAAGCACGCGACCCACTGGAGCGGGCGCGGCAGCACCGTGATGGGATAGTAGGTGCCGGCGAGCAAGGTTGCCAACAGCTGCTGCACGATAAACCGGACGGGCTCCGTGCCGCGCTTGATGTTCAGCAGATAGAAGGAACTCGCGCTGATGGCTCCGATGCCGAAGGCCGCCGCCAGCAGCAGGATCGTGAATCCGAGCGCGGCCAGCGAGAACTGAAAGCGAAACTGCGCTCCGAACAACAACATGCCGAACGCCCCGACGATGAAAAGGCGGGGGTAGTCGTCCAGGAGCGACTTCGTCATGAGGCCGACAAGGGGCATGAAGATGGACATGGGACTCAGTAAGAAAAGATCCATGGTCCCGTTGAAGTAGCTTCGCTGGATGCGCGTATAGGGGTCCGCAAGGTTCGTGAACAAGAACGTGTTGACCGCGATCCCCACGACCACGAACGACATGTAGTTGGTGCCGTACGCCGCTCCCATGAGGTGCGCGTCCGCGGCCGTCAGCATCCGCCCCATGAGGAAAAAGAGCAACGTCGTCACAAAGATGTTGGTGAGCCACATGATCTGGTTCACCCGATAGGATTGCCAGATGCGGTACTCCCGGAGCGTAAACGCCCCCAACGCCGCGGTCTGCCGCCAGACGGCACGGGCTACCCGACGCGAGGCCGGCGTCGTCATGTCACGCTCCTTCCGCCGCTAGGACGGTACTGTCCGCCATCACGTCCTGGAGACCCGGACGCCGTTCTTCCACTTCGACGATTCGCCCGCCCGCGCTCGAAAGCCAGGTCAGGACGGCCGAGAAGGTCGACGGGCCCTGCTCCACCGTGAGGCGCCAATGCATGAGGCCGAGCGGCCCCGGCCTCATGCGCCGTTCCACCCGACGCACAAGCGGCGGCGGCGACAGCACCGGGGTGTCCGACAGTTCTGTCACCACCTCGAGCACGATAAGGCCGGAAAGACTCTGCATGATGTGGGCCACCGTGCCGAGTGCGCGCACACGGCCTTTGTCCAGAATCAAAACCCGGTCGGCCACGCTCTCCACCACTTCAGCCTGGTGGTCCGAGATGACCACCGTCTGACCCCGTGCCGGAAGCTCACGCCGGATATAGTCGGAAAGCGCCTGCCGATGCCCCGGATCGAGCCCCACAAAGGGCTCGTCCAGTAGGACGAGCGGCGTTCGCCACAACAGTGCCCGCGCCATGATGAGCCGCTGGCGCATCCCGTTTGAAAGCTCCGACGTGAGCTTGTAGGCGTCGTCGGTCAGATCAAGGGCGCCAAGCACCTCGTCGGTCCGAGTCCGCGCCAGAGCCGGGGACATGCCGGAGAGTTCCGCAAAGAATCGCAGATTGTCCCGGGCCGAAAGCGCCCACTCGAGTCCCATCCACCCGGTCGTCGAGACATAGGAGACACGCCGACGGATGGCATCGGACGACCCGAGCGGGTACCCGACCACACTACCGCTGCCGGCACTCGGACGAATAAGCCCCGCCAGGATCTTGATAAGGGTGGTCTTGCCGGATCCGTTGGGTCCCAGGACCCCGAGAACTTCGCCCGGAGCGACAGTCAGGCTCACGTCGGCGAGAGCCGTCACCGGCGGCGCCGCCTCGATGGTCAGCCGGGCAGCGCGGATGGCATTTTTCACCCACAGCGCGGGACCCAGCGTTTCGAGTTTTGTGCCGCGGAGCGACAGCTCCACACCTGGATATGTTTTCCCCACCGCTCTCAGATCGACGGCGGGCCCGTCCATCAACGCGTCCAGCCCTCCACAATGCCCAAGAGGTCCTCACGCGCCGCGGCGCGCTTCGTCTCGTTGCGGAGCATGACGAGCAGATCGGCCAGCACGGTGGCGACCGGCCAGAATGCGAAGAAGCCGGGGTCGGGTTCCCCTGTCTCCCGGTAACCGGATAGGACCGCCGCCCGGTCGCGGGGATCGGGCCAGCGGCCGAGGTCGTGCGCCGGATGCCCGATGTAGGCGTCACCAAAGTCGATAAGGCCCACGAAGGCACCGGTCACCGGGTCCACAAAGGTATGGGTGGGGCCGGGATTGGTATGAAGCGCCACAGCCGGCGATGCGTCCGGAACCTGCTCCTGGGCGCGCGCGATGAGCTCGGCGGGGGAGAATGGCAACGGCCACCCGATGCCCCGTTTCGCAAAGAGTCCGGCATATTCGTCCACGTCCTCCGCCACCCCGGCGCGGAGGTCCTCCGGCGTATGCTCCTCGGGAAAGAGACCGGAGCTCCGGAGCGGCCCCTGCTGTATCGCATGGACGCGGCGAATAACGCGTCCAAGTTCCATGAGAGTACTCTGGCGGGCCCCTTCGGGAATCGACGTACGGACGGCGGCGTCCCCGCCGATGCGGGTCATGAGCGTGTATTCGACGTCGCCCTCCCGACCATATCCCTCTACACGCGGGACCGGCAGTTCCGGGTCGTCGAGCGCGATCTGCTCCAGAAACCGCACCTCCTTTTCGAGGCTCGTCCAGGAGCGGAGCTGCTGGGGGCGCTGCACCTTGAACACATGGTTTCGGTCCAGGTAGTAGACCCGCGCCTCGCCCCCCGTCTCGTCGATGCCGGTGACCATCTCCAGTCGGGGCAGATGGCGGCGCGCGAGGCTCAGGACCATGTCGCTAGGAAGAACCGGATCGGGGGCGTCAGGCTGGTAATACTTGCGAACGATCATTCGCCTAGGACCTCCTCGATAGAAAGCCCGGGACGGCCACCTGGGGGCGGCAGGATGGTTCCCCGGTGCTCCATGCGCTTTCTATATGGAGTATAAGGCAGGGACAGCGCCTGAAGAGGGCGGGGCTCTCCGACGATCGCCGCCAACCTCCCTGGCGTCGCCGGGCATGGGCGGCGCTGACATCCCCCGCCCCGCTACGCTTTTCAGTCGTCCGTGTGGGAGGGGTCCACGTCCGCCGGCTCCGATTCGGAGACACCCGGCCTGGCATCGACCCGCACCGGCACTGCCGCTCGACCCCGCCCAGTACGCCACGGGAATCGGGGGCCCAAATGATACACCCGGGATCGCGCTTCCTCATCACGCAAGACGCGCTGCCAGGCTGGCAGCAGATCGGCCTGGGTAAGCCAGCCGGCAAAGGAGCCGTTCTCTTCCACCAACAGCGAGCGCGTATCATGCCGGGCCATCATCTCCACGGCCTCGCGCGCGCGAGCCAAAGCTCCTATGCGCACGGGCGGATCCATCACCCGTTCAACCGGGACCTCCTCGCTGCCGGTCCCCTCCACCAGGCGAAACCACGGGAGCACGCCCACCACCTGACCGTCGGGACTCACGACGGGAAACGCCCACTGTTCCCGCTCTCCCCGGCTGCGGAACACGCGGGCCGCGGCCGCGCCGAGAGACGATGCCGACGACAGCGTCACCACGTCGGCGCGCGGCGTCATGAGCTCCTTCACCGACACCCCGTCGAGCGGGTGCACGCCATATTCCCGGGTCACGTGCGTTCCCCGTCGGGCTACTTTTTCGGTCAGAATCGAGCGGGGAATCCACAGCACCGTCACCGCCATCGCCGCCATCGCCGCCACGAACACCGGGAGGATGACGTTCCAGTCATGGGTCGTCTCCATCGCAAAGACGGTCGCCGTGAAGGGCGCGCGCATCGTCCCACCCAGCATGGCCGCCATGCCGACGGTCGCCCAGAGGCCGGCGTCGTGTCCGGGAAGAATGGGACTCATGAGGGCACCGATGGCGGCGCCCAACATGAGGAGCGGCGCCAGCACCCCGCCTGATGTGCCGGAGCTCAAAGACACGACCCAGATGACGCCTTTTACGACCAGGAGCACCGCGGCGGCCTCTATCAGGATGTGTCCCGCGTCCAACGCCCGAATCGCAGGGTAGCCCACCCCCAGCGCCGCCGGGTCCACGAGTCCGCCAAGCCCCACCACGAGACCGCCGATAGCCGGCCACCACATCCAGTGCACGGGCAGCCGGTGGTAGAGGTCCTCCACAAAGTACACGGCTTTTGTAAGGAAACCCGACGCGATGCCGGCGACCACTCCCACGACCGCCACCGCGGGCAGCCAGGCAACACCCGCCCACGATTCGGGCGGCGTGGCAAAGATCGGGTGGGACCCGATGAGCAAAACACGAACCGCGTACGCCACCGTGCAGGACACGACCACCGGCAGCGCGCTGCGCGGGCGCCACTCGAACAGCAGCAACTCCACGGCTAAAAACACCGACGATATGGGCGCGCCGAACGTCGCCGACATACCGGCGGCGGCACCCGCCACCAGCAGGATCCGGCGTTCAATCGATGACAGGGGCAGCCATTGGGCCAGAAGTGACCCCATAGCCCCACCCGTCATAATGATAGGGCCTTCCGCGCCAAAGGGTCCGCCGGTGCCGATGGTGACGGCGGAGGCCACCGGCTTTATGAGGGCGATGCGCGGCTCCATCCGGCTTTCATGATCCAGAATCGCTTCGATGGCCTCGGGAATGCCGTGGCCCCGAATCCTGGGACTTCCGTACCGCGCCAACAGGCCCACGATGAGACCGCCTAAAACGGGAATGCCGATGGACCACCACCCGAGGTGCGCCAGCGACGGCACCACGAGAGACGTCTTCCAGGTGCCGTCGTACGCCAGATGGGTGATGAGACCGATGAGCCGTAGAAGAAGGAAGGCTACCACACCGCCGATGAGCCCGGTGACGACCCCGAGGCCGCTTAGCCGGGCCAGCTGGCGGCGGTTCGTCGTAAAGTCTCCGAGTCCCGTCACCGCGCCCTCACCCCAACGTCTCACGCTACCGTATTTCGCCTCCGCCCAAACGAGATCCAGACTATTCCTCGGACCAGGACTCGACGGTATAGGCGCATGGTGTGATCGTATATCGGCGCCCATTTCGAAAAAACACAGGGCGTCCTCCGCGTCTTGATGGTACGGACACTATGCGAGAGAGGTGAGGGCGGAATCTGCCAGGCAGGAACGCCGCCGTCAGCGGGCGCCCCATCGGCCTTCGCCGGGGGCTCCCGAAAGCGGGGCGGCCGGAAGGCAACTTTCTAGCGGAACCGGCCCCGCCATCTTCATCGTGTTCCCAAAGGCCGGGTGTGCGCTATGGGGCGCCGAGACGTCTGTGCTCGCGAAGGATCTGCACGAGACGCTCTCCGTCGAGGGCAGGAATCACGCGTCCGGGCGGCCGGACGGTGGGTGTGGGCTCTCCCGCCAGAAGAGCGTTGATAATCGCCTCCTCCACACTTTCAGCGGCGGCGCTATAGATCGGGTCGAGATACTCGTCGGAGAGGCTCTTCAGATTCAGCACCGGCGCCTGCTCCGCTGGGAGCGGAACCGGGTTCGCGACCGAAAAGGCTAAGAATAGGTCGCCCGAGTGGTGGGAGCCGAAAGCCCCCGTCCTGGCCATGCCGATCACCGCACGGCGGGCCACCCGCTGAAGCTGGTGCGGAAGCAGGGGCAAGTCGGTGCCGATATAGACGATGAGTGAGCCCCGCTCCAAGGAGGCATCGCCCGGAGCCGGCTCCAAAAGGGCGCCCACCGGCACACCGAGCACGGTGAGCGAGGAGCGTGCACCGTGGTTGGCCTGCACCAGCGCCCCCAAAACACCCGTCACACCGCCTGCGGTGACACGCCGCGACGCGGTGCCCGTTCCCCCTTTGAAGCCGTACGCGATCATCCCGGTCCCACCGCCCACGGCGCCTTCGGCCACCGGTCCTCCGGACGCCGTCTGCAGCGCTTCGTCCACGTGTTCCTCGCGGACGTGCAGCCCGTTTATGTCATTGAGGACCCCATCGTAGGTTTCCGCGACCACCGGCATCACCCACAGATGCCGGTCGGACGCAAATGACTGGGGATAGTGCCGGATCATCCACGCCAGCACCGCATGATGCACCATGCCGACCGCGTGGGTGTTCGTGATCATGAGCGGGCCGAGAAAGTAGCCGGCATCCCGGATCCAGTGGGTGCCTGTCATCTCGCCGTTGCCGTTGAACCGGCAGGCGCCGGCCCACACGGGTTCAAGCGCGCCCTGGCGCCCCCGGGGCAGCACCGCGGTCACGCCCGTGGCCACCCCAGGGCGACGGATACTCGAGAACCCGACCAAAACGCCCGGCACGTCGGTCAGGGCATTTTCGGGACCGGGCTCCCCAGGAAAGGAAATCCCCCACGCGCGGGCGCGTCGGTGCATGACACTCACTCCTCATGGCTTATCGATCCATCCTAAGGGGAGAGGCGCGAATCGTCGACAAAGGCGGGGCAAGCGGGGGAGGCTCACGACTGGAGAGTGGGGTCGCGTTGGCCCGACGGGAAATCGGATCTTGATGAGACCCACAGACGGGGCGTGCAGGAACGGCATCACCTGCAGGCGGCACGGAAACTGTAGCCGGTGGCAGAAAGACGGGTGAGCCCCTGTCCACGTTTGGCGGTTCGCGGCACGGGAGCCCGATAACCTTCGTCAACGACGCGGCGACCTGTCGGTGGGCCGCGGCCGCTACGACGGCGCCCGACGCAGGCCACGAAGCATATGCCGGTATTGCCAGGCCTGTCGGGCTACGGCCGTTGCTCCACGACCATGAGTGTGTGCCCGCTCGGGTCACGAAACCAGAAGAGCGGGGGAACCGGTCCGCCCATCCTCAAAACTTCAGGGTCCACGTCAACGCCCCGTTCCAAAAACGCGGCATGGGTGGCATCGATGTTCGCCGTCGTCAAGGTAATGCCCGTGACGACCGGCGAAACTGTACCCTCAGCCGGGGGCGGCGGCGTCAGCGCGATGCCCGTCGTCTCGTCCGGCAGATACATTTCGATCCATCGACCGCCGTCTCCGAAGGGCGTATCCGTCCGCTTTTCGAACCCGATCCCCTCATAGAACGCAATCGACCGGTCTGGATCGGGTGTGGCGACGCAGACAAGACTGAGCCGCCGGAGACCCGTCGCCGTCCCGTCTTTCATGCTAAAGCACCCCCGTACGTGTCTTTGGGAGTCCTGTGAAGACCACTGCTCTGTCACCGCCTCGACGGCTGTCCTCTTAGCACGCCGACATCCGATTCAGCGCCCGTCCGCATCGCCCCGATCCGTTCATCGCGCGGCGACGAGGCGGGCGGGGCCGCAGCGTCGTGTCCGGGCCCCGAGACAGAGGTTCGGAACGCGGTCCCCGATTCCTTCCCCCGCTCTCAAGGTCCCGTGCCCGTCTCTGCTGCATCCGGTCCCCCCGCGCACCGACCGCGGCATGGGATGGGCCAGCATCGCGCCGGCTCCCCGTATGAAGCACTTGCACCGAAGGACGTGCAGGAGCCCTGGCCCGATGCGATTGGCGAGCCATCCGCCGAGGACCCGATCCCACAGGTATCAGCATCGTGCCCACCGACGAGAACCAGCGCCGGCACCCGTCCAAGGTACTGGGGCGAGAGCCGTGCCTGCCCCAACGACTGTTCTACGACGCCCATCACCCACCACCACCCACCACGCGGGAAAACTCCATGCCCCTCACAGTATCAGGGCGCCAGGCACGGCACCCTGCGGCATCGGTTAGCTGTGGACGCTCGCCGTCGGGCGGCCACGTGAACTCGGGGACGTTCGCGCCTGATCCTGACCTGATATGGCAGGTATTTCTGCTAAAGTTGGCCCACGGGACGCGAAGAAGACCGAGTGGCGCTAGACGGTCAGGGTGCCTCCTCCTTGTTCATGCCTGCCTCGTGTAGTCGGAGAGATTTCACGAAAGAAGGGACGAGCCTCGTGAGTCGTGTGATTTTCTGGGAGCATCCGGGAGAACCGGTACCCGAATCGGGGGCCCACATTCGCTGCGATCTGGCATGGCCGCTGTTCCTCCCTGACTCGGTGCCGGGCGCGCTCCCAGAACAGCAGCCCCGCGCACTCGGAACCCTCTTCGGTCGCTGGTTCTGGGAATCGATGGGCCTGGTGGCGGGCCGCCTGCGCGCCGACGCTCCCGACACGGTATGGCTCGTGACGCCACGTCTCACGCCTGCGGCCCGGGAGTATCTCACCCGGCTCGCCTCGTTCTGGAGCGACGAGGTGTTTTATGAGTATCCGGCAGACGGGGCCGACAACCACTGGATCGCGCCCGCAGTCGACCTCGCGGCACTCCCTTCCGGGCCCTTGTGGTCGGCGATGACAGAACGCCTCACGGAAGGTGTCGAGCGGCATCTCGTTCCCATGGTGGGCATCGGGCGCATCTTTGCGAAAGTCCAGGAAGTGGCGGCCGGCTATCCCTCGGCCCGTCTTCACAGCCACACCGCACAAGACGAGTACTACCTCATCTTGAAAGGCACCGGCACGCTCCGCATGGGGCGTCACACCGAGCCCGTATCCCCCGGCACCTTCATCGCCAAGCCGATCGGCCCGGATCTGCCAACGCATATACTGGCCGACCGCGGCGAATCGGTCACCATTCTGGACATCGAAGTGTACGCCGATCCGCGGCAGGCGGTGGCCTCGTACGACATCATGTCTTACCGCGATCATGGCGAGGTGGTGCTAACCGGCCCGGGGTGGGAGAACATGGTGCCCGATGCCGTCCTGGCCCGCACAGAGGACGTCTTTTCCCACTATTTCGAGGGCTATGTCCGCGACGCCGATGGGAGCATTCAACCGCAAGAGTTCCCGGGGAATCCGCCGAGGGTTGAGCGTTGAATGCAACACCAGGCTTGTCTTGAGCGTGGGGACGGACGACCGCACGATCTGGCGACCGGTTACCTTCAGCCCGCTTGACGGATCGCCAGCTGAACCTCGCGAATGAGAGCCGTCCCGGTCACAAAACCGTCATGGGTCGCGAGGATGCGACCGTGTGCCACTACGACGATCCAGGGCATGTCGCGCACGCCAAAAGCGTCGGCGACCTGGCCGGTCCGGTCCCCAACGACCGGATAGCGAAGATGAGTGTCCGCAAGGCGCGCCCTCGCGACGGCCAGCGATGGTTCCGTCATGAGCTCATCGACGCCCACGAGGCTCGGCGCCCCACGACGGGACGCCCAGGTCTGGTAGGCATCTAAAGAGGCCAGGTTCTGCTGGAACCCCGGGAGCCACGATGCAAAGAACACGATCACATGAGGCTTGTTCAACGCGAGTGTGACGGACGGATGGCCGGCAAACAGCGGTGGAAGCCGATAAGGCCCCTTGGCGGTGGGGGCGGTCGGAATCGACGAAGGAAGAGGCGGCACAAATCGGAGGCCCATGACTGTGGCGAGGTCGTGTGCAAGGACCTGCGCTTCGGTTCCCACCACACCGTATTGACCACTCGTGAGATATAGATAGCGCTCACGGCCCTGGGCATCGATGAGGTAAAGGGCCGGCGTGTGATCAATAGCGCCGTGTTCGACCGCGACCTGAACATGGTAGGCGGCCCACACGGCCTTCAGTTGAGACAGGCTTCCGGTGAGGTATTGCCACCGGTGGAGCATACCGTGCTCCTTCGAGTATTGGTACACGTCCTGGACACTGTACGCCGTCGGATTGGCGTTAACCGCCAGTAGGGCCACGCCGCGGCGAGCCGGCCCGAGCTCTCGTACGGCATCGACCATGGCCATCGTCGCAAGCGGACACACGGTCGTGCACTGGCTGTCCACGAAGTCCAGCAGCACAGTCTTGCCGCGATAAGCGCTGAGCGACACCGCATGCCCGAACTGATTCGTGAGGGTGAACGCAGGCGCCGGTGTCCCATGAAGACGCATCCGTCCGGTGAGCAGATCAAGCCCGGTTCGCGAGACGCGGATGGTTTCAACTTTGCTGCGGGCCGCCGAAGAACCTGTCGGCGCCACGGCTCCAGGACCCGGACCACAACCCCCGGCTAGGATGGCAGCACCTAAAAGAGCAACACCCAGTGCGCGCCTGTTCACCGCCAACACCAAAAAGACCTCCCGGCCTCCGCCTCAGCGTCATCCGACGTCCTCAGTGTTGGCCAGCTCAGGGCACCTGACTACGACCACTGGTCGCATGTGGAGCGCGCCCATGTGCGCAAGGCAGCCCGCCATGGACAGCGCACCCCCGATGCGGCGGCCAGGGGTACGGTCTCAGTGGACGGGGAGTGGGGGCACCCGGTACTCAGGACGGCCCGTGCAGGTACGGTCACGCGAGATGTGGGACGCGACGAAACCCACCGCCGTTCCGGGGATCGGGCCCACGCTTTGGCTGGGGTCGCGCCGGATGAACGGCCTGCGGGCCTGATCCGCTCATCGCGCCGGCAGCTCCGGTACTGCGCACGCCGCGTCGGGCGCGCACCGCACCCACTCGGTCGGCGTAGGCGCGTTCCATCGGGTGGGAAGAGGGACCTCAAGGGTGGCCATCATACCATCGGAGCACACGCAGACAGCGGAGCGTATTCCAGCGGCTCGGCTTGCCTTGGCCGTCGTCGATCGCGAAATGCACGTCGCCTGGATGCGTATTCTCCAAGAGCCAGAAGCCTTCGGCAGAGCGCTTTTGTCTTACGAGGTCGATGGCTTCGCACACGCGCTCGTCCGGCGTCACGCGCGCGCTCCGGAGATAATCGAGACCTCGCAGAAGGTCGTAAAAATAGCGTGTGGGAAACGAAAACCGCGTCCAATCCGGATCGATCACGTCCCCGGTGCTCTTCCGCCGCAGCATCCGACGTTCGAGCAGATAGGCCTGTCCGCCGCGCTGGGCCGCAGTCAGGGCCGCATCCGGTCCGAACGCCCGCTCGTATTCCAACAAACCTTCCAGAACGTCGATCGTGGTATGAAACGAGCCCCGGGTCGATCCGTTCTCCTGCTCGCAATTCCACCCGCCGTCCCGCATCTGCTCGTCAAGCAGGCGCGCCACGACCGATTGCACATCCTCGCCGAAGTAGGCGCCGATGGCCACCGCCATTCCGTTGACGCAGGGTTCTGTTTCTCCCTCAAAGAACGGCTGCTGTCCATCCCAGCGGCTGTACTGCCGCACCCGCCGTAGCGCCTGGCGAGCTTCGGGACTCGTCGGCATGAGCCCGAAATCGCGCAGCAGCATGAGAGTCCACGCGGTCGACGTCCACAGAGGGAAGTACGTGCCGCCTCCCCATTGCCCGTCCGGAGCCTGAAGCGACAGGAGCCTCGCACCAAAGCCGACGGTTGCGATCCGTGCCCGCTCTGCGGCCACAACCTCGTCCGGAGCGTCAGCAAGATCTCGCAGGACCTGCCATCGAACAGCCGGATCCGAGTTGAGGAGCCAGTCAAGAACCTTTGGCACCCTGTTCCTCCCTCGCCGTGGCTGAAAGCCGGGAGATTTTCGATCCGACCATACCGTCTAAACGTGACAGGATGCGTCAGATATGGCGGCCGCGTCATGGGAAATCATGGCGTCTCAGGGATTGGCTATCATCCTCCGTTTAGGGCCGGACGCCAGGATGCGGAACTTTCCGTCGCACCGCGTGAGCGCATAATCGAGCACCGCCGTCAGCGGATGCGGAATGTCCGCCAGGTCGAGCGCGTCGATGAGCAAAGGCGCGTAAGCAATCTTATACTGCGTCATCAAATGGCGCACCTGGACCGTCAACGGGGCGTCGCGATAGGCCAGCTGGCGCTGCAGGGTGCGAAACCGGCGCAGATTTCCCTGCTGCTCGATGATGCGCAGGACCGCCGGTACGCCGACCGCTCGCAAGAGTTCGTCCTCCAGCTCGCCTTCACACATGAAGAAGCCGACAGCGGCCATGGTCTCCCGGGTGAGATCGGATCCCATGCCCGACTCTTGCAGGGCACGAAGGACGATGGGGCCCTCACCCTCGTCGCAGAGTCCAAGAATGCGAAACCCCTCTCCCTGCGGTCCGTAGCGGATCAGATTCGCCCGAAAGTTTGTCACGCCTCCCACATCCACGACCCGGACGTCGACGGCATCGAGATCGTAGCCGAGGCGGCTTGCCAACCGCTCAAGTGCAAGCCGGTCGCTCATGCCTTCTACGAGCACCATCGTTTGGGCCACGCGTTCGGTCACCTCCGTTGACGGGCAAGGGGGCCTTGGTTCCGACGGGGCAGGCAGGCCCCGGACGAAACTTGCGCAGGACGCCACGCCCGCCTGTCGTGACCCTCTGGAGCCTCTAAGACCGCGACCCTCTGGGCCGCAGGGTCCGTCAAATCATGCGCTCCAGGGACTTCTGCCCGCGCCCGCTTTCCTCCGTGTGTCTTGGCCACTGTCCGGCCGATGCGCCCGAGATCCGATCCTCCTTGGGCCGGCACGACTCAATAATTGACTCTATTTTCTCTTCGCCGTTAGTCTATTCGCTGGCTAATAGCGCTACAAGCTCTGACGGCAGCCCTGCTATACTGGGGGCCAACCTGAGCGTCAGGAGGATGACCACTGTTGGATAGCTAGGTCTTAGCCCGTCCGCCCCCACTCCCACACTTTGCCTGTCGCCGTGTGCGGGTGTGTTTGGGGTGCCAGGAAGGAGACCGGCTTGATGTTATACCGCCTTCTCCTCATGCGCTTGTTTCAGAGTGCCAACGTGCTCGGCGTCATTCTGACCCTGTATTATCGGGCCCACGGTCTCAACTATGTGCAAATCCTGAGCTTCGAGATCGTACTCTCGGTGGCCATGGTGATCATGACGGTGCCCCTCGGCCTGTGGGCGGACCGGCATGGTCGCGTGCGCGCGCTCCAATGGGGCAATGTGAGCTTCGTAGCCGGTGCGGTCGTGTTTGTGGTGGCGCGACACTACTGGCAGTTTCTCCTGAGTGACCTCCTCTACGGCGTGGGCTTCGCCTGGCAGAGTGGGGCCGACACGGCTCTTCTCGCCCCCGGAGGCACGGTCTGGTTTGCGCGCTATCAGGCGGCATCCGCCATAGCAGGCGTAGTGAGCAGCCTCTTGGCGGGAGCTGTCCTGCAGGCCCGGGGCATGCATGTTCTGGTCATCTTGAATCTGATGATGGCGGTGGCGGCGCTCCTGTCCGTGGTGACCCTGCGCGAACAGTCGCCGACCATCCTGCGGGGGACCTCCACCGGTCGTCCATGGGCCCATGCCGGGCAGGCGCTCCAAACCCTCCGTCGCGCCCCCTGGATCGTGGCCTGGAGCATCGCGGCTGCCATCGGATTCCGCCTCGTGGCTATCAATCTCTTCTTTCTCGACCTGCCATTGTGGGTCGACCGGGGATGGCATGGAATCTGGCTCGGACTCGGGGTCGCGGTCCTCTACGCGGCGGGATGGGCAGGTCTCCTGGTCCCCGCGATGGCGGCGCGGATGGGTAAGCTGAACACGTTGATACTGGCTCAGGTGGGCATGGGAGGCCTGCTCATGATGCTGCCCCGGTATGGCTCCCCCGTGGTGGTCATGCTGATCATGGGCTCGGCGCTCGCGCTCCAATCGTGGCAGGGACCCCTAGTCAACGCCGCTATCACGACCGCCGTACCCGACAGGGTGCGGGTGACTGTCCTCTCCCTGCTCGATTTGCCCGCGCTTGGCGTGGCGGTCATCGGTGAGGTGGGGGTGGGGCTCCTGGCCGATGTGCATCTATCGTGGGCCATCGTCGCGT
>JAKATP010000050.1 GCA_021818685.1 Bacillota bacterium | reverse complement strand
CGTCCCCCACCCTATGGATCACGACCTGCTCTCGATCTGGAGATCCGGTTGCTCGCCCCCGCGGAGCATCTCGATGTAGCGGGGGGGATCCATCAAAGATTGGCGGCGGGGACCTCGGCGTTCAGGTCGAGGCGGATGCCGCCGGCCCCCTTTCTTCGCTGGCACGTTTTTGGGCCACCTGCCAGCCGTTGCTACCTTGCACCAGACAGAAGGTAGCCGCAAGCGGTCCTGGGGCGAGCGCTCATTTTACGATCCCGACCCGTTCTGCAGCCCGAGATTGGTCGTCAATGGGTTGATGGTGTTCTGCGGGGATATGGGGAGGTTGACCACGCGGACCGGCTTGGTGCTGGATCTGCCGGCAGAGGTATGGGAGCGGCCCCTGCCCTCGAGCTATGGACCCCTGGCGGGCATGGTCGAGCATACCTTTGCGACCGAGTGAACCTGGCTGGAGCGAGTGTCCGGTCGGCCACCGGGTACGGTCGGACTTACCGGTGGCGTCCGCGAGCGGCCGCGTCTCATGGAGTCCGAATGGGAGGGATGGCGCGAGGTAGCTGCCGAACGGTCGGCCGGGGACGTCGTGCGCTACCGGACCAGCCAGGGTCCGCCATGGGAAAATAGCATCGCGGAGATTCTCTTGAACGTGTCCCACCACTCGGCGACGTACCGGGGCCAGGTGGTGCCGTTGCTCCGGTCGCAGGGTCTACCGCCCGTCTCCGGCGACATGCGGGGCGCGTCCGTCGACCGGTATTTGAAGCGCCCCGAAGGCAGAACGCGGGCACGCCGGGGTGAGTCCCGGCGCCCCAGAACGTCTGTGTGGGGGAAAGCCTGATGCTGCGGTTACGGGCCCTTGCCAGAGCATGAAAGGATGAGAGATTTGGAACGAAACGCGTGGCAAGACCGCGGGGCCGTGGGCGAGTACGTCGAGAGCGTACGGAGCCAGGCCCCTGTCAATGAGTGGATTGAGAAACCGGCCCTGCGTATGTTGGTCGGCGAGGTGCACGGATTGGCGCTCCTGGAACTCGAGTGTGGACCCGGGGGACTTCACCCGTACCTGCATGGACGCCGGGGCGGCGTCCCTAATCGGGGTGGATAGCTCCGCCGAAATGCTCAGGCACGCCCCCGCACTGCGCCATGTGCGCTATGTGCACGCGGCCATGGAGACACTCGAACGGCCGCCGGCCAGCGTGGACCTCGTGTATAGCAGCATGGCGCTACATTTTATGGAAGGCGTCTCGGACGTGTTCTCGCGGACGGCCGCGTGGATTCGACCGGGCGGCCACCTGGTGGTGACGATAGAGCATCCCCTGGTAGCGGCCACCAGCCGGGGCGACTGGATCGACGACGGACGAGGGGCCCTCGCCTGGTCCGTGGATCAATCTCTCGAAGAAGGGCCGCGGCGGGATCAGCGCGGAGACTTGGTGATTGTCCGCTGGCATCGGTCCGTAAGCAGTCGGATTACGATGGCCGTCGCCGCGGGTTTTCAGCTGGAACGGCTCGTCGAGCCGTGCGGTGTCCAGGATGGATGGCAGCAGGCGCTGGCTGTGATGGCGAAAAACCACGGACGGCCAGCCATTTTAGGTATGCGCCTCACTCCGGACTAGCAGGCGCGTCCACTTCCCCTTCCCGACTCTCGTTGATGTCCGAGAGCACACGGACCTCCAGGCGCGGACCGTGACAACCTTGGTACATCGCAGCCCGGATGCTGGCGCTGGCTGGCTCCCGGGGCACCAAAAACCCGGAGCAGATGGTCGGTCTGGCTGCAGAGCGCCTCCGCGCCACCCGCGAGACGCTCCGGCGGGCGCTGAAGGGACTCATGGGGCCACACGAGCTGTTCGTCCTTGCGGCCATAGATGCTTGGGGTGCAGGTCGCGCAGAACACCGGCGTCAAGCGGCAGCACCGGCCCATCGGCGCGGCGACAAAGGATCATGGCCCCAAAAGAAGGGGACTTCCTCGGAGAGGGCCACGCGGGGAAGATACAGCGTCCGCGGGTCCGTACCGTCAACGCCCACGAAGTGCCGTGCTCCAACTCTCAGGGGACGCCGTTTCCGGGCCTTCACGTGGTCAAGCCATCAACAGAATTGAGAGGTCCTCGAAGTAACGACCTTCCGGTCTTTTCACGCTGCCCCTTCACTGACGTTGACGAATCCCCAAGCCGTCCCTCCGCTAAAAGGAGAAGGCATGCGGCCCCGAGAATCCCTCTTCGCTGCTGTCGAAGCGTGTAAGGGCGCCATTGGGTGGAGGATTTTCAAAAGATCCCGGATGGCGCCATCGTACCGGCGTCAGGTATATGGTCGACAGGCCATGGGAACGGGAGCAGCATGTCCGCGATCGGCGATGTGGCGCACGCAGTGTCGACTCGAGCGGCGGAGTGGGACCGGAGGCCCGTGGCCGTATCCCGGTCCAGAAGGATCATAGGAGATCTCAGAGGGCGCGGACTCGGCCACGGCAAGTCTAGGAGGATGGGCCCCGACGAATGGCTCACAGGAACGCATGGCGAGAGAAGGGAGCCGTCGCTTGCACAACGCATTGGTGGAGATCCTTTGTTGTCCCGTTTGTCGGGGGAGTCTTCGCTGGCACATCACCGAACGAGAGGGCGGGTGGATTCAGCGAGCAGAGGCCACGTGCTCGGGAGGTCACGCCTTTGAAGTACGAGACGGGATTGCCGACCTCCTCCATCCGGCCCATGGATCCTCCGACCTCTGGCAAACGGGGTCTACCGCCCTTCAGGGGGTCTTATCTCAACAACCGGACGTGGCTGCCCGCCTGCTGGCCCCCACCCCGGATGGGCTCTGTGCCGCCGACCGCTTCTTCCGTGTATTCGCCTTGGAGGCCCGCGGGCGGATGTTGGAGGCCCTTAGCGAAGAAGAACCCGCGAGCATCGCTGTATACGGCGTCGAGCTCCGACGAGCATTCGAGGAGGCGGCCGCGTTCGTCCAGTCATCGGTGACGCCGCAGGGGGTCGCGGTGGACCTCGCAAGTGGGCGGGGCACCCTGTTGAGGCACTTGCTGGACGCTCCCTCGCGGTTATTGGTTGCGACGGACATCAGCCTGACGGGGCTTCAATCGTTACGGCGGCGATTGGCCGTGATGGGGGATCACCCACCGGTGAACCTGTTGGTGGCCGACGCCCATCGTCTGCCATTTGCGGACGAGAGCATCGACACCTTGACGACCTGGGCAGGGCTTCCCAACATTGATTGGGAGGCGGGGCAGCCAGCAGACACTTTACGCGAGCTTCGCCGAGTGACCCGCGGGGAATTTTATAACGCGCAGACCTTTTACCCCCTGGACGATCTCGTTCATCGCCACATGTTTGAGGCATCCAGCCTCTCCGCTATCATGTACGAGACTCCCCTCTTGAATCTTATGCGGCAAACAGGCTGGGCGGCGAGCATTGAGATGAGGCAGGATGCGATGGCGTACCCCTCCCCACCGTCAGAACTCTTCCCCGACTGGCAGATCGACCTGGTGCCGGTTCGAGAAACGCGCGTGTCGGTATGCGTCGTTGTAGGTCGGTAACATAGCGTCGTGTCTGCGAAGGAAGTACGGCCCAGGCATGTGGCGCCATGTAGGGCCGTCGGCCGACCTCAGGGACCATCCAGGACCCCCGGGGCGCCTCAAACGGGGCGAGCCGCGTCGCCACCTCTCCACCCAACACCGCGTTTGGCGTGTCGAGCGTGGTGAGATGCCGGAGTTGCTGGCGCACAGGGAGTGGATGGTGCGCCTCCATGAACCCCTGGAGGGCCCGTTGGAGCTCCTCTGCCGTGACCTTGCAGGCGCTGGTCCGCGAACAGCGCAAGTTCCCCTGGGTCGGTGGTACGGGCGGTTTTCATCGCGTTCGGTAAAACGTTGGCAGTTGGTGGCGGTTGGATCCACCGGGGCTCTAAAGACTCCGAGGGAGGGAGTCAGCCCGACTTCGCGGGTCATCAGGGATTCAGCGAGGGGGAATATGTCGTAACCTGGGACGGTTACAATGCCGGGGTGGCACGCACCATCCCGGCCGGAGTTGCGCATCGCGACCACCACCTGGTCAATTTCGCCCTGGGCGAGGCCGGCGAAGTGGCGGACCTGACTAAAAAGCAGGTGTGCCACGGTCACGCTCCCGAGCCGGATTCCCTGCTTGAGGAGTTAGGCGACGTACTCTGGTGCGTCACCGCTCTGGCGCAAACGCTCGATGTCCCGTTGGAGGAGGTCGCGCGGGCATTCCTCAAGCGGCATTGTGAACGAACTGGCGCGGGCTCAAATATAGCGCCTCCGTGTCCACCACGCGGCCCAGACTTCGACTACCCCGCTTGATACCAGCCACCTCCACTCAATTCAGGACGCACCGGCACAACCGGCCTCCATCTTGGGTACTAGTCAAAAACGCGCCGAAACCTAACACCGCCTGCGCGACTTTTTCCAAGTTTTTTCGCGAGGGGCGTGACTTGCGCATCAAAGCACCCGGCGAGTGGTGGGCCGCTTGCGGAGGGTGTCATGGAGTGTCGCGCGGCATGTTCTCAGGTTTCCTGCGGCCCATTCTGCGGCCCGTGGGGCACCTGGGGTAGTTTGACGGGAATAGGAAAAGCCCCGCAATCGTTGCAGGGCTTGACTTTCAAAGTGGTGGGCGTGGTAGGTCTCGAACCTACGACCCGCTGATTAAGAGTCAGCTGCTCTACCAACTGAGCTACACGCCCAAAAATCCTGGTAGCGGCGGGTGGACTCGAACCACCGACTCTACGGGTATGAACCGTATGCTCTGACCAACTGAGCTACGCCGCCAATGGTTGCGGGGGCAGGATTTGAACCTGCGACCTCCGGGTTATGAGCCCGACGAGCTACCTGGCTGCTCTACCCCGCGATGTTACCACCAAAGTGGTGCAACCGATTCTACGTCTCCTAACTCCGCTACGTCAAGGCACTCCTTCACGGCCCTTGCCGTATCATGCCCGCGGCGCCCCTCATCCAACTCTTATCCGCCGCACGTGACGGGCGTGCTAGAATACGGTCACATAAAGTGGTTGTCGGCAGATCTTGCGGGAACTAGACGGAGGAGCGATTTATGAACACGCGTCGCCGCTTTGGCGGTTTCGAGTTTCACGTTAAGAACGACAGTGAGGGATTTGCGTTCCACGTGAAGGGCGACCCCGAGTACATGGCACAACGCGAGGAAGTTTTTCGGCTGGCGGATGACCTGGTACGAGAGGCGCGGCGCGCTGGTGTCACGGTGGCCGAAATCATTGCCCACCTCGCGCGCGGCGGCGGACGCGGTGGCTCACCGCCGGCGGCCAACGCCTAAGCCTTTCCGTTTCTTTTCCGTTCGGTCCCTTCCGCCCCATAAGTCTCCACTTCGACTGAGCGTCGGACGCGCGGTGGTCCGCATAGGTTGAGGCGGGGGCTTTTTCTTGGCCAACATCGTGGCTCTATGTGCCGTTATCGCCGGCGTGGTCTCGTTATGGCAGCCGCGCCATTTCCGAACGGCTGTGGGTGTGTTTCTCATTCTGTGGGGAGTCCTAAGCCTCGGGATCGTGCACCTGTAGGGCGCAGGCGACCAGGAGCGAGGACCTTGTGAGGCGCCATGACGCCTTCTCTTTCCCTGGTCGCGCTCGTGGTTCGGCCTGAGTCCCTTTGGGCCCTTATTTCTTGAAGACGAGGCGCATCAAGCTCTGGGAGTGGCATCAGGGGAGATGACGTCCGTAATCTTGACGGCGTACGCCGGCCCCTGTACCACTATCTCGCCGCGAGCGACAAGACGCCCGTTGATGAAAACATCGACGGGATCCCCAGGCGCTTTGTCGAGGCCCACTACCGTTCCCGGTTCGAGTTCGAGAAGCTCCCGAATGGTCACGCGGCGATGACCGAGTACGACCTGAACATCGACTGGTACATCATGGACAAAGTCTATCGTCGCCGGTGACACGGGCGACACAGGATCGTGAGCGGGTGGCGCGGGATCACCCGGAGGCGCCGAAAACACCTCCGGAGGGGGAAGTGCTTCCGCGTCCGTCGTGTCCTTGGCTGCCTCCTCCATTGCGGCCGCTCTCTCTATGGCATGGAGCCGCTCTGGGTCCGATGGCTCGAAAACCTCAAGCTCCTCGGCCGTAAGCATCTGCCGTCTGCGCGTGCTCATCATCTGATGTCCTTTCGCTCGACGATCCGGATCGCGTGACCGCCGCGGGGGTCACCAGGCCGGGCCCACAGTTTGGTAACCCCCTCCACCTGGACGGCGACCGGCGCTTCTGTCCGGGCGCCAAGCAACAACACCTGTCCCGGCTGCAGGCCGGTCACTTGCCCCCGGGGAACGGAGACCGGCCCAAAGACCGCCGTGATCGTGACGGGAAGGAGTGCGACCTGGCGTTCCATGGCTGACGAGGGGCAGCGGCGCTCCACGGGAACTTTCTCCACTCCGCTCGCGCCTGGAGGACTGTCTGAGAGGTTTATGGCCGAGGATGGGGCGCACCACCAGATGGCGAGACGTCCTTCGGCCTGGTCGGCAATCGTCAGACGGAATCGGGCCACGACGACCCGAGCGGCCGGGCCTGCAGGCGTCTGGCCGCTCGCCCCGACCGTGGTCGACATGATGCGGACCGCACGACCGTCCTCAGCCGGCCCGACGCCCACGAGTAGCGGCAGCAGTCTGGCCGACAGGCGCTCGAAGACTGCCTGCTCGATCTGTGTCGGGCCTTGTCCGCCCGCACTGGGCCACCACGGCAGGTCCAACAAGGCCGCGACGGTGGCGCCGACGACTTCGGAACTCACGCAGGCGTACGCGATGGACCCCTCCGGCAGAACCTGGAATTCATGTACCACATCTAGGGCCGGCACCGTGAGGATGTGGTCTCCCAAGGGAAGGTCCTCTACACGGTCAAACGCGACAGTAACCGGCGTCCCGAGAAAGCGGGTCGAAACGCGGGCCGCCTCATCCGCCCGGTCCACGAACGTATCTCTGCCATACACAGACGGCCGGACCCGAGGCTCGCTGTCCCGGGATGTTCCCTCGTCTCCCGGGCGAAATCCCGAAACTTCGTGGAGAGCCGCCATAAGTCTTCCTCTTCCTTCTTCCATCCCCGCTATTTTATGGCCTTTGCGGGGATATCGCCGTCCTCGAGGGTAGGCACGTCGACGGTTGTCACACGGACATGGCCGCGGTGGGAGCTAGCGTGACCTCTCATCATGCGTGACGCCAGGTGGGGAGGCGGTCCCGTCATTCGGTACGGGGAACAGTCGGATCGGCCTTGAGCGCTACCCGCCCGGGTCGGCGCCCCGCACGATCCACTGTCCGAGGCGGATGGGATCACCAAGTCCTACGTCTTCCGGCATGCGCTGGCCGTCGGCGAAGTAGGCCAGCGGCCACTGAAGTTCCGCGGCCGCCGTGATAATGGCACCCGGGTGCTCCGATTCATCAAGCTTCGTAAAGCAGAGCTTCACATCCTCATGGCTGCCGCCAAATCGACGCCCCGCCTGCACCAGAGCAGAGGCACGCATGGTGGCGGGCAGGACCACCAGAAGCTCGTCCGTGTGCGCGGCCCGCACCATCGCCTGGACTTCCGCCATGTACAGATCGTGATAAGGGCTCCGTCCGGCGGTGTCCACCAAAATGACCTCGTGGTCCGACCGCGCCACCACCTGCTCCAAGTCTTGAGGACGGCCCGCCACCTCCAGCGGGACCCCCAAGATCAACGCATAGGTCTTGAGTTGATCGGAGGCCCCCATACGGAAGGCATCAGCACTCACCAGCAGCACGCGCTTCTGGCGCACGAGGGCAAAGTGCGCCGCAAGCCGCGCCAGAAGACTAGTCTTGCCAGACCCGGTCGGGCCGACTGCCGTGATGACCACCCGATGCCGGAGGGAGACGGGGGACGGTTTGCCAAGTAGCTTGGCCACTTCGTCCACCAACGCCTGATCGGGGTCGCTGGTCCGCCGGGCGGCCACGGCCAGCGCGAGTTTCTGCGCGACACCGGGGGCGACCTCGGCTGCTTCGAGCCGCTCCACGAGGCTCTTGTCTGCACGCTCCGCCCCGCTGGTTAGGGTCCGAAGCCGCTGATCCATGGCCTTTAGAAGCGTGACCACCTCGTCCCGCAAGGGATCCACGGAAGGAAGGCCGGCCGGCGTGGCCCGAGCGGTCGCGAGGCTTGGAGGCGGCGGCACGGGCGTGACGGAGGGCGGCGGCATCTCCGTCTGACGGGGTGCAGGGAGGGCCGTCGGCTCTTCCACTTTCGGTGTCTCTCGGGGGGCCGCCTCCGCCGCCACCAGCACCTGATACCGACGCTGCCAGAAACGCCACCAGGCCTTGGACGTGGGTCCGGAGGAGAGCACGACGGCGGTGTCCCCCAGTTCAGCCCGAGCCTGATGGAGGGCACTGTCGGGGCTTTCTGCCTCGAAGCGCTTCACGATCACGAATGCGAAACCCCCAAAAGTCAGTGGAGCCAACCAGAACCTGCGGGCACCCGACACCTCTCGGTACCGTCTACCCGGCGCCTGCGCCGCCTTCACAAGCTCTAACGATTCGCGTTGCCTGCACCCAGACGTTCTCCACCGCTTGAGCGGCATCCTGCCGCCTCACAGGCGAGGTGGACGCGAACCCCTTTCCGTGCAATACGCCACAGCGTCGTCTGCTCTTTGTTTTGAATCTGAAAAAATGTTCGGCGACATCCGGGCCGAGCACGGTCTTACGGTGACCCCTGCTTATGCGGTCCGGTGGTACCACGATGTCGAGAGCGCATATACCGCCTATATCGACGTCTGGAGGTGGAACGCTGGTCGTTATCACCGAGTGGTGTCCCCGGGAGGCCTTCGGACGTCTTCAGGGGGTGCCGTTCCATTACGATCCGGACCTGTGGCGCCGGCCCGAGGATCTTGAGCGCGCGCTGCGGGATGCTCACGGGCTGGTCGTTCGGAACCAGACGCGCGTCACCCGTGCACTTGTCGCAGGCGCCGGGAGTCTCCGCGTGGTGGGCCGGCTCGGCAGCGGCCTCGACAACATCGAGGTCGAGGCGCTGCGCGAGCGCGATCTGCCGGTGGTCTGGACGCCCGGCGCCAACGCCGAGGCGGTGGCGGAGTACACCATCGCCGCTCTCCTCCTTCTCACCCGCCCTCTTGACCGCTGGGCTGCCGCTACCCGGGCGGGTTCGTGGGACCGCAGGCCCGGGCTTGACCTGGCCGGCAAGACCCTGTGCATCATTGGCTATGGCCATGTGGGCCGGCGGGTGGCCCAAAAAGCCCGTGCGCTGGCCTTGCAGGTGCGGGCGTATGACCGGAACGCGGCTCCTGGGCTTCATGATGGTCATCGCTTCTTTGAGTCCGCCTTGCAGGCCGCCTTCGGCGCCGACTTCTTGACGGTCCACGTACCCGCAACCCCGGACACCCACCATCTGGTGAATGCCCATCTGCTGTCAATGCTCAATCCGGGTGCCGGCTTCATCAACACCAGCCGCGGGTCGGTGGTCGACGAGACGGCGCTTTGCCAGGCGCTCGATCAGAACCTCGCCGGTGCCGTGCTGGATGTCCGTCAGGTGGAGCCTCCCGCACCGGACGATCCGCTGCTCATGCACCCCCGTGTCCGGCACACACCGCATGTGGCCGGTCTGACGCGCGAATCCTCCATCCAGATAGCGGTGCGCGTGCTCTCGGGAGTGGCCGCGGTTCTGGCTGGCAAGAGGGCATAAGCTGTTTTGTTTCAGATACCGATTGCGGTAGGATATGGGCCAGAGATCTCCGGCGACCCCCTGCTCGCGGAATCCCGCCTGGGTTGTGCCGGACTACCGCACAAGGAGGAAGGCATGTCCCACAGACCCCCGCAGAAAGCCGGATGGACACGCCGTGATTTTTTCAATTGGGTGTTAAACGCCACGATGGGCGTTATCGCCCTGCTGGTCGCGATTCCGGTGGTGGGGGCGCTTCTCACGCCGGCATTCGAGAAGCCCAAAACCAACTGGGCCAAGCTCGGCCCCATGGGAGACCTCCAGAAGCAATCGATGGCGGCGCCCGGCGCGTCCGGGCAGTCCGGGGGCATCATCCAGGCCTATTATTCCTATAACGCGTACGACCACTGGGCCAAGACCACCGTGAGCGACTACGCCTACCTCCGCTACATCGGCGGAAGCTGCCCCTTTTTCATCCTATCGCCTATCTGCACGCACCTTGGCTGTCATGTCGATTGGGTGCAGTCCGCCAACCAGTTCCACTGCCCCTGCCACGGCAGTGTCTACACGGTGGACGGACTGAACGTCTCCGGTCCTGCTCCGCTGCCTCTTGGCATCTACGCTTGGAAGCAGGACAGTGCGGGCAACATCTGGATCGGGGTGGAGTCCACTTTTACCCACGGATACATGCGGCTTCGGGGTGGGCCGGCGCAGCCTTGCATGAAACTTCCCTACTCGGCGCTGACGGCCGCGCCTGGCCCGGCCGGCGGCCAGAGTTAGCCACACCGGCTCTCTTGGTGGAGGCGCCGCGGCCGATCGGCGCCTCCTTCCAGGCAGTGAGCACGGACGCAGGTCACGGGGCCGGCCCTCTCATATGAGGCCGGCCCCGTGACTTCGATGCGTCAGTTTCCGACGGCCATCCCCCGGCTGCGCCGCCGCTGGTTCAGACCTAGGGTCCACCAGCGGTTGAGCTCCCGTGCGAGAAAATCTTCCTGCCGGTGCACAGCGGCCCAGGCTTGGAGCTGCTCCGGCCAGCGGCGGGGATCCTCGTGCTCCAGGCGGGTGATAAAGACCAGGATGGCGATGCTCGAGAGCAGGGAGTAGTCAAGCAGAACGCGGAACACCTCGCGCCGCGCCGGGTGACGGTCGAAGAACCACTCCGGTCGCTGCAGGTTTCCCACTTCCGTATCCCAGAGCTCTCTTAGTGCGTGGTCCGTCTCATTGACGACCACGGACAGGTCGGATACCCCTCGGAACCGGGCCCGTGCGCGCTCCTCCAAGGCTTCCAAAACCCGCCGCCAGAGCTCTCGTTCGGTCACTCCGATCCACGACCAAGACGCGGCCATCATAACGGCCGGATGGCGCACGAGACTGTAGTGGGTATTCGGCGGCTGCGGCACAAACGGTTCCCAGACGTCCGCCGTCACCCCCATCCTCAACCGTGCCTTAACCATTCGGCCAAGGATACTGGGGTCGGTCAATGTTTCCGGCAGCTGCCCAAACGTAAACGCGAGCGGAATGGACCAGTCGGGCAGCACGTGCACGACGGGGACGCCGCGCTCCTCCTCGATCCACGAACCGACCGTCCAGCCATAGGGCGAGTGCTCCGCCCGATCCGGCCGCGCATATAACCGTCTGATTCGCTCGTTATCCGTGCCGGCCGCCAGCTTCATGACCGTGGGCTTCACGGCGCTGGTCCAGACCCGCCCCTCCACGGGTCCCAGTCGGGCCCAGGGTGATAGCGCCGCCTGGATGCCCACGATATGTGTCTCGGTCGGCCACTTCATTGCCACGCTCGACCCTCCTCCGTGACCGGACCCGCTCCCTCCGGGCTGAAGAAGCGACCCCTGCCTATACCCGCTCAAACACGTTTCACATTGGTAGAGCCACATTAACCTCTAAGAGCCCCAAACGCGAAGATTAAACCCTAATCACCGTGCCGACGGCACCCTTCGTCAACGAACAAAGACAAGACCACATCGTCATTATGGCATCTCCGTTCTTCTCGAAGACACGGTATAATTATAGGATTCAGGACTATTTCAGGCATCCCTGTACCATTAAGGATGGTGAATGCTCCCACGTCGATGCGAGGGCATCGGGGCAAGACGGGTCATACGAGAACGGGGGCAGGCAGGACGCCGCGCGTCCAGGAAGCGGCCGCCCCCGCTATTGACAGGATGCTTTCCGTTGTCGTAAGGCCACTCCGGGCGTCCGAACTCCTGGCGATCCAACGCACGTTTCCCGCTGGCGGCCCCGAGAAGCATAGCGCCCGCCTGTGGCGTCAGGAGGCGGGGGAGGCTTCCTATCTCATCGCCTGGGTCGAGGCGCGCCCCGTCGGGCACCTATTCTTGCTGTGGGCCGGCCCTGACCACGACGACATGCGGTCTCGGCTTCCCCGC
The DNA here is from genome assembly GCA_021818685.1 of Bacillota bacterium. Classification (GTDB taxonomy): domain Bacteria; phylum Bacillota; class Sulfobacillia; order Sulfobacillales; family JAIMBI01; genus JAKATP01. Next base: position 5,522 of record JAKATP010000050.1, on the reverse strand, counting down.
CTGGCTGCGGTCGAAGACCTGTACGTGCTGGGCGATGTGCGTGGCCGTGGCATTGGCACGCGCCTTCTGGCGGCGGCGGAATCCCTGGTGCATCTGCGCGGCATCTCCCGGATCGGCCTCGGGGTGTCGGTGGACAATTTCGCCGCCGCACGCCTCTACCGCCGTCTGGGCTTTTTGGATAGTGGAGCGGGCCACTTCGTGAGCCGATGGGTGGAACCGGACCGGTACGGGGTGTCCCGACACTTCTCAGAAACGCTGGTCTTTCTGGTCAAGGAGATGAGGTCCTGACGTCGGGCGCTCACTCCCGTTGTCAGGATCTATGTGCCATCAAGGAGATCAGACCCGATGAGATCAGAATCAGATAGGAAGCGACACAAGCCCCCATTGCGACAAGGCCATCAGCACGGCGACCAGCGCAAACAGGATGGCGGAGACGCGCTGCAGCCAGGGGCCTGACACACGTGTCCAGAGCGCCGCTCCCGTCAGCACCACGATGGCGTTGGCACAAAGCAGGGCTCCGGCCGCCAGCGCACCCACCGCGACGATCTGGGCAGGGTAGCGGGAGGCGTACGCCATGGTCGCAAGCTGGGTGAGGTCCAGGAACTCGGCCCCGAAGATGACCGCAAACACCGACAGCAGGCCGCGAAATGATGCCCGCGCCGCTATCCGTTCGGCATCTTTTTGTTCGGCCGCCGGAGACTCATTCGATTCCCGCCACAGCCACACGGCAAATCCTAGCAAGAGGAGCACTTCGATGATGGTGAGAGGGAGCTTCGGGACGAAGGCGAGAAGCCGGCCGGCCGTTAAGGCCAGCACGGTCTGGGCGATGAGGGCCAGAGCGGCGCCACCCCAAACCAGCCTAACAGGCAGACGCCCCATCAGCGTGATCGTCATGAGCGAGGTCTTGTCCGGTATCTCCGCGAGAAAGATGGTCCCGAATATTAAAAAGCCGGGCATAGCCCCTCCCAAAAGACGCCGAACCGTCCCGGCCTTAGTTTAACGTACTGTCGGCAGCCGTTGAAATCCGTCGAGTGACGCGTTTTGCGCGGCCACACCGAGTCGCAGACCTGATGCGATAGACCGATGCTGCGATCAGGGATTGGGGGAACCCTTAGGCCCGAAATCCGGGCGGCCGCTCCGGCGACGCCTCTAAAAGCGCCCGACGGACGCCATCCGCATCCCGCAGCGGCCCGTAGACCGGGGTGCCCGGCTGCTGCCGCCACGATTCGTCGAGCGACCCGGCATCCACCGCATCGAATCCGAGCGCGTCAACGAGGCCCATTACGCGCGCCTTCGCGGTCGGATCGTCTCCCGCTACTGGCAGCGCAAAGCGCCCAGGGACTCCGGGGGGCTTTCCCTGATGCTCGATGCTATTGGCGCCAATCATGTTGAACACCTTGATAACCGAACGGCCGAGCTGCCGGCTTACCCAGACACTTTCGGGCATGCCCTCTTCAATGGCCGCGATGCGTCCGTCGCGCTGCTGGGGGTAGTAATTGCAGGTGTCGATGATGGCGGCATCGGGCCGCGCACCGTCGAGAATGCCCGCGGGCAGGTCCGGGATGTTCTTCAGCGGGATCGTGACCACCACCACGTCCGCCCCTTCGGCGGCCTTCATGGCCCAGACCGCCTCCGCCCCGCTCTCGCGCGCCAGCTCCGCAAGCGTTTCGGGATCGCGGGAGTTCGCGACACGCACCGCGTGGCCAAGCGCCACGAGCCGCCGGGTAAGCGCCCCACCGATATTGCCCGCCCCGATGATTCCAATGCGCATGAGCATCCCTCCCGGTTTCCGCAGCCTTGCCGACTTCCCTGGTCTATCGTATCGCAAGAGGGCCGCACGCCGTCGGCCAAGGCGCGTCACAAGTGCCTATCCGCCCCACTCAGGGCACGGCCGCCATCTTGACCCCGTGCTCTAAGCGTCGGAGCCAAGACTCGGCGGCGCGAGCGCCATCGGGTTCTTCCCCATGGGCCACGACTTCGGCGAAACTCAAAAACCCCTGCACCAGGGCCGAGGGAAGTGCCGCCGGCAGGCCCGGGAGCGGACCGTACGCGCCAATCGTTCGGCACCAGTCCCGGCTCTCCACGGTGGAGACGAGAAACCAGGCCACATCCACGGCGGCCGGCAAGCATGAGACGTCCTCCCAGTCGAGAAAGGCCACGATGCCGTCGCTGCTTGTCCGGACATTAGTCCCGGACGCGTCGCCATGGACGAGGGTTCGGCCGGGGATGCTGGCCAGGAGTCTTTGTGCCTCCTCCACCCGGCCTCTCAGGGACCATCCATAGGCGCGGACCGCCTCGGGCATGGTCCGGTGCATGGCGAGGCGGGGCCAGGTCTCATCATAGAGGCGCCCGATCAGGTCCACGGCCGCCCCTGCCGGCCTGAGCCATGGCCATAGCCGGTCCGCCTGTCCCTCCCAGGCCTTGTGAAGCTTCTGGAGCTCGTGGGCCACGGCTTCCGGCTTTCCCCCCTCTCGCCACGACGACAGATCTTCCAGCACCAGACGGGTGCCATCGGGCCCGCACACCGCCTCGTAGCACAGGGGAACCCGGATGTTGACGACCGGGGCAATTTCCCGGTAGAAACGCACTTCCGCTTGGAAAGAACCCAGTGCCGCGGAGATCGACCCGGATTCCGGCCACGGCCTCTCCTTCACGTAGGGCACGTGTTCACCGTCTCTCCCGGAGGTCTTTCACCACCTGCCCGTCTTGAATTACCATTCGGATGCGGTCCGGGTCGGCCAGGGCGCCCAGGTGCGCCAAGGGATCAACATCGGTCAGGATAAGGTCAGCCAGCTTACCCACCTCGATCGTCCCGAGCTCCCCTTCCAGCCCCATCACCTGAGCCCCGTGTTGAGTTCCCGCCACGATGGCCTCCATCGGCGACAGGCCAATCTCCTGCAGCAGCATAAGCTCACGGAGGTTCTGGCCGTGAGGCCCCACGCCGGCATCAGTGCCGAGCGCAATGCGGACTCCGGCCGCGTGCGCACGGGCGATGTTTTCTTGATGGGCGTCCAGGACGCGCTTGGTCTTCTCAACCGCCCAGTCGGGAACCGGCAGTCCCCGTTCCCGGGCCTCCAGTACGGCCCGCGGGGCCACGAGCGTCGGAATGAGGAACGTGCCGGCCGCCAGCATGAGGTCGATGCCTTCCTGGTCCAAAAAGATGCCGTGTTCGATGGACGTCCATCCGGCCCGCACCGCGTTTTTGATGCCCTCGCTGCCCTGGGCGTGGGCCGCGAGTCGACGACCCTGGCGGCGAGCCTCTTGGGCGATGACAGAAAGCTCCTCGGGCGAGAAATGGGCATGCTGCGGATCGTCGCCTGGCGACAGGACCCCACCGGTGGTGCACACCTTGACGACGTCGGCTCCCTCGCGAATGACCCGCCGCACCCCGGCCAGTACCCCGTCGCCGTCCACGAGCTCTTCCATGAGATGCGGTTCCACCGTGGCCGCGGTACCCGCAAACGTGAGATCGCCGTGGCCACCGGTGATGGACAGGATCCGGACCGCCACCTGCAAACGGGGACCCGTGATGCGTCCCTCCTCGCGCGCCATCTTGAGGCCGCGGTCGGCACCACCGAGATCCCGCACCGTCGTGACGCCGGCATCGAGCGTGCGCCGCATGCGCTCGACCGCTCCGATCACGAGATAGCTCGGCGGTTTCAGGAGCTGACCCAGCAGGTCGGGACCCTCTGCCATGAGGTGGACGTGGCAATCAAAGAAGCCGGGGAGAAGAAAGTGTCCGTGACCGTGAACCTCTGCGGCCCCCGGCGGCGCTACGAGCTCTGGACCGGCTATTGCGACGATACGCGGGCCGTCCACCAGCACACTCACCCCGGAGCGAGGCGGAGCCCCGGTGCCGTCTACGAGGGTCACGTCGCGAATCAAAAGAGCGCTCATGTGGTACGACTCCTCGTCCTTCAAGATAGTCCAGACGAGACGCTTCTTCGCGGTCTCTACCTGGCAGTCCTCTCGCCCTCCTCGGATGAGAGCCAGCCGACGCTCGTCTATCCGACTCTCGACAGGCACCAACCTCGCTTGTGCCCCCAACGCCTCCGGAATATAATCGCACGCGATGCATAGCACACGCAGGAATGATGAGTCAGGCGACGTCGCACCGGGCACGGAACGTATCCGGACAGGGGTCCGCGCCCTCCATCGCCGCACCGAGGAGGCGCACGAACCGGAGCTGGCGTCCGGGATGCACCCCCTGCCGGTGCGCTTGCTGCGCCGGTCCGTCAAAAACCCCAGCTCCTGCAACACGAAGTCCGCCCCTCATCACGGGGTCAGTCACAGCACGGTTTGTGGCATCATGGACCGGCTCGTGCTAACGCGCGTCGTCGGAACGCCCCCGTTTGTCGGCCGGGTGCCCACCTCTGGCCGTGCCCCAGCCTCTTACGCTTCAGGGACCGTGGCCGGACCGAATGCGTCCCCGGCCTCCTGCGCGATGTGGTGAGGCGTCTTCATCCTGTGGCGCCAGTGTGTCTCGGCCTTCCGCCTTCTTTGGGCGGTCCTCGGCGACGAACCGTCCGCCCGCGACCCTGCATGACCTTACGAAGACTGGCGGTGTGGCGTTGAGTCCGTCCCTCGCCTCCGGGACAGCCAGTGAGACCGTCTTTTCGATCGGGCTGGTTGCGGCCGTCATCGCTTTTATGGTCTACCGGCAGATCCGCCCCCGGCGCCTGACCATCCGGAATCTCGTGCTCCTTCCCCTCATTTTGCTCGTCATTATCGTCCGCTCCTGGCCCCTCCTCCGTCTTACGCCCCGCACGACTATGGAGATCGTGGTGGGCGCGGGCGTGAGCCTCACCCTCGGCCTGCTCGCTGCCCGCCAGCTGCGGGTGTATCGAAGCCCCGATAGCGGACGCGCCATGGCTAGCGGCTCCTGGACCTATTTTCTGTGGTGGCTCGGCGCGTTCGTCGCGAAGGCGGGCCTCGCCGTGGCGTTGGGAGAGACTGCCACCACCATGAATACGGTGGAGGTCCTGATCCCGGTCTTCTTACTGGTGCTGACCCGCAACGCGTACCTGTATTGGCGCGCCTCACGGCTCGGACTGCCCCTCCATTAAACCCGGGTGCCCGGCCGGAGCTCCCGAGGGAGAGAGGAAGGGCCGCCCACCTCTCGCCCATCCCCCTTCCCCAATCTCCGTAGCGTGATGGCTTGCTCGCGGACGCGCATGCTTGTGAGCCGGCCGGCTCTTCTCCGAGGGATGCTCACGGGTCGGTCTCCGGGCCTCCGCCCTCACCCGGCGCCGTCGACTCCGTGTCTTTATCTGCGCGACGGGTAGTATCCTGCGCGGGTCACCGACGCCCTAACGAGGCGGAAGCCATGGGTCCCGGCGTATTACACCCGCTTCTGGCCCTTACGAGCAGCCGACGCCGTCGAAACCCGCCGGGCCCCAGAAACCGTTCCCCCCATGGGCGCTGGCAAATGATGTGAGCGGTCCGGATCGTGCCGCCACGCTAGCGGTTCCGAGACCGGAGATTCTTGCCAAAGTCATCGGGGTATGGTAATCATTGGCAAT
>JAKATP010000219.1 GCA_021818685.1 Bacillota bacterium | reverse complement strand
CGGAGAATCTTTTAGCGAGGAGGCGCTTTCGGTGGGTGGTGAGGCGGCCGACACTTTTTTCATCCGGGAGGCTGAAGCGGCTGATGCCCCGGCCATGCTTCGGTTTGCGCAGGCGATCTTTGCCGAGCCGGGCCTGTACCTCCCAATCGCCGCGGACGAGTTTACCGTCACGCTCGCTGAGGAAGAGGCGATCATCAAGCGGCATCACGATCAGGAAAACGCTGTGTTTCTCCTGGCCTTTGACGCCGACGGGGTGCTGTGCGGGATGCTGAATGCCCGTGGCAGCGAGCGGAAAGCGCTTCGGCACGCGGTCGAGTTCGGCATGTCGGTGGGCCAGGCTTATCGCCGGCGGGGCGTCGGGCGGGCGCTCTTGGCCGCCCTGCTCGAGTGGGCCCACCGCACGCCCCCGGTGACTCGGATCGAGCTTCGCGTCTACGTGGAGAACGAGCCTGCGCGCCGCCTGTACGAGTCGTTCGGCTTTCAGGTGGAGGGGCGGCGGCGCCACGCGATCTTCCAGGATGGCCGGTATCATGACGACGTTATCATGAGCCGGCTCGTTTGAGGGCGGCCTCAAAGACAGACCTGACTTTGACCGACGCGCGTGTCACAATTAAGGGGAGATATATTTCTTCGAGATTGGTGGCGATAGCGTTGGCGAACGACCAGAATCCGTTGGGAGCCCGCACCACGCAGTTGTTTCGCGGCGAGCCTCTCACGTATTACCGGCTGGCGGCGCTCGAACAACTGGGCAACGTGAACCGGTTGCCGATGAGCCTCAAGATCCTGCTGGAGGCCCTCGTGCGCAATGTGGACGGCCATTCCGTGAGCGAGGAGGACGTCGCGCATCTGGCTGCCTGGAGCGGACGGAGCGCCCCCGCGCACGAGGTGCCCTTCAAGCCGGGACGGGTGGTGCTGCAGGATCTCACCGGTGTGCCGGCCATCGTCGATTTGGCGGCCATGCGCGACGCCGTCGCGGAGCGGGGCGGCGACCCGCGCCGCATCAACCCCCTGATCCCGGTCGATCTGGTGGTGGACCATTCGGTACAGGTGGACATGTTCGGGTCGGCCACGGCGCTTGAGGCCAACATGCGCCGGGAGTTCGAACGCAACCAGGAACGCTACCGGTTCTTGCACTGGGCGCAGCAGTCGTTTGACAACCTGCGCATCGTCCCGCCTGCCACCGGCATCGTGCACCAGGTAAACCTCGAGTATCTAGCGTCGGTGGTGATGCGGCAGGGGTCGCTGGTGTTTCCCGACAGCCTGGTGGGAACGGACTCGCACACGACCATGATAAACGGCCTGGGCGTGCTGGGCTGGGGCGTGGGCGGCATCGAGGCCGAGGCGGCCATGCTGGGGCAGCCCTTGTATTTCCTGACCCCCGAGGTGGTGGGCTTCAAGCTCACGGGCGAGCTTCCGGAAGGTGCCACCGCGACGGATCTGGCCCTCACCGTCACCGAGATGCTGCGGCGGCACGGCGTCGTGGGCAAGTTCGTCGAGTTTTATGGTTCCGGGCTCTCGCACATGAGCCTGGCCGACCGGGCCACGGTGGCCAACATGGCGCCCGAGTACGGCGCCACCATCGGCTACTTCCCGGCCGACGCGGAGACGATTCGGTATCTGCACCTCACGGGCCGCACCGACGAGCATGTGGCGCTCGTCGAATGGTATCTGAAGGAACAGGGGCTGTTCCGGACGGATGAGACGCCCGATCCCGATTTTTCCGATCGTCTCGAGCTTGATCTGTCGACGCTGGAGCCGTCTTTGGCGGGGCCCAAGCGTCCGCAGGACCGGGTGCCGCTCACGGCCATGAAGAGTCGCTTTCGCGAGGCGCTCACCGCGCCGGTGGCCGCGCGCGGCTTCGGGCTCAGTGAGGCGCACGCGGCGACGACCGTGGCGGTTCGCCATCCGGGCGGCGAGACGTCCGAGCTCCGTGATGGCTCGGTCGTCATCGCCGCCATCACGAGCTGCACCAACACGTCCAATCCGACCGTGATGATCGGCGCGGGACTCCTGGCCGAGAAGGCGGTCGCGCGGGGTCTTAAAGTACCGCCGTATGTGAAGACGAGCTTAGCGCCCGGTTCGCGTACCGTCCGTGAGTACCTCGAGAAGAGCGGTCTGAACCGGGCGCTTGATACGCTCGGATTCCAGGTGGTCGGCTTCGGATGCACCACCTGCATCGGAAACTCGGGCCCGCTGCCGGATGAAGTGGCGGCCGCCATCGCGGAGGGGGACCTCACGGTGGCCTCGGTGCTGTCCGGTAACCGGAACTTTGAGGGCCGCATCCACCCGCTGGTGAAGGCCAATTACCTGGCGTCGCCGCCGCTCGTGGTGGCCTACGCGCTCGCGGGCACCGTGGATATCGACCTCACCCAGGACCCCCTCGGCCACGACCCCGACGGTCAGCCGGTCTACCTGCGTGAGATCTGGCCGAAGTCCGAGGAGATCCAGGCTCTCATCGACCAGGACATCGATGCGGCCATGTTCCGCCAGGAGTACGGGCAGGTGTTCACGGCCAACGAAGAGTGGAATCAAATTTCCTCCCCCAACACGGACCGTTACCAGTGGGATCCGGACTCCACCTATATCCGGCGCCCGCCGTTCTTTGACGGCTGGAAGCCGGGGTCGCACCCGCTGACGTCGGTGGCCGGTGCGCGGGTGCTGGCCGTATTCGGCGACTCGGTCACCACCGACCACATCTCGCCCGCCGGCAACATCGCCCGTACCAGTCCCGCGGCCCGTTATCTGGGCGAGCATGGCATAGAGCCGCGCGACTTCAACACCTACGGGGCCCGGCGGGGAAACCACGAGGTGATGATGCGGGGCACGTTTGCCAACATCCGGATTCACAACCTCCTGACACCCGATGTGGAGGGGGGTGTGACCCGGGTGCTGCCAAACGGCGAGGTCGAGTCTATCTACGATGCGGCCATGACGTACGTGGCCCAGAAGACGCCGCTTTTGGTGCTGGCCGGCAAGGAGTACGGGACCGGAAGCTCCCGCGACTGGGCGGCCAAGGGCCCGATGCTGCTCGGGGTGCGGGCCGTGATTGCCGAGAGCTTCGAGCGCATCCACCGCAGCAACCTGGTCGGGATGGGCGTGATGCCCTTGCAGTTTGAACCCGGGGAGACCCGCGACAGCCTCGGTCTTACAGGCGAGGAGGTCTACAGCATCAGTATCCCCGATGACATCGCCCCCCTTGACACGGTGACGGTACAAGCGCAGCGACCGGACGGGAGCGCGGTCTCCTTCAAGACCACGGCCCGACTCGATACGCCGGTGGACGTCGAGTACTACCACCACGGGGGCATCTTGCAGACCGTCCTGACCTATCTGATGCAGGGGTAGTTCGATGGGCGACCCAGAGTCGGGATGGCCGTACTCCGGCGCGGGGCCCGCGGGCGGCGGGACCCCAGGACGCCGGGGCCGGTGGATTGTCGCGGCTCTCCTGGTTCTGGGCCTGGCGGGCGGGGCGCTGGTGCTCCACAATGCCTACGCCTCAAGCCCCCTGGCCGC
>JAKATP010000218.1 GCA_021818685.1 Bacillota bacterium | reverse complement strand
GCGGATGCTGGAGGACAAGACCCAGTGGTACGGGTCCCGGCTGGTCGTTGCCCCCCGCCTCTACCCATCCACCAAGACCTGCTCGGTCTGCGGCCATGTTGTCGACGGTCACGAAATTCCACCACCTGAGCGCTAAAGTGGTCACGCAATTCCCCCACCCCGAGGTCACGGAATTCCCCCGGCCAGGATCTCTCCTTCGGATCGCTAAGCCCTCTCCCGAGTCCCGGCGGGACTCGGAGAGGAGACGTCGATGGGACGAAGGGAGTTCACCATGCCCCATTGCCTCGAAATCTGGCAGCACTGGCACGCCGGCGACAGCCTGCGGGCCCTGGAACGCAATCTCCAGGTGGACCGTCATACGCTCCGGAAGTATATCGGCCTCGCGCAAGCGGCCGGGTATGCGCCCCACCAACCCGGGGTCACACTCGCCGATTGGCAGGCTCTCTACCGTCAGGTGTGCCCTGAGCTCCAGGCCGCCCTGCCCGCGCAGGCGTTGTTGGCGCCGTACCACGACCGGATTGTGGCCGGGTTAGCGACCAATACCGTCACCACGGTGTGGCGACGGCTGGGGCGCGATACCGGCTGTGCCGTGAGCCTCGCGACGTTCCGGCGCTACTGTCGGACCTTGGCGCCCCCGCCCCGGGCGGGGGACGTGACGGTCTGGCGTCCCGATCCCCCACCCGGTCAGGAAGTGCAGGTCGACTGGGGCCTCATGGGCTCGTGGAGCGACCCCCGCACCCAGAAACGGCACCGGATCTGGGCGTTCAGCATGGTGTGGACCTACAGTCGGCATCAGTTCGTATGGGTGACGCCGACCATGGACCAAGCCGCCTGGTGTCAGGCGCACGTGGCGGCCTGGGCCTTCTTTGGGGCGGTGCCCCATCGGGTGGTGCTCGATAACCTGAAAACCGGGGTGGCGAAAGCAGACTGGTATGACCCGCAGGTCAACAAAAGCTACGCCGAATGCGCGGCCTACTACGGATTCCTCGTGGACCCGGCCCGCGCGGCTCACCCCAAGGATAAGGCTCGGGTCGAACGACCGATGCCATTTGTGCGCGATGCCTTCTGGGCCGGCGAAGCCTGGCCCTCCGTCGCGGCCATGAATACGGCGGCGGCGCGGTGGTGCCGGGACGAGGCCGGGCAACGGATTCATGGCACCACGGGGCGCCGACCGGCGGAACACTTTGCGACCGAGGAGGCCCCGGTCGCGAGGGCATTGCCACCCCGGCCGTGGGAGCTCGCGACCTGGACCACCGCCAAGGTGGGCCCCGATGCTCGCTGTCAGGTGCAACGGGTCTTGTATTCCGTGCCCTGGCGCTACTTGCACCGTCGGCTGGACGTGCGGGTCAGCGCGCGCGAGGTGCGCTTCTACTGGCAGGGCGAGTGCCTCAAGATCCACGCCCGGGGCCAGCGGGGCGACCGGCCTCACGATGACCCGGCCGACTTTCCGCCGGACAAGGTGGCCTACTACATGGCCACGCCCACGCGGTGTCGGGAGCAGGCCGCGACGCTGGGCCCGCATGTCGGGCGCGTCGTGGAAGCGCTGCTCGTCACCCAGACCTCGGCCCATCTGCGGCAAGTGCTCGGCCTGCTGCGGCTCGCCGACACCTATGGGGCCGCTCGGCTCGACGCGGCCTGCCACCGCGCCGACGCCTTTGGCGACCCCCGGTATCAGACGGTGCGTACGATCCTGATCAAAGCCTGGGACCAGCAGCCGATGCCAACCCCCGACACCGCGAAACGCTCCCCGGCGGGCGCGTTGCTCCGTGGTGCCTCTGAGTTTAGCACCGACCGGAAGGAGTAATGGCCATGGCCTGGGTGCGCGGGCGGGGGAGGTGCGCTCCGCTCCTCGCGACCGTCGACGTCGACGGTCGCTCCCGCCCCGTCTGCCTCGCCCATCGCCGCGGAGCCTACCGGGTGGCCCCGACGCTCCGCATCGCCGTCACCACGGCGTCTGCCCCGCTGCGGATTGACGGGGCCGCCCGTAACCGGGCGTTGGCCGCCGCCCCCCCGGGTCGGCCCCGGGGGGGTCGGCTCCGCTCACCCGGCTCGACGGGGAAACAGCGCGGCCGGCGTGGGCCCACGGCGTACCCGGGACGCCCCCGGAACGGGCGCGGTGGCCCGCGGCCGCCCCCGTCTGGCGACACGGTGTCCAGACCCCGCCCCCCTCTCTCCATCTGACGCGGGCCCCGCGAAAGGAGTAATGACCGTATGACCCCGATGGATCTCCGCCCCACCCTGAAGCGCTTGAAGCTCAGCGGCATGGGGGCCACCATGGACATCCGCCTCCAGGAGGCGGAAACGCAGCACTGGGGCTATCTGGAGTTCCTGGAACACCTCTGTCTCGACGAACTCGAACGCCGCGAGCAACGCACCCTGGAACGCCGGGTGACGGCGGCCCGTTTCGAGCAGGTGGCGACGCTGACTACCTTCGACTGGACCTACAATCCCGCGATTCCGGCCCCCCAACTCCGGGATCTGGGCACCTGTGCCTTCCTCCGCCGCCATGAGTCGGTCATTCTGTCCGGGGCGGTGGGGCTGGGCAAGAGTCATCTCGCCCAGGCGCTCGGGTACGCGGCGTGTCAGCAAGGCTACCCCGTGGCCTACCGGAAAACCCCGGCCCTGTTGGCCGACTTGAGCGGGGGCCATGCGGACGGCACCTACGAACGGCGGTTGCGGGCATATTTCGCGCCCGACCTGCTCATCGTGGACGACTTTGGCTTGCGGGAGTTTACGCCGCAACAGAGCGAGGACCTCTATGAGTTGGTGTGTCAACGGGACCAACACAAGTCCTGGATTCTGGTGTCCAACCGGCTACCGCAGGACTGGTACCCGCTGTTTCCGAACCCGGTATTGGCGGAAGGCATTCTGGACCGCCTCGTCAACACCAGCTACCATATCCTCTTGCAAGGGAAGAGTTACCGACCGCGTCACCGCCCCGGGGCGACGACGCCGAACCCGGTCTAGGAGAGACGGGCCGGGGGAATTCCATGACCACACCCCGGTGGAATTAAATGACCGCTGACAGGCCATGTCAAAGATGACATGCCGCTGTCTGAGCGTGTCATCCGGTGTGCGATGTGTGGAGCGGAGATCAACCGAGATCTGAATGCGGCGCGCAACCTCGCGGCGCTCGTCGCCGGGAGGTCCCCGGAGACGCAAAACGACTGTGGAGCAGAAGGCGCTGGCCGGGAGAACGGCCCGGTGAAACCGGCTGCTGTGAAGCAGGAATCTCTGAGCAGGAAACTGGCCGCATTCGCGGTCGGGCACAAAATGCCATGAAGAGAGGAACGGTGGCTTAGGACCCGCCGAACAACCACCTGTGTCCACGTCCGGAAAGGCGTTGCCAAAGGGCTTCCTTTTGGCGGATGTCTCGCAAGCGAAGAGAGGCAGTCACTCGAGACCGTAAGCTATCACGAACGACGCACCAGCCCTGGTTTTCGCCAAATGGCCCACGCCGCATAGAGACAAAGGCAGAGCCCAAGCACCACTCCAATCCATCCCAACGTCAAGATAGACCGTCCCTCAGAGC
>JAKATP010000049.1 GCA_021818685.1 Bacillota bacterium | reverse complement strand
CCATAGGCCCTCCGGGGGAGACCGCGAAGCCCGCCCTTCGCTTCATGTCGCGAATCGCCACGGAAGCGGAGGTCAGGGCCGCTGTAATACGTGCGTTCGCCGCTTCCCAGTGCTCGCTGTCCTCCGCGTAGTCAAAGGCATGCCACGCTTCCGCCAATTCGGCCAGGGCCGCTACAGCGCTTTGTTTGTCGTCCGTATTCATCATCGTTTCGCTCCTGTTCGGTCCCCAGGGCCTGCACAATACGAGCCAAAACGTCAGGAGTTTTGGGCTGCCGTAACTATTCTAGGAAACCATTGCAGAATAATCGAGAGGAATTAGGGATGGATGCGACAGTTCGTCTCTCTGGGCAAAACCGCCGGTTTCCGGTGAAGCCCGGCGTACGGTGCGGGCGATCCGCCGACCGTCGCTCCGATACGCCTTTCAGTTTGCCGTGGTTGCGCGCCACCGCCGCGGCCGAGCTTGGTCGGTTGACGCCCTGCGGACCTCGGACCACCCCACTCTACTGCCGCCCGACGTCGCGCTGGTCAAAAGCCGTCGGAGCGCACGGAGACCCCAAGGGGGACCGACGACGGTTCACCCCTATGGCTCGAAGGCCGGGGTCCGGGCGGCACCCTACCTCCTTCGCTGCTGACCGCGCCTCCGTGGTCGTTGGAGTCAGCCAGGTTCGCATGGCCGGATACGTTGTCGACTGCGCCGACCCGCACAGGGCGAGCGGAAGACCGCCCGTCCAATCCGACACCACCAGACCAAAGGCGGACCCGTCCAGGAGGCCGGCGTCCCCATGACCGCCTTTGGGTGCCTGCGAAGGGGAATGTGCGACCATTATGGGTACCGGTTTCCGACGAGATGCGGCAGGTCGTTCTGGCGAATTGAGCGGCGAGGCGGCGTTGACGGAGTTTTGCCCGCGGTATGCGATCAGCGAATGGTCTCCGGCACGGCCTGCCTCTCCGGCCCGGGTAAGCCGTATTGAGCCCATTGCGCCGCGACCAGTCCGCGGATTTCCCGAAGGAGGGCCTCAGGTGCCAGCACCTGCGCGTCTTTACCCATGCTGAGATAGCGGCGCGCAAAGAAGGGGAGATCACCCACGTCGACTTCGGTACGCAAGATGCCGCCACCGCTGTCGTCGGGCTCGATCTGCGCGCTGTGAGCCAGCTGACGAACGCCCTCTGGGGTCAAGGCGACCTCGACCCATACCGTCGGGGCCTCCCGACTGATGTGAGCTTGGTAGCTCTTGAGGGTCAACTCGGCAATATCGGCATCGGGCGTGTATGGACACGGCCCGTTCTTCAGACCGCGGACCCGGTCGACCCGGAACACCCGGACGGCCTTCCGGGTGAAGCAGTAGGCGGGGCAGTACCACAGGCCGTTTTGCGCATAGACCCCAATGGGCTGGATTGGGCGCTCGCTGAGACCGTCGCGGCCGTGGTAGACGATGGTGATGACCTGCTGATCGAGGGCGGCATCCAGAAGCGCCGCCAGATGCGGCGTGACCACGTCGGTGTGGAGCGCGCCGAACTCGATGCGTTCGGCCATGCGGTCGACCCGCCGCCTCGCCTCAGCGGGCATGTGTTGGTAGAGCTTTTGCAGCGCCGACTCGACGTCGGCATCGAAGGGCAGCGATCCGTAGTCGCGTAGCGCCTGGTAGGCAAAGAACAGCGAGACCGCCTGGTCGACCGTGAAGGAGAGCGGAGGCAGGATGCCATCGCGGACCACCAGATACCCGCCGGCAGGTCCTGGCCGTGACGCCAGGGGCACGCCGGCCTCGCTCAGCTCGTGCAGATAACGAAGCGCCGTCCGGCGGTTGACGCCCAACTCTGAAGCCAGTTCGGCGGCCGTAAACCGACGCCGTGTCTGCAAGGTGAGCAGGATCTCCACCAAGCGCCTAGCCTTCGCCACGTTCTGAACTCCCTTGCGATAAATAGTGGCGCGATCTGTCACCATATTAGAATACGCTCGACCCGACCGCCTGTGACGATCGGGAGGCGTTTTATGCCGCGCACGGTTACCCTGTCTTCGTACCGCGAACTCGTGGGGCGCTATCTGGGCCCACAGACCCGCATCGTGGTAGCGATGTCGGGTTGCCTGATCGCCGCGACCGGGCTCCAACTTGCGGCGCCTCTGGTGGTCGGTCGCCTGATCGATCAGGCCGAGGCAGGCGTATCGGATACGGTACTCGTGAGAACCGCCGTGCTCTTTTTGGTCCTCGCGCTACTCGCCCAGGCTGTGGCGCTCTTAGCTGCCCTGTTTAGTGAGCGGGTGGCGTGGCAGGCCACGAACGCGCTCCGCCTCGACCTCACTCGGCATCTATTGCGCCTGGGCCCGGGATTCCATGGGCGTCACCCCGCCGGTGCCCTGATCGAGCGCGTCGATGGTGATGTGAGTCTCCTCAACAGCCTGCTCTCCTCAGTCGCCACGGAGCTTTTCAGCAGCGCGCTGCTTCTGTTCGGATTGATTGCCGTCCTCTTCGCACTCGATGGCTGGCTCGGGCTATGTTTCGGCGGCTTGGTGGCGCTCACCACGGTATTGCTCGAATCCATCCGGAGACGGAGTGTGCCGCCCGAAGAGCGCAGCCGCGAGCACAGTGCCCGCTTCTTCGGCTTCGTGGGGGAGATCCTCGCGGCGACGGAGGACCTGCGCCCCAACGGAGGCGGACCCTACGTTCTGGAACGACTGCGCCGACTCTGGGCCGACTGGTTCCCGACGTATGTGAAGGCGGAACTCGGCGCCTACCGAGTGTGGATCGTGGCCCTCATCGCCTTCGGCGTCGGAGACGGCATCGCCTACGGGTTTGGGGCGGGGCTCTATCTGAGCCACGTACTCACCCTGGGTCAGGTCTATGTGGTGGTGGCCTATGCAGCGTTGGTCGCAAGCCCGCTCGGCACCATCCGTGAGCGTCTGGTGGAGCTCCAGGGAGCCGATGCCGCCATCTGGCGAATCGGCGAGCTCCTGGAGGTCGAACCGGCGGTGGTCGGCGGCGGTGGCCCGGTGCCAGAGGGTCCGCTCGGCGTCAGATTCGACTCGGTGTACTTTGCCTACCCGGACTCCGAAACCTGCGTCTCGGGCGGGCAGGTGCACGCCCTCCGAGGCGTGTCGTTTCAGGTCGCGCCGGGGCGCCGCCTCGGTGTGATCGGACGAAGCGGGTCCGGCAAGACCACGCTGGCCCGCCTGCTGGTGCGGCTGTACGATCCGCAAGCGGGCGCCGTCCGGCTGGAAGGGCTCAGCCTGCCTTCGCTCTCGCTCGCGAGCCTGCGGAGCCGGGTGCGCTACGTCACTCAGGACGTGCAGATCTTCTCGGCGAGTCTACGCGACAATCTCACGCTCTTTGCCGACCGGGCAGACGACTATTACCTCATCTCCCTCCTCGCATCGCTGGGGCTCGATGGCTGGTTGCGAGAACAGCCGGCCGGCCTCGACACCCTGATCGGCCCGGGCCTGATGTCAGCCGGGGAGGCGCAACTCATTGCCTTCGCCCGAGCCTTTGACCAGGATCCCGGCCTCGTCATTTTGGACGAAGCGTCGAGCCAGCTCGACCCTGCCACCGAGGCGGTGCTGGAGGCGGCCGCCACCCGTCTGCTTTTCGGTCGCACGGGGATCGTGATTGCCCACCGGCCGGCGACTCTGGAACGGATGGACGACATTTTGGTGCTCGAGCACGGCCGGGTCGTCGAGGCAGGCGAAAGGGAGAGGCTCACTGCCGATCCCCACTCGCTCTACCAGAGCTTTCGTCGCGGGGGTTTCGGAGACGTGCTGGCGTGATGGCCGTGGAGCGGCGAGATACGGCCTACTTGGTGTGGAAACTAATTCGGTCACAGGCAGGGCCGTACGCCTGGACGGCTCTTGGCTGGATCCTCTGGAACGCCTGGCCCTTGGTGCCCGGTCTCCTCGCCAAGCTGTTCTTCGACGCCCTCACGGGAAGGGCGCCGTTGGGGCTCGGGGTGAGCGCGGTCGTGGCACTCTTGGTCCTAAGTGGGCTCGGGCGGGCACTGGCCATGCACGGTGCGACGAGAGCCGGCGTGCCGCTACGATTTCGGCTGCGGGCCCTGATGCAGGGGAACATCGTCCGCCACATCCTCCGTCGGCCGGCCGCCCAGGCGTTTGAGGGCAGCGTCGGCCAGGCCATCTCCACCCTTCGCGATGACGCCGAGGCGGGGGCGCTGGCGACGGATTGGCCATACGACGCGTTCGCCGGGCTGGCGTTTGGCGCGGGCGGCCTCGCCATTCTGTTGGCGGTGAACGGACGCCTGACGCTTCTCGTGTTCCTGCCGCTCACGTTCCTGCTGCTCCTCGCCAACGTGGCGCGCAGCCGCCTCATGAGCGTGCGTGATCTGAGCCGACGGACGACGGCAGACGTCACCGGTGCCATCGCCGAGATCTTCAGCTCGGTGCAGGCCATCCAGGTGGCCGGGGCCGAAGCCCGGATCCTGGCACACCTGAAGCGCCTGGGTGAAGCCCGCCGACGCGCCACGGTGACCGACACGGTGACCGGTCTCGCCTTCGACGGAATCTTCCAGTACACCATGAACCTGGGAGCCGGGATGGTTCTCTTGATCGGAGCCGGGCAAATGCACTCCGGTCGGTTCACCGTGGGGGACTTCGCCCTGTTTGCCCTCTACCTTATGCAGGTAGCGGACCGGATGGGCTTTCTGGGCTACCTGATAAGCTCCTATCAGCAATCGGCTATTGCCTTCCGCCGCCTGCTGAACCTGATGCGGGGAGCCCCGGCGCGGGCCTTAGTGGACCGTCCCCCGTGTCCGCCTCCTGTGGTGCGGACGCCAGCACCGGGGGAGTCCCTACGGACCTTGGAAGTGCGCGGCCTTGGTATCATCCGGGCCGGCACGGGGGTGGTCACGGATGTTTCCTTCACCATAGAGCGGGGCACGGTGACAGCGATCACCGGCCGGATCGGATCCGGAAAGTCGACGCTCCTGCGGGGGATTCTGGGCCTCGTGCCCACGGACGCCGGCGGCACATTCTGGAATGGGAGAGTCATCGAGAATCCGGGCGAGTTCTTGGTGCCACCCCGGTCCGCGTACGTGCCGCAGAGGGCGCATCTCTTCGCCGGCACACTCCGGCAGAACGTCGTGCTGGATCGCGAGCTCTCCGAAGTAGACCTGTCCGAAGTGGCCCGTGCCGCGGTGTTTGGCGACGACCTCGCCCGAATGCCCGACGGGTGGGACACCCCCATTGGCAACCAGGGCGTGCGGCTGTCGGGCGGTCAGGCCCAGCGGGTGGCGATCGCGCGGGCTCTGGCTCGTCAGGCCGATCTGACCGTCCTGGACGACGTGTCGAGCGCGCTTGACGGCGACACCGAGGACTTGATTTGGCGCGAGATGCTTCGCATGCGGGGCACCTTTCTGGTCGTGACCGACAGCGCCCGCCTGTTGCAGGCCGCACGACAAATCATCTGGCTGGAGCAGGGCCGTGTGGTAGCGCTGGGCTCCTTTAACAACCTGACGGCGCGGGGGCTTCCCAGTCGTTGAAGCGCGACGGCCGTGCCGTTGTCCGGTGGCAGGGCACCACAGGCACGGGAGCGGGCCTGTCTCACCGCACAGGGACTCGGAGCCCTTTGTCGCGGACCACACGCTCTTTGCGGCGCTGTCGCTCGCACTACGCGACCCGATGGCGTCTCGTACCCAGACCCCATCCACCGATTTGTCGAGCCCTCGAATACGCATTGCCAGAGAGACCCACCGGATCTCGCGTGGGCACGGACCCGGGCGTTCCTCCACCGGTACCTCGACGTCTTAGAAACGGAGGTCGAACAACCTACCCTCCATGCTCTCCAGGCATAGCGGGAGCCCCGGTGTCAGCCGCTCGGGGTGAACTGCCTTCCCGGCGCCTCCTTCCGCTTCCCATGTGCCGGGGGTGGCATCAAGGGTGGCGCAGACTCCACGGGCTACAGGATCCCCCTTGCGAGCCGCCGGAAGAGCCTGGGGTTCTCGGGCTATCCGACCGCAAACGGGAACCGTCCGCGAGCCGAGTGGGCACGCGGACCCTGTGCAGACGCCGGGGCTGGGGCGAATCCAGCGTTCGACATCACGCATCTCGTGCTCGCTCGAAACCGATTCCGGTCATGAGACCCTCAGCCGATGCGGCCCGTCTCGCCGGTCCTTCACGGAATGTCCAGGCTCGCCCGCGCTCGGTTCGGGAGCGGCGGTCACCCGCTCCGGATGTCAGCCCCCCGCAGGCGCTTCCAGGTCTTGCGCGACTTCCCAGATATATCCCGCCGGATCCACGAAGCTTGCCGTCCGCATGCCCCACCACCGATCCATCGGCCCGTTCAAGAGACTGACCCCGCGAGACGCAAGCAAGTCGCAGACCGCATGCACATCGTCCACCATGACGGTGAACTGAAAGCGGGCGCCGGCGTTCGGGCTCCCTACCTTCGCCGGCTCTATCAACTCCGGGGCACTGGAAGCCTCCAACAGATTGACGGCTAGGCTTCCAAACTTGAACACTGCGGAGTCCTGGTTCTGGAACACGGGCGTGGCGCCAAATACCACTTCATAAAACGCCCTGGTCTGCGCGAGGTCCTCTACGAACACCGTCACCACGTCAATACTGGGAGTCCACTCCATCATGCCCTGACCTCCTTCTCGGTCTCCGCGGACACTCCACGGACTTTCTACGGACCCCCACTGAGATCAGATGCTGCACCGCGTCCGTCGTGCCGGGCGCATTCTCTGGGGAGGACCAAATCTCCGCGCAGACACCGCCCCATCGACGGACGCTGCCCGCCACCAAGCAGCGGCGAAGCCGAGTCCTGCGAGCGCGACTCCGAGGACCATCCAGGTTAGGCGGGCGGGCGACCCTTCGACGAGGATGGTGCCCCACAGCCATACGAGCGCCTGCGCAGCGAGGGCCCCGAGCACCCAACCCCGCCCGATAAAGCGCCGCCAGTGAGCCG
The DNA here is from genome assembly GCA_021818685.1 of Bacillota bacterium. Lineage (GTDB taxonomy): Bacteria > Bacillota > Sulfobacillia > Sulfobacillales > JAIMBI01 > JAKATP01. The sequence continues at coordinate 10,928 of JAKATP010000049.1, read as the reverse complement.
ACACCCTTTTCCCCCGTCGAGCGATGTAGGGCGGAGCATTTTCAGGGAAGAGCTTGTCAATCCCGAGTGTTCTCGACGTTCTGCGACATTCCTGCCGACTATTCAGGTTCTTCTTGACCGTGTACCGGCTAAGGGCATCCGTGTCCCCTTGGTCCCCGAACGCACCGAAGACATCCCGCGGAGGGAGCGGAGCCGGGCGTCGCGGGAGAGTGATTTCCGCGCAGGTCTGCCGCCACGGGCGTGGGGTCGCATGGTCTTTTCGGGACAGGTGGTTGCCTTGACCGGAAAGCCGTCGCGAGACGCCGCCTTACAGTGAGATTTCCCCGCACACGGCGACGCCCAGTCGCTCCTAACGGTCCGCGGGATGCTACATTCAGTGGCACCACGACCCGCGGCGGGCGGGTGGGATCCGTCCGTGGTACGGCCGCGGCATCGTCGGCGGAAAGGGGACGCAGCCCATGTTCGACAAGATGAGGAGGGGCCTTGGCCCGAAGCGGCTCGTCGGGCCCGGAATCGCCATGGCCGCGATCCTGGCACTGGCCGGTTGCGGCACCGCTACTCCGACCGGTGCGGCCAGTACGCCCAGCGAGCTGACCATTGCCCTCGGGCCTCAGAGCCCATTGGACTGGTGGCCGCCGCTCGTGCCGACCATTAACTGCGGCACGGTCAGCGGCGGCGGAATCAGTGGCCCCGATATGTACCTGCCGCTCCTTTGGATAAGCTCTAAGGACACCATCGACTACTCTCAGTCCATCGCGAAGAACATTACGGTCTCGAATCATGACCAGACCTACACCATTCACCTGAACCCCAAGTGGCACTGGTCGAATGGCCAGCCGGTCACGGCCGGAAACGTGCTGTTCGACTGGAAGCTCATCGACGCGTCCAGCCAGGCGAACTCCGTGCTGCCGTACTGCTTTGCCTCGGAGGGCGGTGTGCCGACTCAGTGGAAGAGCGTCACCACCAGCGGTCCCTACACCCTCACCATCACCACGACCTCGCCCGTGAATCCGACCTGGTTCGAATTGAACGGCATCGCCCAACTGGTGCCGGTACCGCCGGTGTGGAACAAGTACAGCAACATGAGCACAGAGCTCAACTGGATCAAGCAGATCTCGAATGAGCCCATGAAGCCGATCTACAAGATCGTGGACGGGCCCTATGACATCGCGCGCTATGTGGCTGACCAGTATTGGCTGTTTGCGGCCAACCCGAAGTTCGACGGCAGTCCGAAACCGTCGATTCCCAAGATCTCCTATCTGTACGAAGGCTCATCGGACACCTCCTTTGCCCAGGTGCTGAAGGGAAGCGTCGACATTGCCCCGATTGACTTCACCCTGCTGAAGTCGCTCGGTCAGGTCAAGGGTTATCACCTGGTACGGCAGCCCCTGTTCGGGTACTTCATGGGGGCGTTGAACATGCGGCCCAATGCACAGGGTGTGGGGGGCCTCTTTGCCAACCTCTACGCCCGCCAGGCGCTGCAGCTTGGCATCGACCAGCCCGCCATCATCCAGGCGGTCTACCATGGATACGCGACACCCACCTACGGACCGGTCCCGGTGCGGCCAGCCAACGTGTTCTACGACAAGGCGCTCAAGAACCCCTATCCGTTTGACCCGGCACGTGGAAAGGCGATTCTGGTGACCCACGGCTGGCACATGGTGCATGGGGTGATGGAGAAGAACGGGCAGAAACTCGCCTTCCAGATCCTCTATCCGAGCGGCGACCAGGCGAGCACGAGCATCGCGGAGATCCTGCAGGCAGACTGGGCCCAAGAGGGCATCGCTGCCACCTTGAACCCGCAGTCCATCGACAACGTATCCAACGATATCGGAAACCCGGCCAACTCTTCGAAGTGGGTCGTGCAAATCGGGTTCAAATGGAGTTACGAGCCGGACTACTACCCTTCGGGTGACGGGCTCTTTAACTCCCTCCAGGGCTTTAACCCGGGTGCTTACCAGGACCCGAAGATGACGGCGCTCATCAACCAATCGGTGCAGGGGGGAACCCCAAGCCAGATCACGCGCCGCTTCAATGCGTATCAGGTCTACGCGTCTCAGCAGCTGCCGGTGCTCTGGATGCCGACCCCGGACGGCCTCTACCTGGAGAAGAACACCGTCCACGGCTGGGGATCCGCCTACAACGACATCCAGGCCTTCGTGCCCAACAACGACCTCTACTTCAGCAAGTAGGGGACGCATCGAAGGCGCCCGGTCGTCAGGCCGGGCGCCTTCGCACGTCCTATGCTAGCCAGGACATGGTGGCGGACCGTCGTCTGCCCGGACCGGGCGCTCGTGCGCTTGCCGTCGGGAGACCTCGCATCGCTTCGCCGAATCTGGGTTCACCGCTTCCACTTGGTCGCCAGTGGGCCGAGGATGCTCGACGGAGCCGGTGTCGACGAGGCGAATCGTGTTCGCGTCACCGCGCGACCGTGCCCCCATCGGCCATCCTCTGAGGGACGCCGGCTTCGTCAACGAAAGGGGGTACGGGTCTTGTCCCCCGATGTGGTCCTCATATGGGCGGTGGAGGGCGTCCTTTTCTCCTTGGGGCCGAGGACGTGAGATAGCACACCGACATTCGTGGCAGACCGGACGTGACCCCCTGGGGGGTTCTCCCAGGTTGATGCGGGCCGGGCGAACCTATGGTCGCCGAGAGCCATGGCGCCCGCGCCCATGGCGCGGCAGGGATCGAAAGCCGTGCCTTGAAGATGTTACGCTTAGACAAAACGCGTCGAGGCGGGAGGTATCGTGGAGACACGGATCAAGGGCGTGGTGCCCGCAATCGCGCATGTTCTCTTGTGGATCTTGGTGGCAAGTTCACTGTACGAAGGGTATCTGGTGCTGCCAGGCCTCCATGGGCACTCGCTCTTCTCGATCCTGGTCAAGGTGCTGGTCGTCCCGATGGCCGCCGCCTGCCTCTACTTCTGGTATCGATATCGGCCGCCGGGGGCTCTGGCCCTATTCGCGTTCACCCTGTTTGTGGGGATCGTCGGGGTCAGCTACCTCGCCGACAAGAACCACTCCTACCCAGTTGAGTACTATACCTTCCAGCAGGTGAGCGCCTGGGCCATCCTGGCCGCCACCTGGCTTCTCGCACGCCATCGTGCGTTCATCCAGACCCTCTGGCAGGTGGGTTTCCCGCTCTACTGGGCGGCCACCATCGTGGTGGCGTTCTTTGAGATTCACACGGGCCACCATCTCGGGGCTTCGTCCGTCCACGGCAAGCATGTCCCCACGGCCTTTTACTACGACCCCAACAATCTCGGGGTAGCCATCGCCCTCATCCTGCCTTTTGTCTGGTTCTGGCCCATGGCCTTCAAAAGGCGGACCGCGGCCGGGATCGGTGCCGGTATCCTGACCCTGCTCCTGTTCTACGTGATGGTGAAATCCGGGTCCCGGGGCGGGGAGCTCGCGCTGCTGGTGGATCTGGCGGTCCTGCCGTTCGTGCTGTCTGGCCGTGCCCGTCAGGTGGCCGTCGGCGCCCTCGTCGCCGGCCTCGCGGTGCTCGGGGCTTTGATTGTTTATGCCCGCTCGCTCGGCCCGGCAGCCGCCCACCATCTGGCGCTCTCCAAGCTCTCTCGGATTCCCGATCTCTTTCGCGGCATCCCGCCGCGGGTCTTGCCGCGCGGCGTCGCCCCCTCCTCGAGCTTCATTCGCTGGAACATCTACCGCACCGACTGGTGGGCCATCCGCCAGCACCCATTCGGCCTGGGCCCGCGGGGCATCGATTATTTCATGCAGTATTGGGTCCACCACGGAAGCCCCTATAACACCTTTGGGGTGAGCGCCCCCCACAGCCTCTGGCTCGAGGTGACGGCAAACTTCGGGTGGCCGGGTCTCTTCTTCTTCGTGGTCTTCTACTTCGCCGTCGTGGTCTACGCCTGGCGCGCGGCCAAGAGCCCTGACCCGCTCCGCTCCGGCCTCGGCCGGGCGGCTTTCTGCGGGCTCGTCGGCTTCGTGCTGGGGTCGTTCTCGCCCTCGAGCGTCATGATCGGCTTCGACGTGATGTACGTGGCACTCGCCTTCGGGATTGCCTCCTGGCGGCTACCGGAGGTCGAGGAGCCACAGCTCGGGCGTGGCTAAGAGATCCTTTAAGCTCGAGAGAAAGCGCGAGGCCTCGGCCCCATCCGCCACCCGGTGATCAAATGTGAGTGACAGATACAGCATTGGTGCGGGCCGCATCTCCCCGTCCTCCACGATGACTTCCTCCTGGATACGGTACACGCCCAGGATCGCCACCTCGGGATAGTTGATGATGGGAGTGGCAAAGAGCCCTGCGAGCGGACCGCCACCCGTGATGGTGATCGTCGATCCGGAAAGCTCGCCGGGCGCCAGCGTGCGGGCGCGGGCCCGCTCCGTGACGCGTCCCATCTCCGCCGCCACCTCGAGGACACTCTTTTGGTCCACGCCGCGGACCACCGGCACGATAAGCCCATCGTCGGTGTCCGTGGCAATGCCGATGTCCACCGACCGGTGAAGATAAAGGGTGCCCTCATCCCAGCGCGCGTTAAAGACCGGGTGCTCGGGCAGGCACAGGGATAGGGCCTTCGCGACCAGGGGCAGGTAGGTGAGGCGTGTGCCCCTGGCCTCCGCCGCCGGCTTCAGCAGGGTCCGTACGGCCACCAGGCGGCGCGCATTCACCCGGTCGACGACGCTGACATGCGGGATCTCGCGCACCGATTGCACCATATGCTCGGCGATGACGCGGCGAAGCCCCTGGAGCCGGTAGGGCGTGCGCTCACCAGGTGGAGCCGCAGGCACCCTCGTGACGGGAGCGGCGTCTTGGGAGGCCGCCGCGCGGCGCACGTCGTTGGGCACGATGCGGCCGCGGGGACCGCTGCCGGCCACGCGCGCCAGATCAATTCCGAGCTCGCGGGCGAGGCGCCGGGTGGCCGGGGCGGCCTGGATCCGGGCCGGCGGGACCACAGTCGGCTCGCCCCGCTCGCTCGGCCCATTGGGATGGACGCCGTCCCCGGGGGGTGCCGGGCGGGGACTAGCCGGGGCCGGCTCGGATTCCTGGGCGGGCTTGAGGCCTCCCTCCCCGGGCTCCCCGATCACGACCAGCGTCTGTCCGACCGGAATGACATCCCCCTCGCGACCGACGCGGCGCAGGATGGTGCCGGCCCGCGGCGCCGGAATTTCCACGACCGCCTTGTCGGTCTGCATCTCGCACAGCGCCTGGTCGAGGGTTACCACATCCCCCTCGTTAATGAGCCAGCGGACAATTTCACCTTCCGTGATGCCTTCGCCGACATCGGGAAACTTGAACTCAAACGCCATGCGCCCGTCCTCCCCTTCTTTCCCCGGTTAGTCCTGGAGCGTCCGCCGGATGGCCGCCAGGAGCCGCTCCGGGCTCGGAAGGTACATGTCTTCCCACGCGTATGGGGGATACGGGATGTCGGGGCCGGCCACGCGGGCCACGGGCGCCTGCAGTGACCAGAAGGCCCCATCCTGAATGAGCGCCGTCACCTCGCCGCCAAGCCCTCCGGTAAGTGGAGCCTCCTGCAGCACCACCGCCCGTCCGGTCTTATTGACCGAACGCCAGATGGCTTCCCGATCGAGGGGAAACAGGCTTCTCAGGTCAATGACCTCCACCGACGCCTCGCCCAAAAGCGCGTCCGCCGCCCGCTCCGCCACAGCCACCATGTTGCCCCAGGTCACCACCGAAATGTCCGTCCCCTCGCGGACCACGCGGGCGGATCCGATGGGGACGATGTACGCCTCCTCCGGCACCTCCTGGCGTCCCAGGCGGTAGAGTCGGATGGGTTCCATGAACACGACCGGGTCGGGATCGTGCAGGGCAGCGTAGAGGAGACCTTTGGCATCATAGGGCGTGCTCGGCACCACCACTTTCAGCCCCGGCGTATGGACCAGATAAGCCTCGGCGGAATCGGCGTGCTGCTCGGGGGCGCGAATACCCCCTCCGTACGGCACCCGCACGACCAGGGGCACCCGCACCTGGCCCGAACTCCGCGCGGCCATGCGGCCCGCATGAGAGATGAGCTGGTCGAGGCCCGGGTACAAAAAGCCCATGAATTGAATCTCGGCAATCGGCCGTAGGCCACCGATGGCCAGGCCGATGCTGGTGCCGATGATGCCACTCTCCGCGAGCGGCGTGTCCATCACCCGGTCACCGCCATACTTCTCAAAGAGGCCGTCGGTGGCACGGAAGACGCCGCCGTTCTTGCCCACGTCCTCCCCCAGGACCACCACCCGCTCGTCACTGCCCAGCATGGCGTCCAGGGTGGCGTTCACCGCCTGGATCAGGTTCATCTCAGGCATCAGGGGTGACCTCCTCGATGGTGTGGAGCTCATCTTCGAGGACGCTCGGCATCGCGTCGTAGACATGCTCGAACATGCCGCGCGGGCGCACCATGGGGACGGCCTCCGCCGCCTCCACCCCCGCCTGCACCCGGACCCGCGCCTCCTCCGCCCAGGCGTTGAGGTCGGATTCCGATGCCGCCCCCCGTTCCAACAAAAAACCGCCCAGTTTAAGGAGCGGATCGCGGTGGGTCTTCCATTCGAGAAACTCGTCAGCCGGCCGGTAACGGGTCGGGTCATCCGAGGTCGTGTGGGGTCCCATGCGATACGTCACGGCCTCCACGAGGGTCGGACCCTCTCCGGCGCGGGCGCGGGCCACGGCTTCGCTCACCACCTGATGGACGGCCAAAGCGTCGTTCCCGTCCACACGGGCGCCCTGGATCCCGTAGGCGAGGGCTTTTTGCGCCAAAGTCTCCGACGCGGTCTGGCGCGCCCGCGGCACCGAGATCGCCCAGCCGTTGTTCTGGCAGAAAAAGATGACCGGTGCCTTGTAGACGCCGGCGAAGTTGACCGCTTCATGAAAGTCGCCCTCGGAGGTGGCGCCGTCACCAAAATAAGTGAGAGCCACATCGTCGCGGCCGAGCCTTCGGCTCGCCATCGCGACGCCCACTGCGTGTAGGAGCTGGGTTGCAATCGGAATCGAGGTGGGCAGCGCCTTGACAGCGGTCGACAGGCTGGCGGCGCGGCCCATGGCAAACAGTAAGACATTCTCCAGGGGGACCCCGTGCACAAAGAGAGCGCCGTGGTCCCGGTACGAGGGCACCATCCAATCGCTCCGCCGGATGGCGTGCGCGCTGCCGATCTCCGACGCTTCCTGTCCGAGCGAAGGCGGGAAGGTCCCGATGCGCCCCTGCCGTTGCAGGTTGATGGCCCGTTCGTCAAAGGACCGCAATAGAATCATGTCCCGGTAAAGGGCTGCCGCGAGCTCCACATCGGCCTTCTTATCACGCTTGGTGCCAAGCACCTGAACCAGAGGCCAGTCCATCCCTGCCCCTCCCCGCAAGCATTGCGAACACGAACCGAATTCACGTTAGCATACTGATCAGAGAGACGCGCGCGATTCCCGCGAGCCCAGATCCGGACGCCCTCGGCACCGGCGTCGGGTGGGGAGGCCCGACGCCGCCCGCGCGCCCTCACTCACGACGAATGGCAGGAGACGTGGACCGTGGCTAGAGATCGTCCCACCGTAAGCCTGTGCCTCATCGTGAAGGACGAGGAGGCGGCCCTGCCGCGCTGCCTCGATTCCGTACGGGACCTCGTCGACGAGTGCGTGGTCCTCGACACCGGGTCCAGCGACCGTACCGTCGAGGTGGCGCGGCGTTTTGACGCCCGGGTGTTTTTCGATGTCTGGCATGACGACTTTGCCCGCGCCCGCAATGCGGCCTTCGCCCACGCCCGGAGTGACTACATCTTCTGGCTGGACGCCGATGACATCCTCCTGCCCGCCGATCGGGAACGCTTTCGCGCCCTTCGACACGCTCTGGGAGGAGCGGCGCCCGGCTATACCATGGTCTACGACTATGCCCGCGACCCGAGGGGCATCTCCGTCCTGCGCTTTCGACTGCCGCGCGTTGTGCGGCGCGCGGCCAACTTCCGGTGGGTCGGACGCGTGCATGAGTACCTCGACGGGCCGGGGCCGCTAGAGCCGTCGGACGTCATTGTCACCCATATGCGACAGCGCCCCGCCGGCGATCGGAACCTCCGCATCTATCGCGCCATGACGAGCGCGGGCGAGCCCTTCACTCCCCGCGACCGCCTCTATTTCGCCAATGAGCTTATGGACCATGGTCTCTATGACGAGGCGATCCCACTTTACGAGGCGTCGGCGGACGACGAGTCGATGTGGCTTGAGGATCGCCTGTGGGCCGTCAACAAGCTCGCCGAGGCCCATGAAGCCAAAGGCGAGCGTGAGGCGATGCGGCGGGCCATCATGCGCGGATTCGACTGGGACGCTCCGCGTCCGGAGGCTTGCTGTCGGCTCGGGTACGACGCTCTCCAGCATGGGCAACCCCGGGCGGCCGCCGCGTGGTACGACATGGCGCTCCGCTGGGCGCCCGGCGAGACCGGGGGTTTTCGCATCGAAGCATGCCACACCTGGCTCCCTCACCTGCAGCTCGCCGTGTGTCTGTCCGCCTTGGGCCAGCTGCGCCGTGCCTGCTGGCACAATGAAGCCGCTGCCCGCTGGGTGCCGGACGATGAACATGTCCGGCACAACCGTGATTTCTTCCGGAGTCAGGGTCTCGACCCCGTGGCCATCGCCCGGTTGCCGCGTGAGCCCGACTAGATGTCGGACAGTTTCTTTGGGCGGCCCGGTCTGGGCGACGCCGGACGAGGGGAACCATTTGCGCGAAAGCCGGATCCGGCCCGCAGGGAAAGTCCGTGCGCAGGGGCAGAAAATGGGAGGGGAGCTCTTCTATGATAGGCGGACGGCCACGACTCCGGCGTGCCGTCATGGCATCGCGGGCCCCGGGCCGAGCCACTCGCCCGCGACCGGTTACCGGCTTCCGAATATGAACACCTATATAGACCCCATGCTGCGGGCGGTGCTCGTGAACACGGAGCGAGTCTCACGCGCCGGCCAATGGAGCATCCCCGGCGTGGGGCGTATTGTCTCGCGCGTCCGAGCCATTAGAGTGGCCGAGTCCGCTTCGGCGGGAGATGGCCAGGGCCCATTCACGGCCGGGGCGGTGCGATTGGTGCTGGCCCATTCCCGCGTACCCCTGTACGGGCACAATCCGTTGTGGCTCGTGACTTTGCATGGTTTTGGGAGCCAGTGGTCGACGAATCCCGACTCGAACTACCGAACCGGGATCGTGATTGTGAACGCCTCGACCGGGGTCGTACTGAGCACCGAATTTGTCGAACGGAACCCAAACCCGGCAGAATTTCCCGGACCCTGATGAGGGCACCACCCACGGGCCGTCGCTGCCTCCGGTCCAGGGAGAGGTCCAGCCTATAGGGGGCCGAATGGCCCGTCTCCGTCCCTCATCAAGATCCCACGCTGCGGGTGGTGTCCGTGAGGAGTCCAGATTGTCTCGCGCTCCGGGTCGCGGAGCCTCCCCGGCGTGGGGTCAATGATTTGGGGCGCCCGAGCGCCTATGGTGGCGGTGGATCTCAGGATCGATGACTGGGGTGGCGCTCACGCCTCCAAAATGGCCCAAGCGCCCAACTCGCATGCCGGCCCGAGGGTGTGCCGGAGCCGCCACATGCGGACCTGAGCGTGGCATCATGCCCTCCGCCTCCTGTGGCCCGAGTGCCCCATCCCGACGCGCCGCTCAACCTTCATCCATATTCCACATCGAAGAGCTCGCGACCCACCATGCCTCACACCTGCCAGGTCTTGCCGATCTGGAAACCCGCTAACGGGGACCGCGGGTGCGAGCCGGCCATCGGGGAGATCCGGGCCAGCGACTTTGCACGGCCTTCCTGGAATTTCGCGACGGCCCGGCCCCTGCCCCCGACGGGGTGTCTCGCAGGCGAGCGTCTTACCCGGACCCGGGGCCATGCCGCCGGACAATTGAGCCAGACGACGTCATCCCGCTTATGCGGCGCGCCTCCCAACAGCTCCCTGAAGGAGAGGAGCTAATCATCGAGACGCGCGTCGGTCCCGGTGGGCTCGGTCGTCTCCCCGTCGCTCCGGACGTTTTCTCTCTCGTCCTTCAGCACGAGCGCTAAGAGGCCGACCGCACGCTCCAGCTGTTCGCGTTCTTCGCGGGGCGCGTCCGGGCGTGCCCCCTCACGGGCGCCCCAGGCCGCCGCCACCGCCACCGTGAGCATGTTGTCGCGTCGTTCCGGGAGTGAAGACGCCTCCGCGTCCGAACTCCCCGATCCGTAAAACTCGTTCTGCTTCAGCTCCACTTCCTTCAGGATCGCCGCGAACACCAGCGCTACGCCGGAAAAGACCACGCTGACCCAAAATAGCTCGTGGACCGAGGTGGACAGGGCGAGCCGGACCGCATGCACGAAGCTCTGGTAAAGACTGGCGCCCGCCGTGCCCAATCCCTGGAACTGGTGCCGCAAGGCGGCCTGGCCGGTGGCGCTGATGACGCCCTGCGGGTCGTTGAGCGCGGCCCGCTCCGCCGGCGGCAGATGACGCACCATGAGAGCCAGGCTGGCCGGCAGGTCCTTCGGTAGGGCGCGGGCAAAGCTCGCCGTCAGCACCGTGCCCAGGATGGGTGAGGCAATAGCGCCTCCGAGGGAACTCGCCATCTGCTGGGTCGCGTTCACGGTACCCATGATCCGATAGGGAAACAGATTCTGCACGATGGTGCTCATGGCCGGCATCAGGCTTCCGATCCCGAGTCCCATCACGATCATGGCGACTACCACGTCGGACACATGGGAGGAGACCGTGAGACGCGTCAGAAGGTATGCGCCGGCCACCATGAACCCGCCGCCGACGAGCACGAGTGCCTTATACTTCCCCGTCCGCGAAATGAGCTGCCCGCCCACGATACTGGAGACGTTGACATCCTCCCCACGGCTAAAGCCGGGGGATTCCGGGAGAGCCCGGATGGTTCGCGCTTCGCCGGGGACCGCCCGTAAGAGCCGTAGCTCAGGCGGGTCTTACGTCCTCTCCACGCGCAGACACGGCCTGCCCGGCCGCCA
>JAKATP010000217.1 GCA_021818685.1 Bacillota bacterium | reverse complement strand
GATCGGCTTCTTGGCGGGAGTGGCGCGGAACCGACGCGGACTGGCCGGCCAGGGCAACCATTAGATGAAGGGTAGATGAACGGGCTTATGTGTGCTGCACGGTACCCATAGGCGTGATCCCGCGTGCGGCCCCTGAAGCCACCCGGTCTCGTCGAAGGATCTCGCAGTTATGCTACTATACCGAACAGTAGAACAGCAGAATACCGGAGAGTGGGTCGGGATGCGTCCAGGTTCAGCGCTTGCCGAAGGTCCCGGCGCGGGTGAGGCGCGCACCGTTCGCGGGTCAGGCCTCGTGTGGTCTCTGGCCCATGCCCTCAACGATGGCTATCCGTCGCTTTACCTCGCGCTGTTGCCCGTCTTAATGGCGCGATGGCACTTCACGGCGGGGCAGGCCGGACTTCTCGCGGGCGTCCTGGCCCTGTCGACCCAGGGCCTGCAGCCCTTCCTGGGCTGGTGGGCCGATCGCCACGGGGGTCCCTGGTTTATTGTCGGAGGGATCCTAGTCGGGAGTCTCGGGGCTTCGGTCGGGCTGGCATGGGCCCCCTCGTATGCGGTCTTCGCGGTAGCCCTCCTGCTGGCCGGCGTGGGCAACGCGGCGTTCCACCCCCACATGGCGGCCTTGGTGACCCAGGCTACGCCGGACGCACCCGGGCGGCGCATGAGCGGGTGGATGGTGAGCGGCATGATCGGCCACGCCCTGGCACCCTTGGCGGTCGTCATCGCCTGGCATTGGGCGCATAGCTTAGGACTGGCCCTGCTCGCCCTGCCGGGCCTGTTGGTGGCGCTGCCGTTGTACGCATCGGCCCGGCACCTGCCCCTGCCAATATGGCGGGCGGCGCCCTCGTGGTCGGCGCTGTGGCGCGCGGCTCGTCGACGGGCGCGGCCCTTCTTTCTGGTGGTCGTCTTGCGGAACCTGGGCACGGCCAGCCTGTTGACCCTGTTGCCCATCCTCTGGCACGTCCGGGGCGGCCTCTTGTCCGAAAGCGGCATGCTGCTCACGGTGGCCTACGGGACGGGCATGGCCGGTAACCTCGTCGGGGGTCGACTCTCGGATCGCACCGGGCCCCGTCTCGTGCTGGTGGGCTCCTTGGGGCTGGCCGCCGTGGCGGCTGCGGCGTGGGTCCTCGGTGTCGGAACCGGGTGGGGCTTCTGGGGGCTCGTGGGTCTCTGGGGGTTTGCGGCCAATGGGGCTGGGGCCACGGTTCTCGTCTATGGGCAGAGTCTTTTTCCGGAGCAGCGGGCCATGGCTTCCGGCCTGACCATGGGCATCGGGAACACGGTGGGCGCCTTTGGCGCCTGGGGCATTGGGGCCATCGCCGTCTCGTTCGGGATGACGGCCGGAATCCTCGTGGCCGCGCTCTGCCTCCTCGCGGCGGTGGCGCCCTCCCGACTTTTGGCGGCCGACGACGGTCGCATGTCCCAGGCGTCCGCGACGGCGCCGCCGCGATGACAATCCGGCTACGGGACGTGCGTCGGCTCGTGGGGCGGGTTGTTTGACCGCTTTACTCCCGTGGCATCGGCGCGTACGTACGGGCTTACCGAACGGTCGTCGCGTGGACTCACCGGTGAGGAGGCGCCATCCCTGGCTCTGGCGGTGGGTAACCCGGGCGTCGCACGGCCCCCACCCCTGTCACGACCGGACCCGAAGACTCCCTGGCGCGCGTGCGGAGCGGGTGCTGGGGCTCCTCTTCGGGACCGACGCAGCCGTGTGGCTTGCGCGGCATTGAGCCGTCCGAGCTTATACTAGACGGGGAGGTATTCTGAATGGCCGTGCGCAAAGACGATCTACACCGGCTGGTGGAGGCATTGCCGGACGCCGCCCTAGAGCCGGCCCGACGCTTCTTGCAGTGGATTCTTGATGAGGAGACAAGCATTGACTCGCTCCCCCTGACGGCCGCCGAATGGGACGCGGTGCGCCGGGGCGAAGCCGAAATCGCTCGTGGTGAGGTTGTTCGTTTGGACGACCTCGATCCGCATGTTTGAGATTGTTCTCTCCCGATCCGCCGCGACCTACTTTCAGCATCTCGACCGCCCCGTGCAAGAGCGAATCCGAAGCATCCTGCATGCCCTTCAAGAAGACCCGTTCGCCCAGTCTAAAGCTCTGGTCAATGGCGAGGGCCGAAGGAGCGCGCGGGTCGGCGGTTTACGCATTATCTTCACGGTAGACGTCTCCGCCCGGATCATTGCCGTCAGCCACATCGGACCCCGCGGCCAGATTTACCATCGCCTGTAACCGGGAACAAACGGGCGGCGCTGATGAGTGTCTTCCTGGCTGTACCTGTGGCCATGGTCCTGGTCGGCTTGGGTACGCAGTCACACCCACACGCGAGGGAGGATACTGGGCGTATGCGTGAAACGACCTAGCCTACGCGAGACGCGGCTGTGTTGCTCACTGAGCGCCTGGCGACCAATCCCCAAATCAGCCGAGATCAGTTGGAACGTTCTAGGAGTTTAGCCCGGACGCTTGAGAATCTGGGCATGGTTCGCCGCCGGTTTGGCCTGGTGGCTCCCGATTCGCTACGGCGAGTCCGCATCGCTGATGACCATCGGTCCCCGATTCGTCGGCCCGTGTAGGCAGGTGATCGTGACCAGGACCCGAGACACATAGCCGCGGATTTACAGACTATGACCCTTAAGCCGCACGGTCTCCCGTGAAGAAAGAGGCTGCCGCGGCTTCTGGCGTCGGGCTTTGACGCAGGCTATGTCGCTGTTCCTGGCCCTGCCGCAGATTTGCCGCCGGCAGCGCAGCCATGCCCTGCTTTTATCGTCCGAAGGAGAGGCGGGGCGTCAGCATCCGCCTCAGCTTTTCGTTGAGGGATAGATAGGGAGTGTTTTTTGCAAGGGGTGAGCGTATGCGTCGTTGGCGTTGGAGTGTGTTGGCCGCCGCACCCTAGGCGTCAGCCTCATGGCGGGCTGCGGGACGTTCGGGGCCCAGACCGGATCTGCGCCGTCGTCAGCGGCTCATCCGAAGACGGCATCGCCCACCAAACATCATGCGGTGGTCACTCCCAAGCCGGGTCCGGCCGGCCAGCAGGTGATCCGCACGGCGGGCCTAAAGCCCTTGACGCTGCCGCCCGGAGCCTCGGCGCCACCCGGTATGCGGGCCATGAACCTTACCGTGACAATCACGAATCCGACCGGGACCGCCATCACCCTCACCAGTCAGGACCTGCTGACGGGACCCGCCCAGCGCGTGTCGTCCATGACGGCCGTGGACCAGGCGTCGTCCTGCCGCCGGCGCCCGGTCTGTTTCCCGGCACGCCCGGGGCCTCGGTGGGCAGGCAGGCTTTGCGCGTGAGCGTTCCCGCCCGCGGGACCATCGAGGGCAACGTTAGCGCGTTCGTCTCGACTGGCCGTGAGGCGGCCATGATCTTGATGCCGACGCCCCAGGGCCTCGACCAAGTCGCCCAGACGTTCTTCACGCCCTAAAAACGTGACACGTGTGACGGTTTCGGTGGAACGACGTCGTTCCCACGCTTGAGAGTGACTGGCCCGTGTTGGCAAGCTCTGTCCACGTCGACGGAGCCTGGTTGTTGAGTCATCCCGCCACCGTGTCGAACG
>JAKATP010000216.1 GCA_021818685.1 Bacillota bacterium | reverse complement strand
ACGTTCCTATCGCGGAGCACCAGCGACCGTCGCTTACAGGTTCAGTATACGCTTTTCTCGAGCCTATCGTTGGTGGGGCAGTCGGGCGCTTGTCGGGGCGACCGGTCGGATGGCGACTTCCTGCATTAGGAGCCCGAGTCTCCGGGAGGGGGGTGAAGACGCTTACCAGGGCCCGATAATGCCACGCGGTGATGCCGCCCGGAACCTGGTCCGACCCTGCGGCCCGGACCGACCGCCGCCAGCGGGCTTCCGAGGCTCCAACACCGCGCGCGTCTGCAACTGTCCGGGGTCTCCTCCCCCCGGCGTGACGTCCATCCGGGACGGATCCGCACCCCGGAAAACCCTTCGACTGACGGGCCTCCCCGGGAAACCGAACCGGGTTCGATGCGCGCCATGCGGGGGACCATACTGGCGCCTCGATCGGCTGTTTGATTTCTTCGACGAGTGCACAAAGGGAGGACCCTACTGGGTGACACTGCCACGCGAAGGCGGCTGGAGGCTGGAACACGAGCTTAACGTCCGCTCAAGCAAAACGTGCAACGACAACCCCCGAATAAGTATGGTCAGACCCAAATACGGCTCCGGTCTGAAAGGACCTGGTCGAAGGCTTACATCCGCATTCGCCACCGGGCATGATACGATGCGAGCCCCCGCTCTCCCCGCCGTCTTGCTCTCGACATCACCTTTTTCAGATACGCCGCGGGCCACTTTCGGCCCCTGAGACGGCTGCCCCCGGTTTTCCCTCCCGAAAGCCCCCACCGGACTCCCCGGAGTGCCGCGTGGGCCCGGCAAACCCACTCCCTCGATGTTCCGCTTTATGCCTATATTTCTGGCGACTCATGCGAATTTGCGTTTACAAACAGTCCGGCCTGTGCCATATTATGTATCGACAGACCACGGATAGGAGGTGAAATCGCATGCAGCGGCAAACAACATGGCACAAGGTTCAACGCGTGACGGAGTTGATGTCGGCACCGCGTGAACAGGCTCATCCGTCCAAGCGTCAGGAGACGCTCGGGCAGCTTGACCGGGCGCTTGGCTCGTTGGACGAGATCTACGTCCATCTGCCCAGAGGGTCACTGACCCCGACCCAATTTCAAGCCTTACGCTATCTGGCCGAGGGCGGCACCAGCACGATCGGAGCGCTCTCGCGGGCCACGCAGTCGACGGCGTCCACCACGACCGGGCTCGCCAACCGTCTCGAAGAGCAGCATCTCGTCCAACGATCCTATCCGGAGACGGACCGGCGAACCGTGACCCTGGCCGTCACCCCTGAGGGCATCCACGAGCTCGCCGTGCTCACGGCAGAACGCATTGACACGCTCGACCGGATGCTCGCACGCCTTAGTGATGACGACTTGTTCCGGCTCTTCGGCTACGTGGCCATGGTGCAGTGGGTCGTCACCGGCTGACCCGACCTCCATCAAGACGTTCCGGGCCCCCTCTTTTCTCTTCCACTCTCTTCCACCAGCCCGTTTTCCCGTCGTTCATCCTTCACATTTCCACCATCTTTTAGACTGCGGTGTACGTTTCCCCGCTAGAACGGGTGGAGCCTACGCCCTCACGTCAACTGTCGCCTCGGCGTCGGTCCACCCATGCACCGGCGCCGAGGACTTGGGACCGGTGCATGGCGGGGGATGAGCTGGTGGCGCCCCGGCCGTCGCACGTGGGCGGACTCACTATCCCCCGAGCACTGGTTTCAAGGCACCCTGATGCGCTTCGGCGGTCGTTGTGCTTTACGGGAAGAGGAGCAGCGGTATGAAGATCTGGGTCGGTGTGGTCGTTTTCGCCTTGTTAGTCGCCATTTTTGCCCTGCAGAACTCGCACGCGATCCCCGTGGCTTTCCTCTGGTGGACCTTCCGCGGTCTCTCCTTCGCGGTCGTGATCATTTTATCGGTCCTCTTGGGGGCCGTCGTAGGAATGGTCGCCGGTCTGTGGGAGGCGCGCCGCCGGATGAACCGGGGTCCCATGGCCACTGCAGCCGAAGACGCGCCCGGTCCTTCGGATTCGCACGATGGCCGTCCCTCGCCCCTGCGTGACAGTTAGATGGCTGGCTGGATCCGAAGTCGGCCGGTCTGGACGTGGCGGCCTGCTCCCCGTGCGCGGAAGACCGGATGAGCGGACGGCCTTCGCGCGCATGCATAACGACCCGAGGCCGCCGTCCGTCCCGTTTTGGGGGACACCAAGGAGACCGGTTATGGGCGTCCACTTCCTGACCCCGGAATATCAAGCGCGTTACGGACAGTTCGCGGGGCCCGTAAGCGCCCAGCAGCTGGCTCGCTATTTTGAGCTGAACGAGAGAGACCTGATCCAGGCGCGCCGATATCGCGGTGCGCACAATCGCCTGGGCTTTGCCGTGCAGTTGGGCACGGTGAGGTTTCTCGGAACGTTTGTGGCCGACCTTACCACCGTCCCCGAGAATGTCTTGACGTATGTGGCGCGGCAACTCGCTGTGGACGCGCGTGTCTTTCAGGGGTACGTCCATGCGGATCGCCGGTGGGCCCATGCCGCGGACATCCGTCGCATCTACGGGTTCCGTCAGTTTTCGGACCCAGTTGCCCGGTGGCGTTTCTTGCGATGGCTTTACACCTATGTGTGGATCCATCCCGATGGCGTAAGCGCGATCGTGCGAGAAGCCACCGCGTATCTGATTGATCACCAGATCCTGTTGCCGGGAGTGACGACGCTCATCGCTCGGATTGTGCAGGTGCGGGATCGGGCTCAGAGGCATTTGTGGACGCGTCTCGCCGTCTTGCCCACGCCCGCTCAGCGAGCCGCGTTAGACGATCTGCTGGTCGCGCATCCGCCCATGCCATCGACCGAACTAGAGCGGCTCCGAAATCCGGTTACCGAGATCAGCGCCCGGGGCCTCTTTGATGCCTGTGACCGAGTTGACCGCCTCCGCGCCCTCGGTTCTGCCGGTTGGAAGATTGCGGGCCTGCCGACCCGACGGCTCCGGGCTCTCGCCGGCTATGCGGAAACTTCCCGCCCGCGGACTATCGCGCAGCTCACGGAACCGAGACGCCGGGCAACACTGGTCGCCTTTGCCGCCGTGTTTACGGCCCTCGCCCAAGACGATCTCACAGCCTTGCTGTTGCAGTGGCTGAGCGATCGGACGGTCCGGGCGGAACGGCGCCGGGAATGGATGCGGGTGCATCGGCGGGAGACTTTCGAACGGGCCTCCCTCCGGCTCCGCGAGGCGAGTGCGGTGCTGCTGGACCCGGGTACTCCCGATGAGGCGGTACGGGCGCGGGTTTTTTCCACGACTTCCAAAGCTGCCCTGCGGTCAGCGATGCGGCAGACGGACAGCACTACCACCGACGGGTACGGCAGGTACGCGGACCGGAACGGGGACTTGAGTACGCTCGGACGGGTGCTGCCCCGGATCGCCGAGGTGCTGCCCTTAGAGGCCACCCCCGCCGGTCAAGCGACGTTGGCCGCGTGGCGATTTGTCGCCGAGCACGGTTTTCACACCCAAAAGGTGTGGGCCGGTGCTCCTACGGGAGGGTTGCTCCCGGCTCGGCATGAGGTGATGAACAGCCATGGTGAGGTTCGCCCGGCTCCGTATACCAACTGGATGCTCGAGCGTCTTCGCGACGGGCTGCTGGCCCATG
>JAKATP010000048.1 GCA_021818685.1 Bacillota bacterium | reverse complement strand
GCCTAAGGATAGTAAGGTCGATCGCGTTGCCGCGCCACGTGGTCAGGAGCGTCTCATCACCGACCTGCATGACACTGATAGCCGTACCCACAACAGACGTTGGCGGTAGAGTGGGAGGGTGCCTCGTCGAGTTTATGCTGCCAACGGTTTGAACCGGGCCGCACCCACGCAGAGCCAGCGCCAAGGCTCCAAATAGAAACCAAGCGAACCGAGTTCGGGGCAGGCATTGGATAGCGTAAAACGGTATCCGGGCCGGTAAGGTCACGACACCTCTCCCGCGCTAAGACCTTTCGGAAACCAAGAAAGTTTCCGTTGAGCGCCGAACTATGGGCCTGGCCGCCATTCCTCGATGCATAACGAAGAGATCTTTCTGGGCTCAGGATGTCGCGTTCTGCCCCTTAGCCGACGCCGTGGTCCCGGAACCAGCGGTCGATGATGGCCTTTCGCGCGAGACGCTGGCGGGGCTTGCCGGTGAAGGCGGCGATATGGCTCGCGCCTTGGAGTCGCACGAGTCGCGTCTCGACTCCATTCCGGTGTAGCGCCGTGTAGAACTCCTCTCCCTGGCTGATGGGGCAGCGGAAGTCGAACTCACCCTCCACGAGTAAGGTCGGCGTGGTCACCTTGTGCGCGTGCGCCGCCGGTGAATGCGCCCAGATGGTCTCGCGGTTGTCCCGAGGCGATCCGTCGCCCTCCTCCTCGACGAAGTACCAGCCGATATCGCTCGTGCCCCACATGCTGATGAGGTCGAATACGATCATCTCCGGGACCGCGCAGGCAAACCGAGAGGTCTGGGTCACGATCCAGCTTGACATGTAACCGCCGTAGCTGATGCCATTGACCGCCATCCGGTCGGGGTCCACCCAGCCCCGCTCGATGAGTGCGTCCACCCCGGCCATGATGTCACCGTAGTCGCCGCCGCCCCAGTCATGCACGCACGCAGCGGTAAACGCCTGCCCGTAACCGCTCGACCCTCGGGGGTTCACCATCAGGACCACCCGGCCGGACGCCGCATAGTACTGCTCTTCGTGGGAGAAGGCGTACCCGTAGGCCCCGTGCGGGCCGCCATGCACCATGAGCACCAGAGGATAGCGGGTCCCTTCCTGGAATCCCGGCGGGAGCGCGACAAACGCCTGGCAGCTCGTGCCGTCCGGTCGCTCATAGGTGATGGTCCGGTACTCGACCGTGCCCCAGGGCTCCAGGGCAGTCGTCTGCATGTCGGTCAGGCGCGCAGGCTCCCCACCCGCCTCCAGGAGATGTACCTCGGCGGGCGTGGACGAGGTTTCAGAGACCACCCAGTAGTTCGGGTAGCTTCCGGCTAGCGAGCTTATACTCCCGGTGAAGTCTTCGTGAATAAGGCACTGTGGTTCTCGTCCGTCCAGATGGAACCGATAGGGGACAGCCACTCCGGCGTCCAGGATGAGAACGGCCAGGGCGGCACTGTCCTCGTCCCATGCGATAGGCATCGTGTCACTCATGCACCCGGTGTCCCCAAACAGCATGGAGGCGGGACGGTCGAAATGGGGAGCGAGTTTGCGCCCGGACCCGTCCGCGTCTGCCATCACGTACACCGTCATATCGGTCGCCGGCCCGGCGGCATGGTCATCGCCCACGAGCGCCAGCTGCCGCCCGTCCGGGGACCACGCCATGCCCGCCACGATTCCGCCGGGACTAAAGAGATGGCGTGTCTCCCGTGACTCGGTGTGAAGTTCATAAATACCCATGTCCCATAACTCGTCGCGTCGCCCCGTCTGGGAGCGGCTGTACGCAATGCGGACCCCGTCCGGATGCCAGGCGTAGCCGCTCACGTCAAACTCACCGTCGGTGAGAAAGTCGGGGGCGGCCGTCGAGGCCTCGAACATAACCCGGGCAAGGTGCCGGCGCCGATCGTCACTGTATCCGACCCCGTCAAATCGATATTTCATCCGCCCGGTCATCAGGAGATCCGCCGACCGCCGTCCGTCCGGGGGCAGAGCTCCCGCCTCTTCCACCGCCTGCCACAGGGAGGATGTCCCGGGCTCGGGCGCTTCCCGCCAGGCCGTTACCGTGAACGACCGACCATCGGGCGCCCAGCGCAGAGCCGAGGCACCCTTCAGGTCCCGGCTTACAACGCGCGCCTCTCCGCCATCCGCGGGCATCACGTAAATCTGCGGTTCGGGGTCGGACCCACGCACACTTAAGAAGGCGAGGTATCGTCCGTCCGGGGACCAGACCGGCGCGGCGTCGGCCGGTCCGGCAGTAAACGCTGCTGCATTGCCGGTCGTGCGGTCTACGATCCAAATCTGACTCACGTAACGGTCCTGCTCCCGGTCGCTGCGGGTCACGGAAAAAACGGCACGATGGCCGTCGGGCGAGGGAACGATCTCTCCGAGCCGCGACAGATCCATGAACCCTTGCAAGGGCACGGTGCAATTAACAGCCAAGGGGTGCCTCCACTTTCTTCGCGTTGTTCTGAGCCCATCTTCCCGTGACTTCTCGCTCCCCCCGCCCGTCTCCTCTGGGTGACGCGGTCCGCATGGCGCGTCTTTAGGCGGGACACAGTGGGGAAGACGGGACGGGGTCCTTGGGGCTAGCATCCAGAAGTCAGGAAGGTCGCGCTCGATGGCCAGCAGTCGAGGCACGGACTGAGCGGCAGACGCCCGTGGCTACTGGCCGCGGCGGCGGTAAACCAGCTTTCTATCAGCGTTGCCCAGCAGGGTATCGCCGTGCTATCGGTTGCGTTTCGGGCCGCAACCGGTGTGAGTGTGGGCCGGATGGGGATTTTGATGAGCGCGGGAGCGTTCGGCGCCATCGTGGGCATGCTGCCCGCGGGATTCGCGCACGACCGGATGGGGTCCCGGGTCGCGACCGTGCTGGCGGGTTCCTGGGCCCTGGTCGGTCTTGGCGGCCTCGGAGTGTTTTTGCCGAGAGGCTTCTGGCCGCTCCTCATCCTGGTGTTCTTGGTGGGAAGCGCCTTGCCGGCCCTGTCGCTCGTCGGCCTCGGCAGCGTGAGCACGTTGTTCCAGGGCACCCGGCACGAGGGCCTGGCGCTCGGTGTGCGCCAGGCGTCTGCGCCCCTGGGTGGTGTACTGGCCGCCAGTCTCTTACCGTGGCTCGGCCACGTCTGGCCACTCCAGCGGGTGTTCCTGGCGCTGTCGGTCAACCTGGCCCTGTGGACCGTTATCCTGACGGTCTTCCTCCCGGTGCGTCGGGCGATCTCGGCGCCGCGATCGTCCCTTCGGCTTCGGCATCTCTTCGTACACGTGCGAGGGGCGTTATGGACGAGCTTTCTCCTAGCGCCTGGCCAGTACGCGCTCCTCACCTATGTGATCTTTGATCTGCACGACAAGGCTGGAAGACATCCCGTGGCAGCTGGGCTCTTGCTCGCCGTGGCCCTGTTGAGCGGTCTCCTGTCCCGCCTGGTGTTGGGCTCCATCCACGACCGCGGGGTGGCCGTGACCCGGTTGCTCCGCCTCGCGGCTGGCGTCGGCGCGACCTCGCTTCTCCTGTGGGCAGGCCTGCCGCGAGACCTTCCCCTGACAGCCCTCGTTTTGATATTTATGGCCCTCGGGGCCGGTGTCGACGGATGGAACGCACTCCTTACGGCCTGGCTCGCCGAAAAAAGCAGGACATCCGAGCGCGGGCTCGGGCTCGCATTGGTAGGGATGGCGGGACTCTTCGGTGTCATCGTGTGGATTCCAGTCCTCGGGATTCTCCAGCGCGTGTGTCACTCCTACCGACCTGGATGGGTGGTGGTGGCCGCTCTCTACGCACTCGCGGCTTTCACGCTCGCGCGGCCGGCTACACCATCGTCAGGCCGCCTGACACCGAGAGCACCTGGCCCGTAATCTGGCGAGCTTCCGGCCCGGCCAGAAAGACAATAGCGGCAGCGATGTCCTCGGGCTCTGCCACCTGCCGCAGGGGAATGCGGCGGATCATACTCTCGATTTTCTTGTGGGCCTCCGGGCCCACACCCATGTTCTCTTCGAGGACACGGGTGTGGGTGGGGCCGGGGGCCACGCAGTTGACGCGGACACGGTGCCGCGCCATTTCCTGGGCCAGCGACTTCGAAAGCGCGATGACGCCGCCTTTGGCAGCCGCATACACGGCTTCGCCCTGCATGCCGACCCGTCCCGCGTCCGACACCACGTTCACGATGCTGCCGCCGCCGCCTTCGATCATGCGCGGCAGCACCGTATGAATGGACCAGATTACAGCCGTCAGGTTCACGCCGACAATCCGGTCCCAATATGGGCGGTCCTCGGCGAGAAAGCTCTGGGTCAGGGTCCAGCCAGCGTTGTTGACCAGGCAGTCGACGCCGCCCAGGACATCCATGGCGGCGGTCATCAGTTGCCCGTTCACATCCGGGTCGGCCAGATCGCCCGCAAGGGGCACCGCACGTTCCCCGAGGGTCGCCGCGGCCTCCTCTGCACTCGGTCGGTGCTGTGCGAGCACGGCCACCCGTGCCCCCTGCTCGATGAGGCGCCGCGCGGTGCTAAACCCGATTCCCCGGCCGGCGCCCGTGACGATGGCCCGGGTGATGCCGGCTCCCATCAGCGAAACCGTCCCCGGTTCTGCCATAAGGCGGCCCGCATCGCCTGCCGCTCCCGCTCGTAAATCTGGACCAGACGCTCGGCTGCCTCCCGTCCTCCCAGAAACTCCAGTTTCCGCACTTCCAGGGGATCGGAGGCTCGGATGATGGCGAGGTCACTTTCACTGGGGACCGGCGTTTCATACACCTCCGCCGCAAAAGACAGAGGGAAGGCGGTAGCTTCCTGCACCTGCTCCCGGCTCACCCCCGGATGGAGGGAGACGACCGACAGGCTGTGGTCGGGGCCACGGAAGTCAAACACACCGAGGTTGGTGACGAGGCGAGTGGGGGCCCCCCGCTGACCGAGGAGCCGGTCCCGCTCCGACCCGTAGCCGGCGCCACTCCGGAAGTCTACGCGCTCCACCACCGTGCGCGGCGAGTGGTTCGTGACGTAGTACAGGATAGCCGACAGGTGACTCGTGTCCTCCGGGATCCCGCGCGACCCCACCATCGCCACCCGTGGGGAGGCCCAGGGCCCGATAGCGGTGATGTTCACGTTCCCGAAGCGATCAATCTGCGCCGGATTTATCCAGATCCGGAAGCGATCGAGAAAGATGGCGTCGAAAATGTCCTCCATCGTGAGGGGAATGCCCTGCTGCGCATCGGTCATGAACTGCCCGAGCGTCAGGGTCGGCATGGGCGTCACCTCCATGCCCGATTCGGGGGTCGACAGCACCGCCAGCTCTGGCGCATGCGTACGCTTGGCGAGGTACGCGGACAGTGCGCCGAGCGAGGTCACCGAACTCACCATCACCTCGCCCGCAAGCTCGCGGGCCATGGCGGTTATCATCAGCTCGTCAACCGAGTAGTCCACGAAAGTCTCCCTTCGAGATGTCTTGTGCTCGGGTGGGTTCGCGGCCCTCACACTTCGAGCTTGCCGACGAGCTCCTCGGGTCCTCCGACCGCCAGGATGTAGTCGGCTGGCACATCCGTGACATAGCGGCTGCAGTAAGCCTCCCACGTCGCCGGCGTACGCGCCGCGGCTAGGTACTCTTGAACATGGGCCAGATCGGCGCGGTAGTAGGGGGCGCAACCCGTGAAGTGGGCTCCCCAGGCGGCCTCCACGACCCCATCGACATGAATCCGGTGAATCTGCACATCGCGTCCGTAGCGCTGCAACTCCTCCGGGGAGACGATGCGCTCGGCTGAAAGAATGGTGTGGCGGGCTGCCTTGGCACACAGCACATCGACGTGCCCGTCGCCGAGGATGACGCCGTTGCCGAAGGGATCGGCCAGATTGACGTGGACGAGGGCGAAGTCGGGTTTGAGGGCCGGCACGGCGACCAGGGTCTCACCCCCGATGGGGTCCTCGAAGAGTCGGAAGGACGGGTTCACGGTCAGCACATCCGTTCCGAGCCCCGCATGGGTGGGCAGGAACGGTACGCTCTTGACGGTGGCATCGAGACCCGCCATGACGGTAAACTCGGTCCACTCCTCAAATTCTGCCGTTTGCTGTTCGCGGGCTCTCCTGAAGTTGGGCGCCAGTCCCATGATCTCAAAACCCACAAAGGCGTACACTACGCGGGACACCTTGTGTGTACCCAGGAGCAGGTCTACTTCCGGACCGCCGACATCCACGATAAGGCGGAAGTCTCCCGCCCCCCGGGCCGCCAGCGCACGCACCAGGCTCATGGGCTTGCGTGACAGCGACGATCCGCCAATGGCGATCGTCGATCCGGCCGGAATCGCGTCCACCACCTCGGTGTGGCGCATAAGCTTGTTCACGCCGTCTTCTCCCTCTCCTGTTGAGTTGGCAGCCGGCTCAGACCGGCCCATGCCCTGCCGATCAGCCCTGAATCTCTTCGAACGGCCCCGACGTGAGCGAGATGCCGCCGTCCACCCGTAGAACCTGGCCCGTGATAAAACCGGCAGCATCGGAGGCCAAAAGCACGGCGGCTTGAGCCACGTCTTCGGGTCGGCCCAGGCGCCGAAGGGGCGTCGCACGCGTCGCCGCCTCCTCGAGGCGAGCAAAGCGGTCCTGAAGATAGTAGCGGGCCGAGTCGGTGTCGATCACACCGGGTGACAGGCAGTTGACCGTGATGTTTTTCGGGCCGAGTTCGTATGCCCAGTAACGGGTCCAGGTCTCGACGGCACCCTTGGCCGAGCCGAGGCCGGCGTAATTCGGGAGGGTGAAGGTGGTCCCGTGGCCGGACACGGTGAGGATGCGTCCGGCGCGGCCGCTTCGTTCCATCAGGGGAACCACACGCTGCACCGTAAGGAGCAGGCTCTCGACGATGAGGGAAAACGTCCGCTGGTAGTGATGAGGGCGCATCTCAAGTCCCGGCTTGAATGCCGTGGCGGCCGCGTTGGCCATGTAGATGTCGAGACGCCCGAACGCGTCACCGATACGACTGAAGACACGGTCGATCTGTTCCGGATCCTCGAGGTTGGCCTGCACGATGAGAACCCGCCGCCCGCGCTCCTCGACGCCGCGGGCCGTGGCGAGCGCCCCCTCCTCAAATTTGTGGTAATGCACGATCACATCCGCACCGGCATCGGCCATGGCCCACGCAGCGGCCTGGCCGATGCCGCGCGAACTTCCCGTCACCAGCGCGATCCGGTCGTGTAAGAGATCTGTCATCGGAGGCTTCCGCCTCCGAGCCACTGACCGCCGTCAATGACCAACACTTCGCCGGTGATAAAGTCGGCGTACGGCGACAGGAGATAACAGGCGGCGTCGGACACCTCCTCCACCGTGCCGAAGCGTCCGACCGGGATCTGGGCCCGGAGGCGCGCCGATGAGGCCTCGTCCGGCCACAGGGCCTGACGGGCCCCCTCCGTGTCTGTCGGTCCCGGCGAGATGCAGTTTACCCGGATCCCGTAAGGCGCCCACTCCATGCCGAGGGTACGGGTCATAGCTACCACACCCGCCTTGGCCACGGCCGAGTGCAGTGTCTTCGGACCCCCGGTCCAGGCGTAACTGGCCACGATGTTGACGATGCGCCCCCCGCGCCCGGACTCGATGAAGTGGAGGCCCGCAATCCGTGTGCAGTAGAACGTGCCGTGGAGCACGCTTGCCACCACGGCGTTAAAGCCGTTGACGCTGAGCTTCTCGCTGTCGACGATAAAGTTGCCGGCGGCCGAGTTCACCAGCATGTCCATGCGGCCGAAATGCTCCAGCACCTTCGCGCCCATGGTCTCCACTTGGTCGGGCTGACGGATGTCGCACACCACAGGCAAGGCGTCGATGCCGAGGCTTTGGAGCTTTTCGGCGGCCGGATTCACGTGCTCCGGATTACGACTCACGAGCGCGACGCGCGCCCCCAGGCGTCCGAGCTTTTCGGCGATCCCATAGCCGAGCCCGGTGCCGCCGCCAGTCACGACGGCCACCTCTTCGGCAAATGTCTTATCGGGCAACAACGCGAATCACTCCCTCAGATCAAGATGAAGGGGCCCGTCAGCGACCGTGAAAGGTGGGTGGCCGCTTTTCCAAAAAGGCCGCGACGGCCTCGCGGTGATCCTCCGTCCGGCCCAGGACGTCTTGCTGCCGCGCCTCCTCGTCCACGACGAGGGAAAACGACTCGTCGGCCGCCGCGTACAGGACCGACTTGGCGGCGGCCAGCGCGAGCGGTGCTCCATGGGCGAGCCGCACGGCCCATTCTCGGGCCGCCGCCTGCAGGGCGTCTTGGTCGGGAGCCATGGCGGCCACGAGACCCGTCTTCAAGGCCTCCTCAGCACCGAATGGCTCGCCGGTCAGGGTCAGCTGCATCGCCCGCGAGAGGCCCAGCATGCGGACGAGCATGTGGGCGGCCCCGGAGTCCGGCACGAGTCCCACCCTCACAAAGGCGGCCATGAAACTTGTGCGCGGCTCTGCCAGGCGAATGTCAGCCGCCAGCGCCAGTGAGAGGCCACCGCCCGCGGCGGCCCCGTTCACGGCTGCCACCACCGGTTTCGGCAGCGATCGGAGGGCGGCTACCAAAGGCACCCACTCTTCATAGATAAGGCGGGCCAGTTGCGGGCCTTCCTCTTCATATGAGACCTGCAGCTCGGCCACGTCCTGGCCGACAGAGAACGCCCGGCCCGCCCCGGTCAGAATGACGCTCCGGATCTCGTCGGCGCCCGCCCGCTCCAGCGCCCCCTCTAACTCCTGGCGCATGTCACGGGTGAAGGCGTTTAGGGACTGGGGGCGATTGAACGTGATGGTGGCGACGGGGCCCTCCACCGAAAATTCGACCAGTGCGATGATAATCGTCTCCCGGCCGGCAGTATGCGCCGGTAATGGGACCGGATTCCGGTCGCTCCAATGTTTCTTAGCATCGTGCCCTAAGTCCTGCAAAGCCCCGGAATCGAGCAGTCGTTGACGAGGCCCGAAAACTGTTACACAGTATTTATTGAAGGTTTACGAGGTGAACTAATGGCGGCGGAAACAGGAGCGCGGGCGGACACGCTGGACCGACTGGAAGCGCTCATCATGCAGACGGGGCGCCTGTTTACGGCGCACACCCCGGGGGTGCTCACCCCTACCCAGTCTATCGTCCTGCGTCATCTAACGGAGCGGGGTCCACTCCCAATGGGCGAGCTCGCCGACGCCCTCGACATAACGATGGCGGGTGCGACCGGTCTCGTGGATCGTATGGTGCAGGCGGGATTATTGAGCCGTCGTCGGAGTGAGGTGGACAGGCGGCTGGTGCTGGTCGCCGTTACCGATGAGGGGCGCCGCGTCCTCGACGCTGATCGGCAGAGCCGCTTTCAAGCCTTTCGGCGAGTGACGGAGGGGTTGAGCCTAGAGGATCTGACGCAGTTTGAACGAATTCTTGCCCTACTGCTGGACCGCTCCCGGGGCGAAGAGGAAGCTGAAAGAAACTAGCCGGTGCCCCAGCCCGCCGTGGGCGTCCGGGAAGGGGGGCGGGTTGTGAGCTCGACGAGGCCGGGACGGCCCGTGCTCCGATGTTGAGGGCTCTCGGGGCCCTCCTGGGTGCCCTGGCCATCGCGGCGGCCGTCTGGTTCGATTATCATCCCGCCTCGTCTCCTCACCTGTATCTTTTGAGCCTCGGGGCTGCCGGAATCGTCTTGGGCGTCTTCAGCTTTCTGGCCAGCCGGAGCCCGGGCTCGCGGGAGTCCGAAGCGCGGCCGAGGCTTCCGGCCCCCCTAGACCAGAAGACTTCGCCGCCCGGCGCCAGCTCCCAGCTGCCGGACACCCTCGAGTCACTCCCGGCGTGGGCCCAGCTCCAATGGGATCTCACGCGCGCGTTGTGGAAAGTCCGGGCCGCAGAGGCGGAAGTGTGGGGGCAAGAGCTCGCCGAACTGGTCATGATGCGCAGGGCGGAGACATCAGGGCGTGATACGCGTGACCGGCTGACTGATGCGACGCTCCTCGCAGAAGGTTTCCGCGCCATCGCCGCCGGGCGCGTGCCAGACTACCGCCCGGAGCGCTTCCGGCAGCTTATGGAGCCCGTAGACATTGAGATCCGGGTCGCGGAGCTCGAAGTCGACGAACGGAAGGCCGTGCGCGATGCGCGGGTCAGAGACCCGGAATCGAGCGGTATCACCCCGGAGGAGCGGCTAAAAGAGGCGCGCACGCGGTTTGAACATCTGTCGGCGACGGAATCGCGTTGGGTCGAAGTCTATCTCCTCAAACGCGGATACGAAACCCTCCTGCACCATCTGGAGGAGTCTGAGGGAGAAGCCCTCTAACCCTTACGCATGGGGAATCGGAGGTAGCCGATAGCCGCAGACAGAGCGACCGCAGGGAGCAGCCGGGCGAACCAAGAACGGAGGGATGCGATGCGAGTCGCGGTCACGGGGGCCAGCGGCTATGTTGGCCGCGCGGTGGTAGAGGCGCTCGTCGCTTTGGGCCACGAGGTGGTGGCCGTCTCACGGCATCCCCGACTTGGCGACCCGGGGCATGGGCTCGGGCTCGACGTGTTGTCCGATGATCTGCGCCCTGCCTTCGCCGGTGCCGACGCCGTCATCCATCTCGTCGGGATCATTCGCGAGCGGACCGACGTGGGTGTGACGTTCGAGCGTCTGCACGTGGACGCGACGAGACGCGTCCTGGACGCCGTTCGGCAGTCGAACGTGCCGCGACTCCTGCACATGTCTGCGCTCGGCACCTCACCGCGGGGTGGAAGCGCCTATTTTGAGACGAAGTGGCGTGCGGAGGAAGCGGTCCGGGCGGCGTGGCCAAAAGCCACCATCGTCCGCCCGTCGCTCATGTTCGGCGGCGGGGCCGACTTCTTTAGAACGCTGGTCGGACTCGCCCATAATCCTGTGGTACCCGTGCCGGGGGATGGACGCACCCCTTTTGATCCCGTGGCTCGCACCGACGTGGCCCGTGCTCTGGCCGCAATGGTGAGCGATGAGGAGGCGTCGGGCGAAACCTTCGAGATCGGGGGACCGGAACGTTTCACCCTCAATCAGTTGATCGATCGCGTTGGGCAGGCGGTGCTGGGCCGGCGGCCTCCCCTGCCCAAGATCCATATGCCCCTTCGGGCCCTGCGGCCGCTGGTGGCGCTCGGAGAGCATGTGCCGGGCTTCCCGCTCACGAAGGACCAGCTTCAGATGCTGGGCATTCCCAATACCACGGATGACACGCGCTGGCACCGGTGGGTGCCGGAGCCTCGGCACCTCGACCGCGATCTTTAAAGCGCCGTCTTGTGTCGCGTCATGCACCCTGCTATTATGGCAACGCCATAAACGGGCGGGAAAGCCAGGAAGGAGGGGCCACTATGACCGTATGCACGAAGATTCGCGTGTTCGGCGGGAGTGGTGCGCCCGCTCCGAGTCCGCCCAATCCGTAGGGTTTCCGCATGGAAACGCCGGTTGGGCCAAAAGCCCGGCCGGCGCTTTTTAGTTGCCCGGAGAGCCTTGGCAGATAGGGAGGCAGAAACCGTGGGAGCCATGCCCGCCATTCCGCCCGAGCGGGTGGCGCTGGAAGCGTCGGGCTTGAAGAAATCGTTTCGGGAACGGGAAGCGGGCGAGCGGCATTGGCGTCAGGTGGACGCGGTGGCCGGCATTGACCTCGTGGTACCCCGGCGGGAGATCCTTGGCATCCTCGGACCCAATGGGTCAGGCAAGTCGACTCTCATCCGGATGATGGCCACCCTCCTCATCCCCGATGCCGGGTACGTACGGATCTTCGGACTCGACGCGACGCACGATCGGATGGCGGTGCGCCGGCTCATCAACCGGGTGTCGGTGGAGGCGAGCTTCTTCAAAAAGCTCACCGCGACCGAGAACCTGGCTTATGCGACGGGCCTTTACGGAGTCTCAAACCGGCAGTCACAGCAGGAGGCCGCGCGGATCCTCAAGCGATTGGGTCTGCCGGCCCAGAAGCTCAGAGTGCCGTTGGAGCAGCTGTCGCGGGGTCAGCAGCAGAAGGTGGCGATTGCACGCGCGCTTCTCACCTCGCCTAACCTGATGCTGCTGGACGAGCCGACAACCGGTCTCGACCCGAAGTCGCGGCGGGAGGTGCAGGAATTTATCCTGGAGGTGCGGGCCACGCACGACGCTACCATCATCATCTCCACCCACGACATGGAAGAGGCCGACCGGATCTGTGACCGGGTCGCCATTATCGACCGGGGCCGCTTTGTGGCTCTTGACACCCCACGGGGCCTGAAGGACACCTACGGCCTGGGTCGAGACAGCCTGGAATCCGTGTTTTTCAACCTCATCGGCACCACGCTGGAGCAAGACAGCATCGACCCGTGAGCGCCGCATCCAGCATCCATACGACCAAAAAACAAAGGCAGGACGATAAGCATGTTGGCGGTGCAGGTGGCGCGCGAAAGCCAGGCGGTCTGGGCGCTGGTCCGGCGGAACTTTCACCTCATCCGGAGATATCTGGGCTGGGAGGTCGTGTTCCTCTTCTACAACGTGGTGAACACCCTCACCATTGGGTTAATCGGTCTCGCCATGCCTGCCGGTACGGCTCGCAACCGCGAGGTGGTGTATCTCGCCATCGGCGCGCTCTTATGGAACTTCCTATCCATCCTGTTTCAGGAAGTGTCCAACTCTGTGCAGTGGGAGCGGTGGGAGGGGACTATCGAGTACAGCTTCATGGCCCCCATCCACCGTCTGACGTACCTGGGCGGCGTCTGCCTGTGGGCCGTGCTTTACGGCCTGGTCCGGACCGTGGTGGTCCTCTTGGGGGTCGCCTTCTTCTTCCACATTGCCGTCGGAGGGGCGGATTTGGTGGGGGCGGCCATGGTTCTGTTGGCGTCGAGCGTGCCCTTTATCGGGCTTGGCCTGATGGCAGCGGTACTGCCGCTATTGTCGACCGAGCGCGGAGCGCAGGCAACGCAGGTCATTCAAGGAGTGTTGCTGCTCATCTCGGGCGTGTACTACCCGGTCGCGGTCCTGCCACACTGGATCGGGTGGGCGTCCGTACTTTCACCCGCCACCTACACGCTGGAGTACGTGAGGCAGGCCGTCCTCTCCGGCGCCAGCGTGGTCTCCCTGATTCCGGTGTCGGTGGGGCTCCTTTTGTCAGGCGTGGTGCTCATCCCCATCGGCCTTATCATCTTCATGGTGGCGGAACGCTACGCGATGCACCGAGGGACGCTCAAACGCAATGGCTGATGCGGGCCTCAGGGGCGCCGGTCCATATCGGCCGGCGCCTTCCTGCGACCGGCATCCTTCTTCACATAACGGTGCCAGACGATGGCGCCCAGAATTCCGGCGCACAGCGCCCAAAACAGCCCGGCGTACACCTCGCCGAACCCGCTCACGGACCCGCCAAGCGTAATCAAGGCCTGTCCGACTCCCATCACGCACCTCCTGGCATAAGTGTAGATCGAAAGGCCCGTAGACGCCTGGGCGCGGGCTTAGGGTCTGATTGCCCGGTCGAGGGGGTCTTGCTACACTGCGCTTAATTCGACTTGACAAGGGAGGATCTAGCGTGGAGCATCGTCTGGACACCTACCACCTCCGACGCTACGTCAACATCATTGTCGAATCGACCATTACCTCGCCGAGCCTGGCGGAGATGGTGCATCATCATCTCGACGTCCTGTTTGCCCGACGGACGGGTCCGGCGACTGACGCCCACGAGCGGGAAGCCGAAGCGTGGTACGAAATCCACGATGTGGAGGAGCGTTTCATCCGGCTCGCCGTGAGCGATGCCCGTGCCTATCCGGACTCTCTATATCGGCGTGGGCAGGCCCTGCTCCGGATCGGCGTGAATGGCGCGCTGGCCAATCCGGATGACGACGCGTTCGCGAAAGAGGTCTTTGGCAGGGCCGTGTTCAGAACCTGCCGGCATTGCGGCTACCGGTCCGAGGGATGGCTTGACTACTACGGGCACTTGAAGCTCGGGCACTGGGGGACGCCTCACGCCTGGTCGGCCTGATGCCTGTGAAAGGCGACGATTCGGCATGCTGACAGTCGGAAACGCGCTCGCGGGGTCGGTACGGCGGTATCGGGAGAAGACGGCGCTCGTGTTCGGCGAGCAGTCGCTGACATTTGGCGAGCTGGACCGCAGGGTGAATCGGTTTGCTCAGGCGCTTATGGCCGAGGGTGTGGGTCCAGGGGACCGGGTGGCGCTGCTCCTGCCCAACGGCCTCACGATGGCGGAAGCGTATTTCGCCACGGCCCGGCTGGGTGCGGTGGCGGTGCCGATCAACGTGCGCTGGACCGCCCCCGAAATCGCCTACGTCATGGAAGATGCGAGCCCAAGGCTCATCATCGCGGGCGAGGAGTTCCGTCAGGCGCTAGCAGGAACACCCCAGACCTATATCGGAGCCTCCTGGGAGGAGAAGATCCAGGCCGCGCCCGACACTGAACCGGGGGTGGAGGTGCGGGAGACCGACCCGTGGGTCATCGTCTACACGTCGGGTACGACCGGCCGCCCTAAGGGCGCCGTGCGCGACCATCGCTCGAATGTCGCGATCGCCTTAATTCTGCTGGCCGAGTTCGGTATCACCGCCGATGATGTGGGCCTGGCGCTCCTTCCCATGTTCCATGTGAACTCGATGTGGTTCGTCACCCTCTCCTTGGCCATTGGTGCCACCTGTGCCATCTATCCCCACCGTACGTTTCATCCAGCGCATGTGGTGGAGGAGCTGAACCGTACCCACGCGACCTATTCCATGTTTGTCCCGAGCATGCTGTCCTTTCTGGCCGATGCGGCCGAGCGGGGCGCACTCGATGTGAAGAACCTGCGAGTGGCGATGACCTCGTCGGCGCCGCTCGACGCCGCGCTCCGGGACCGGCTCCTCAGGCTATTTTCCCGTGCGAATCTCTATGACATCTATGGGTCCACCGAGTACGGTGGGGTGACCTTGTTGCGACACTACGCCGGCGGACCCGTGGGTACTGTCGGATGGCCCGCCATCGGGCAGGAGATCCGCATCTTTCGGGATGACTACACGAAGGCGCCCGATGGCGAGGTGGGGGAGGTGGGGGTAGCCGGCCCCACGCTCATGACCGAGTACTGGCGCCGCCCCGATGACACCCGGGCTGCGTTTCACGATGGGTTCCTGACGCTCGGTGACATGGGCTTCCTCGATGAGGCCGGTCGCCTGGTGCTCGTTGATCGGAAGCAGGACATGATCATCGTGGCCGGCGAGAACGTGTATCCCTCGGAAGTGGAAGCGGTGCTGACATCCGACCCGGCCGTGGCTCTGGCCGCCTGCATCGGACTGCCAGACGAGCGGCGGGGGGAGAGCGTGGCAGCCGTCGTGATGGGGTATCCCGACAAGACGGTGGATGTCGAGCGCCTCCACGCCCTGTGCCGTGACAACCTGGCCGACTACAAGCGCCCGCGGAGCATTGTCGTGTGGCCGGAGCTGCCGCTCGGTCCTGCGGGCAAGGTGGTGCGCCGGATCGTGCGCGAACAGTGGCGCAGCCGGGAAACAGAGGGTGCTCGCTAACGGTGCTGGGGTTCCTCGCGGTCAGTTCTCGGCGCCGAGCCAGTGATCGAGCCAGGTGAGGGTCTCCCGCCAGAGGGTGGCCCGGGCGCGCGGCGCGTCCAGAGTATGCCCGGCCCCCGCCAGCTCCACGATGCGGTGGGACACATTCAGGCGTTCGAGGGCGTTTGCGAATTGACGGGCCTCCGAGGGTGGGAATAGGTGGTCATGGGCGCCCGCGACGAGAAGCGTGGGCGTGCGCACCTGGCCGGCATGAGCGAGGGGAGAGCGGCCGATGGATAGCTCCAGGTGCTCCCAGGGGGGACCGCCGATGAGGGCCTCGAACCACGCCCGTCCGGTGTCGGCAGTCGTGCCGTAGAGACTGAACCAGTTGACCGCCGGAGCTCCCAGCACCGCGGCTTGGAAGCGGTCGGTCTGGGTGATGGCCCAGGCGGCCAGAAACCCGCCATATCCATAGCCGACAACCGCCAGGCGAGTCGGATCAGCCAGGGCCGCCGAGAGGTGGTCGTCCAATACCGCCATCAGGTCCTGGAAGTCTCCCCCGCCGGGATCGCCCACGACGCCGTCACTGAACGCCGAGCCATAACTGGTGCTGCCCCTGGGATTAGCCATCAGCACTAGATAGCCCCGGGCAGCGAGCAGCTGGGCACCGGCATGAAAGGCTGGTCCAAAGCCGCCCCCGGGACCGCCGTGGAGGAGGAGGACCGCCGGGTGGGGCGTCTTGCCCCGTGGGCGGACACGAAAACCGCCCACGGCATAGCGCCCGCTATTTATGGTGAACGGTTCCGGCTCCAGCACGGGGCGGGTTTGTAGACGACTCTCGTGTAAATGGGTGCGGCGCTCGGACCGGTCCGCCCAGCGATACACCTCAGGCGGGTCGGTCGGCGTGGCGCCTACGATCCACACGCCGCCCTCAAATGCAGCTAGGTCCAGTACGGTAGGGGGAAGGCCGGGAAGGACTTCGGGATGACGGGCGAAGTCCATAAACCGGTAGACGTCAGAACGGCCCTGATTGGCCACGATGGCGTAGAGCGTGCCGCCGGGCGAAAACTGAAGGGGGTGCACGTCTAAAGAAGCTGGACTTCCGGGGAGAGACACGCCCACGGGACGGTCCCAGTGGGCGGTGACATCCACCGTTTTCCGGAGGTTTGCAAGCTCGCAGCGGTAGAGGTGAGGCTCGCGCGCCACCGGGTGGTCTCCGGTGGGCACGCCGGTGAACACGAGAGCGTCGCCTCGGGGTGAAACCGCGGTCGCACCGATGCGTCCGCGGAAGCTTCCCAGCACCACCGGTTTGGCGTCTCGGTGCAGCACCTGCAGCACCTCGGTCAGCCCGTCGGGGTCGGAAATCGTGGCGGCCACCACCAGGTCCCCAGCTGGAAGCCAGGTCGGAAGACGGTAGGAGCCGGGAGACGACGCCAGTTCGGACGAAATGCGGCCATCACACGCGAGGAGCAGCACGGATGTCCCGGATCCCGATCCGGCCAGGACCGCGATGTACTCACCCTCCGGACTCCAGGCCATGTCCCGCACCCGCATCGGAGGCAGCGAAATGGTGACGGAGGCGGCAGAAGACATGGCTTCGTCCACCCCTGTCAAGCGCAGGTAATCGCGCCGGGATTCCCGGCGGACATATAACAGCCGGCGGCCGTCTGGCGACAGACGCCCGAGAATATCGTGGGGCCCTTCGCTTACGGGCAAGAACCCAGCCGGAGTCAGGCGGGCGATCCATTCCTCCGACCGATTGCGCGCCAGGTCCGGATGCCGAAATCCGGCTACCAGCGTGGTGCCGTCTCGGCTGGCCTGCAGACCACCCGGTACGATCCAGTCGACGACGGCTCCCGGAGTCCACCCGCTGCCGACCCGGTCGGACGCTTGCGCGAAAGGGTCTTGGTCCGCGTGTCCTGTCTTCATGGTCTCTGCCCGTCCCCATCCGCCTTGAATGTGGAGCGTGTCGGGTCCCGAGGACTTCGGGACGGCGTGACCCTTTTCCTGTGCGCTCACGGGATGTGCAAACCGGCCCGCACGCGCGATCGGAATCTCGGGGAGGGGTCCACGGGACTCCGCGGCCGCCCAAAGGGGCGGTACGGGCGCAGCGTGGAGGACTCGGAGCAACCGGCGAGAGGGAGGAGTGTGCGACGGGGCGCAGATGGCTAAGGCTTCATTGCACGATTGCCGTCCGCCCGCCGACGGTAGAAATCCCGGTTTGCGGCATGGCGACGGCGACTGGTTTTCGGGTCATAACGTCAGCCATGCATCTGACAGGTGAGGACGCCGTCCGGGTCGATATCGACCAGACGGTGGGCAGGTGCGGGCCACGACGCCGGATAAGCCAGGGTCAGTGCTGCCAGGCTTCATGCTGGATTTCACTTTCCATGCATGCATGCATCCAACCCATACCCTTTCGCACGTACTGGATACAGTCGGGGTTCCGGCCCTGAAAGAAAGTATAGATGGCCGCGTTGTACTGGCCCTCACGGCGGGCGCGAAAGCGGCACGAGAGAAAGAGCGAGTTGTACGGGGGATAGCCGATGGTCGCCTCATCCACGTGATCGTTGACGGCAAAAGGCCGCCAGCTTCCGACGCAGGCCGGTTGACCATGGGCCACACCGGATGCTCCTCTCGTCGGTTTCGATGTAGAATCCCGGGTGACCGAGATACAGGCTCTCCATCAGCGCTCCTGCCACCTCACCGGCGCATGGCGCACTTGCCTCCCCTAACGCCCAAAATTATCAAGAGAAAGTTCTTAGCACGCCGTGGAGGCGGTTTAGCGACACAATCTGGAATTGCTGGCGAGGACCGTGTGGAAACCACGCGCAAGGCTCGGCC
>JAKATP010000215.1 GCA_021818685.1 Bacillota bacterium | reverse complement strand
CCCAGGCGTCCAAACCCCCACGTAAGCCATGTTTCGTGTACTGTGGCAGGGGCAACGAGTGCCGCCCATCGGGATTGCATCAGCAGGGGCAAAGCCAGGAATCCGATATTGGCTATCGCGTGTTCGGTCATTCCGGCCACGAAGGCCAAAGGCCCGTAGTAGGCCGAGATCCTCTTCCCGACGTCGATAGATCCCCCAAGCTGCCGACGCACCGCATCGGCCGGCCCTGCTGGAACAACTCCAGGCGAACACCGGCCGGACGCCGCGTGGCTTTCGGGCCGCCGCGGGCTATTACAGCGAGGCCAACCTGACCGCTTGCACCTGGCCGGGAGTCGAGCCGTTCATTCCTCCGGAGCGCTAGCCGCACCGGGCGTGGCGCGCCTAGCCGCCGCCGCGGGGCCGGATCCCCAAGCACTTGATCGTGAAAGACGGGAGGCGGCGGAAGCGGCGGACGCGAGCCGGACGGGCACGCGACCAGAACCGGCAGGCGTCGATTGAGCCGGTGTTCGGGTATCTGAAGACGGGGCAACGGTGCCGGCAGCTGACCGTGCGGGGCCTGGAGAAAGCCCGTGCGTGGTGGTGGTTGGCGTGTGCCGTCTTCCATCGGAACAAACTGGTCCGCCACCTGGGACCGGTGGACCAGGTATGGAGCCTGGGACGGGCCTAACCCCCCCGGCTGGGGCGGTCACAGCTGGGGATCCCGCCCCGTCACTGTTTCTAGGCTAATGATCCGCCAGCTTACCCCCACAAGCACCTATTGTCCTGAACCATTACTTCGTTCACAATAAATTTTCAGCGACGCCAGGATCTGGTCCGCCGTTTTGACCCAGACGTAGGGGCGGGGGTTGTCGTTCCACGTGACCAGCCAGGCCCGGATGTCGGCCTCGAGGTCCGGGACCGAGCGGTGCGCGGACCGCTGCCGCTTCTTGGTCGTCAGCTCGGCGAACCACCGCTCCACGAAATTGAGCCATGACGATCCGGTGGGAATGAAGTGGAGGGTGAACCGGGGATGCCGCTGCAGCCAGCGCTGGATCGGCGGGCTCTTGTGGGTAGCATAGTTGTCCAGGACCAGGTGGACGGCGAGGTCCGGGGGGACCGTGGCGTCCAGGTGTTGGAGAAACTGTTTGAACTCCTGCGTCCGGTGGCGTCGGTGCAGGGCCCGCACAACCTCCCCTGTATCGTCATGGAGGGCAGCGAACAAGCTCGTCGTCCCATGCCGTGCGTCATCGTGGCTCCGCCGTTCGGGGGTCCCGGGGAGGAGCGGCAAGATGGGCGGCATCCGGTTCAGGGCCTGGATCTGGGTCTTCTCGTCGACGCACAGGACGACGGCCCGCTCCGGCGGATCCAGATACAACCCCACCACATCGCGGACTTTGTCCACGAAGAACGGGTCCGTCGAGAGCTTGAAGGACTCCGTCCGGTGCGGCTGGAGCCCGAAAGCCCGCCCGATCCGACTCACGGCGGTTTGGGACAGCCCCAGCGTGCGGGCCATGGAGCGGGTGGACCAGTGGGTGGCATCCGGCGGCGTCTCCTCCAGGGTTTTGGTGATGACGGCCTCCACCTGCGCATCCGTGATGCGGCGCGGGGCGCCGGATCGGGGCGCATCCCCCAAGCCGCGGAGCCGCTCCGTCACAAACCGCTGGCGCCATTGGCCGACCATGGGCCGACTGACGCCGAGCTCGGCGGCGACCGCCTGATGGGACAGCCCGGCCGCACACCGCAAGACAATCCGGGCCCGCAGGGCCAGGGCTTGACTCGTTTTCCGCCGCCGGGCCCACTGCTCCAGCGTGGCCTGCTCGGCCGGCGTGAGGGTCAGCGGCGCGATGGGCCGTCCCTGCCGGCCCGTTTTTGGGGGTGTCGCGCCGTTCATACCGGGTCATACCATATAGATCCTGAACTTGCAACTCAGGACACTAGAGATGGTCTTACGGGTTCGTCACGAGAACCGGGAAGCCCGGTCCCGGTGTTTGCGGCTGGGTTTGTTCAGGGGTCGGCCGAGGCGGCGATGGTTGCGCAGTACCCCAGGCAGTCGGTACGTGCAGATCTAGTAGTGCGGCCAGGACATGGTGGGGCGGTCTGCTCGTGAACGAGACTTCCCAACGGCAATGATTATGCTGATAAATGACTGTGCCTCCGTCGGGAAGGCGAGCGAGCAACGGATAGTACGATACGGCCGCTTGCCATGTAATTTCGCCCCCACACGTAGAACTAGAGACAAGGTGGACAGAAGACCCGGATGCCGTATTCGGGCGCCCAAATGGTATGAGACTGGCGAGAACGAAAAGCAGGGCTGTAAGAACTCCCGCATACACCCAACGGCTCGACACGCTATCCACCCCCTCTTGAAACCGCGCTCCCGTGTCCAATATGTGTCTGCAGAAGGTAACGGTCAAGCAATCCCATACAAACCGTAATAGGGCGACCATTCTTCCGTCAACCGGTAACCGGGGACATTCCCTACTAGTACAACGCATCTATCGACCTAATTATTACGCATCCGTGCACAGTAGCCTCGGAGATTACGTAGGTCGGTCCATAGTTCATATGTGGAGCATCCGTTACAAACCGCGGATAGGATGACAGGTCTTGCAACGCTCCGCCTCGCCGACACCATCGGCCGGATGCGGAACCTGGCCCGGGCCCGGCAGGGCGGCGCGCTCCGGCACCTGCGCGATGAGCTCCACAGCGTGACGCAGGGCGACGATCTCGGCCGAGTGCTCGCGGCGGAGCTCGCGAACCTGCGGTCGCCCCTGCGCCGGCTCGACTTCGGCCGGCGGCTCCTGGAGCACCAGTTGCTCCAGTACGAAGTGCGGCCGGTGCCGCACGTGCAGATGGGCCCCATCGTAGCCCTCCTGGACGCCTCCGGGTCCATGAGCGACGAGCCGCTCGAATGGGCGGCCGCCGTGGGCCTCGCGCTCGCAGACACCGCGCGGCGGCAGAAGCGGGACTTCGCGGCCTGCTACTTCGACACCCGAGTTCTCCAAGAGTTTCGCTTCCCGAAAGGTCAGCTCACGCCGCAGGAGATCCCGGGCTTCGCGACCCAGGGCGCGGGCAGCGGCACGAGCTATGATGCGGCGCTCCAGTGGGGCCTCGAAGTGCTCCAGGAGCAGACGTTCAAAACAGCCGACCTGGTGCTGATCACGGACGGGGAGTGTGACGTGGACGACGCCGTGCTGGCCCGGCTCCAGACGCTCAAACGGGCCCAGGGCCTCCGGGTCTTCAGCATCCTCATCGGCGGCACCCCGCAGACGCTCACGACTTTCTCGGATCGGGTGTGGGCCGTGGGTGCGCCGGATGACGCGGCCGCCGGCGACATCTTCGCCGAGCTCGTGCCGGTGATGTAGCGCTGAAGGGCGGAAGGATCGCCTTCCCCCCGAACAGGGCAGTCGCCAACGCGACACGTGTCACGTTTCGTGAACGCCCACGAGCGGGGCCGCGACTATGATGGTTGCAGTGGATCGGGACAGCGTCCATCCCGTAAGATTGGCCATTTGGCCCGAGCTCACCATCCTGTTCGACCCGGCCAGCGGAGCAGTCTTCCTTTTCGAGCCCGTCCGATCCCAGGTGCACTCGTGGTGCCAGTATGGCCTGCTTCTTCAAGAGAGGACCTACACACGAGGGCACGGGAGCCACCGTTGTAACCTACGGCGTGGTTCGTGCGTTGAGG
>JAKATP010000047.1 GCA_021818685.1 Bacillota bacterium | reverse complement strand
TCCACCACGGACAGCGGATCTCGCTCTTAAAAACTCACCCCGTCGTCCGCAAGACGACGACAGGCGACGTTCCCATCCACCCGGGCCCGGCGCCGCGCCAACCCGCCGGACGTGAGCCACGACCCCACGGGCCCCGGGACGACGCGGGCACGCGAGGAGCCAGGTCATCCGGGGCCGCCTCCCGGGGCTCCCGCCGACAGAGGCGGCGATGACGGTCCCGGGCCATCGCGGGCGCGGATGCCCGGCCGGCCGCACGTGTAAGCCGGTCAGAAGGCCGGCCGTCATCACGAGCGGTGGACCGACGCTATAAGGAGCCGGATCCATCACCCAAACCGGCCGACGTCGCGCGTGGGTGGACTGCGGGCAATAAGACCCTTCGCGGGTGCGACGGGCGAACGCCGCTGGTCAAGTGGGGCAGCTTCGGGGCGCGAGGTCCCGGGGGGATCCCGCCCTGTCCGGGAACGCCGGGCCGGACACCCGCCTCGCGCGTGCTGGACCGCGGTCGGATTCCCATGCGCCCGGCCGCAGGTTTCTCCCGGCCCGTCCCCGCGATGACGCCGCCGTGGCGCGCTTGCGTCCCGTATCGGCTCGCTGGCCCTTGCCGGAGGCGAAATCCCAACACGCGTCCTCGATCACGCCGCCAGGTAGATGCCTCGGATTGCCACCGTGTCCCCTCGCACGACCGCGAGCGGCGGAAAGGCTCATGACCAACAGGCGCCCGAGGACGAGGTTCGACGGGCTGGCCGGATCCGCAAGCCGCCGGGCGTCATCCGCCGAGCGGCAGTTCCAGCCAGAACACGCTGCCGGCACCTGGCTTTGAGTCGACGCCCACCCGTCCGCCCATGCGCTCGACGAGACTTTTGGCGATAGCCAGTCCGAGTCCCGATCCTCCCGTGCGGGACGTGCGCGCCCGGTCCACCCGGTAGAAGCGCTCGAACACCCGCGCCGCCTCCTCGGGCGGAATGCCGGGACCGGTGTCTGCCACCGACAGCCGGGCCCAGTCCCCGGAACGGGCGGCACTCACGGTGATGCGCCCGCCAGGCGGGGTATGGCGGACCGCGTTGGCAAGATAGTTGCCGAGGGCCTGCCGGAGGCGCTCAGCGTCACCGCGGACGGGAAGCGGGGCTTCGGGACCGGCGTCCGCGGACCAGGCGAGGGAAATGCCATGACTCCGGGCTTCCACCTCCCAGGCCGGCACCAGCCCCCGGGCCAGGGCGGCCAGATCGAGAGGGTCGAGGGCGGTATGAAGCTCCCCGGCGTCCGACAGGGCCAGATCCTGGAGGTCCTGCACGAGCCGGGCCAGATGCCGGCCCTGGGTTTCGATCACGGCCAGGGCGGTGCGGTCCCCCGGCACCACTCCGTCCCGCATGGCTTCCAGATAGCCGATGAGGATGCTAAGGGGGGTCCGGAGCTCATGGGCCACGTCCGCCACCATCTGCCGCCGGTTGTCTTCGCTGCGCGCCAGGGCGTTGGCCATGCGGTTAAAGTTGTCGCTGAGTTCCGCCACTTCCACCGGGCCCTCGACGGCCACTCGCTTGGTGAGATCCCCTTCCCCCAGACGCCGGACGCTCTCCGTGATGCGCCGGAGCGGCCCGACGAGACGCTCCCCCACCACCACCGACAGCGCGAGCGCGGTCAGAAAGCCCGCGATGGACGCCCACAGCAGGCTTCGCTCGATGGCGTGCAGGACCGGCGCCAGGCGGGGATCCAGATGCGGGGAGCCGAAGACGGCCAGGGTGGCCCCGCCCCCGAGTCCGGCCGCCGGGATGGGGACGACCGCTATGAGGCGCGGGAGGCT
Organism: Bacillota bacterium; assembly: GCA_021818685.1. Lineage (GTDB taxonomy): Bacteria > Bacillota > Sulfobacillia > Sulfobacillales > JAIMBI01 > JAKATP01. The sequence goes on along the minus strand of JAKATP010000047.1, from coordinate 16,637 downwards.
CCGGGGGTGCCCCGGGTGGGCGTGGAGGGGTACGACGGTGAACGTGCCGTACACCGAATGGATCAGGAGCCGCGAGTCCAGCAGATCCGCGAAGTGCTGGGCGCCCACCTGCATGGCGGTCAGCCCGCGCCGGTTGTAGAGCGTCGCCAGGGTATCCGCGACCCGCACCACCTCGGCATGGGCACGGTGGTGGCCGTAGATAGTCACTTCACGATTGGCGGTGCGGGCGACAAAGAGGCCGATAAGGCCAAGTCCGACGGCAATGGAAAGAGCGGCCGTGATAAAGAGGTACGGCCGGACGCCGATGCGTTTCACAAAGGCTCGGGGGCCACCATCCGGTAGCCCACGCCGTACACGGTATGAATCGGGCTCGGTGTCACTCCGAGTTTCTTCCGCAGGTTGGCGATATGGACGTCGATGTTGCGGTCGTAGCCGAGAAAGTCGGGACCGGCCACCATGTCCAGCAGCTGCTGGCGTTCAAAGGTCCAGCCCGGGCGTGACATCAGGGCGGCCAGGAGCCGGAACTCGGTCGGGGTGAGGGAAAGCGCGCGCCCGTTCACTTCCACCAGGTGGCTTCGGGGGTCGAGGGTGATGGGCCCGACGCGGAGCACCACCCCCGGCGCCTCGCCGGTTCGTGCCCGGCGCAGGATGGCGTCGACGCGGAGCATGAGCTCCGCCGGCGAGAACGGTTTGGCCACATAGTCGTCGGCGCCGGCCCGGAAGCCTTCGATCCGTTCTCGTTCCTGACCGAGGGCAGTGAGCAGGATGACGGGCGTTCCGACGCCCTGCGTCCGGATGTTGCGCAAGACGCCGAGGCCGTCCCGGCCGGGCAGGAGGATGTCCAGGAGAATCAGTTCAGGGGGATCGGCCACAATGGCCCGTTCCGCCTGCAGCCCATCAAGAAACGACCGGACCGTGTGGCCTGCCCGTTCGAGATAGGTGGTCAAGAGGCGGACGAGCTCCGGCTCGTCTTCCACGACGTAGACGCGCGTGCTCATGGCCTGAGTATAGGCGACCACGACCGCTCCTTCATAAACGGACTGTTAAGACCCCTGTGCGCGAAGGGCGCTCCATGCCTCGCGGTAGGCCCGCAGGTGATCCTCTTCGGTCCGTGCGAGGAGCGTCTCCACACTCTCCTCAAACGCCTCCGCCTGCCGGGACTCGAAGAGACCACGCATGAGGGCGTAGCGTGCGAAAATCACGCTCGTAGAGAGCACGTCCGTCTCGCAGTAGTTCCGGATGCGGTCAAGACGGCCCGCGCGGTACAGGGGCCACACGTCCCGCCCATCCACATCCAGCTTGCCAGGAATCCCGCACAGGGCCGCCATCTCGTCGAGGGCGACCCGGGTCGACGCCCCATATCCGGACAGGAGGTCCATCAGATCCCAGTGCAGGTCTTCATTGTAGCGGTAGCGATAGCTGCGCTGGCGGTAGAAAGAAGCGAGCGCTAGATGGTTCCGCAGGGCACGGTATTGGAGGCAGGGCAGATCAAAACCGCTGGAGTTCCAGCCCACCAGGCGGGGTCGCGCCCGTTCCACATACGAGAAGAAGCGATCAATGAGGGCCGCCTCCCCGTCTTCGGGCTCTCCCATAGCCTTCAGCGTCTGAAGTCGGCCGTCCTCCCCGATGACGGCCCCCGCAATGGCCACCACCTGATGAAAGAGGGGCTTGGGCATCAAGACGTCCGGGCGCGCCTCGGAGAAAGCCGCCAGCACCGTGTCGGCATCGGTTTCGGCGGGCAGACGAAGCCACCTGCCGAGGGCCGCCACGTCGGGCACCGTCTCGATGTCAAACACGAGGTACATGCTCTGCCTCCCCAGTGTGAGTCGGCTCCGATTGCCGCAGGGTTCGCCGCTGTCGATGGGGCTCCCTGCCACAAGGCCGTAGGCGATACAGGTATATTGAGTGGTGGAGGTGCGCGTCATGTGGGATCTGACCCGGACGATCGCCGAGGACATGCCCATGCATCCGGGCAAGCCGCAGCCGGTGCTGAAGGCGCTCGCGGAGCCGGAACGGGATGGCTACGGGATGTCGGATTATCACTTTTGGAATCATACCGGGACCCATATCGACGGGCCGCGTCACTTCGTGGCGGGCGCCGCGGGTCTCGAGACGTACCCTCTTCAGCGATTCATTACGCCGGCCCGGGTGGTGCACGCGCGGACGGGGCCGGTGACGGCCGCCATGCTGGCGGAAGCGCTGGGCGAGGACTTTCGCCAAGAGGCCGTCATCCTGGCGACGGGGGCGGGGGAGCGCTTCGGAACCCCGGCCTACTTCGACTTTCCGGTCCTGTCCGAAGACGGAGCCCGCTGGCTTATCGACCACGAGACCGGTATGCTGGCGGTCGACTGCGCCTCCGTGGATCCGGTGGACACGGTGGATTTCCCCATTCACCGCGTGCTGCTGGGGGGCGACTGTCTCATCATCGAAGAACTGGCCTATACCCCCGAGCTTCCGGAGCGGTTTCAGCTGGTGGCCCTTCCCATCAAAGTCCTGGGCAGCAACGGCGACCCCGCACGGGTCGTGGGTCTGCCCCTTTAGCGCCCGGATGGCAGAGGTACCGGTCGGGGGCCATGGGGGCTCTCAGGGACGGATCCGTCGGACGCGCGTGGTGCTGTTTGATTTTGACGGCACCCTGCTCGACACCACGCCGCTCGTCTTGGCCAGCACCCACCATGCACTCCAGTCGGTGGCCGGCTTTGACGTGCCGGACGATGCGGTGACACCCTACATCGGGCAGACCCTCGACCGACAGTTCCGGGGGCTCGTGCCGGGGGTCGACGCGGGGATGCTGGACCACCTGATCCGGGCGTACCGAGCGCACAACGAGGCGGCCCACGACCGGATGGTGACGGCCTGCCCGGGGGCGCGGGAGGTCGTGTCCTGGCTGACCAGTCGGGGCGTCGCGCTCGGAGTGGTGTCGTCCAAGCGCCGGCTGATGGTCGATCGCGGCCTCACCTGGCTCGGGCTCGACGAGGCGTTTTCGGTGGTGGTGGCGCTGGAAGCCACCGCCCGCCACAAACCCGATCCCGCGCCGCTCCTGTTTGCGCTCGCACAATTCCGGGGCGTGCATCCGACCGAGGCCGTCATGGTGGGAGACAGCCCCTATGACGTGATGGCGGCCGGCGCCGCTCATATTGACGGGGTGGGCGTGCTCGGCAACACTTTTACCCATCAGGATCTCGTGCGGGCGGGGGCCGTCGCGGTGATTCCGAGCCTCTTCGAGCTCCCGGCTTTTATCGATCCCGGCATGCGGTCCGCGGGAGGACGATGACATGAAGTTGGACGGCGCGCAGATCACGTGGCTCGGACACGCAACGTTTTTGGTGCGCTCCCCGGGGGGGCGGCACCTGGTCATGGATCCGTGGCTCACAGAGAATCCCCGGTGTCCCGACAGCTACCGGACGCTCGACCGGGCGGACGTCATCACCATATCGCATGGACATTTCGACCACATGGGGGATGCGGCTTCGCTTGCGCATCGCACCGGCGCGACGGTGGTGGCGAACTTCGAGATTGCGAGCTGGCTCGAAGGCCAGGGCGTCAGCCACACCATCGGCATGAACAAGAGCGGCACGGTGGAGGTGGCGGGCATCCGCCTCACCATGGTGCACGCGGTCCACTCGAGCGGCATCACGACCGAGCAGGGTCTCGTGTATGGCGGTGAGGCGGCGGGGTTCGTGGTGACGCTGGAGAACGGCCTGACCCTCTATCACGCGGGCGACACCGCCGTGTTTGGGGACATGGCCCTCATTCACGATCTCTATGCCCCCGACATCGTGCTCTTACCCATCGGGGGCCACTTCACCATGGCCCCGAAGGAGGCGGCTTACGCCGTGCGGCTCCTGCAGCCGAAGGCCGTCATCCCCATGCATTACGGAACCTTCGAGGCCCTGTCGGGGACACCCGAGGCGCTGTCGGCGCTGGTGGGCGAACAGGCCGAAGTGGTGGTGATGACGCCGGGGGAGACCATGTCCTGAGATGGCGAGGAAAGTCCGCTCCTTCCCGCCCCATCTGGCCGGGTCCTGCCTCCGCTACGCGGCAATGGATCTGCTGGGGTTCGGGCGCCGTATCGATGCCGACGCCCGCGCCCGCATGGCGGCGGGCAGTGCCTGGCATAAGACGTTCATGCAGGAGCTGGCGGCCGGAGGCACGCTCCTGGCCGCTGAGGCGCCCATGCGGGACCCCGGCATGGGGGTCTCCGGCCGCGCCGACGCCCTCATCCGCGCCCCGTCCGGAGAGGTGACGGTGGTGGAGTACAAGACGGTCCATCCGGACCGTTTCGCCGATATCACGGCGGCCCGCAACCCGCCGATAGGTTTCGTGGCGCAGCTGGCCCTCTATCTGGAGATCACGCATTACCCGTCGGGCCGGCTCGTGATTGATTCCCGGGAGGCGATCCGCCGACGCCTGCAGTTTTCCCTGCCGTGGCCGAACGATCTCGGGGTGTGGGTGCGGGAGCGGGTGGCGCGGACCAGGAGCTTTGCCGAGGACGGGAAGCTTCCGCCGCGCGAGGTGGGGGCGCACTGCCTGCATTGCGATCGCTGGGAGCGGTGTTATAAGAGTGTCGAGGATCGGCAGGCGGCGGTGGCGGAGGAGCCCGTCTGGGCGCCGTGGCCGCCCCTGCCACCGGTGGAGGCGCTCCGTGTCGTAGGGGAGGACGTGAGCTGATGCCGAAGGCCCGTGTAAGTCTCATGGATCCGGAGGGAATGGCGCTTCGCGCGGTAGCGGAGTCGGGGTTTCAGGTGGTCATGGACGCGGGGCCGGATGTGGGAGGAAAAGGTCAGGGCCTCCGTCCGACCGAGCTGACGGCCATTTCGCTGGCAGGCTGTACGGGCATCGACGTCCTGTCCATTCTTAAAAAGATGCGGGTCACCATCACCCGGTTTGACATCGACGTGACGGCCGACCGGCGTGAGGAGCACCCGCGCGTGTTCTCCCATATCGATCTGGTCTACACGCTCGACTCGCCCGACGTGAAACCGGAACAGTTCGCCCGGGCCGTATCCCTGTCGGCCGAGCGCTACTGCTCGGTCTCCGCGATGCTCGAGAAGACGGCCGCGATCCGCCGCGTCCTCATCCTGAACGGCACCGAGCTCGAGCCCGCCTAAGACTAGGAGGCACGGCGGGCGGCCGCCAGCGCGTGCTCGACGTCGGCGATGATGTCGGACGGATTTTCCAGGCCGACCGAAAAACGCATCACGGCCGGCGTGATGCCGCGCGCGGCCCGCTCTTCATCGGTAAGCGCCCCGTGGCAGTGGAGCGCCGCGACCGACAACGTGGTCTCGGTCCCGCCGAAGCCCGCGCCCACCTGCACCAGCTGCAGCGCCTGCACGAAGGCGGAGGCGCTTGCAGGACGCCGGAGCCGGAGGGTCACGATGGCGCCAAAGGTGCGGGTGCTGCGGCGGGCGAGCGCGTGGCCGGGGTGGCTTTTAAGCCCGGGATAGAAGAGTTCGGCCACCTCGTCCTGGCCCGACAGCCATTCGGCCAGCGCCGCGGCCCCGCGCGCCGCCCGCTCGAGCCGCAGCGGGAGGGTATGGAGCCCGCGCAGGACCTGATAGGAGTCGTCGGGGGAGAGGATGCCGCCGGTCGCGTTTTGCACCGTGTACAGCGGGGCTGCCCAGGTCTCCTCGCGGGCCGTCACCACCCCGGCGGTGACGTCGGCGTGCCCCGCCATCATCTTGGTGGCGGAGTGAATGACGAGATCAGCGCCGAGCCGGAGCGGGGTCTGGCCGGCTGGCGTGAGAAACGTATTGTCGACCATGACCAGAAGGTTCTTGGCATGGGCCCATTCGGCGAGGAGCTCCACATCCGTCACGTGCAGGAACGGATTCGAGTAATTCTCGATCAAAAGGGCGCGCGTGGCGGGACGCAGTGCCCGTTCCACCTGGTCCATGTCGTGCGTATCCACGTAGGTGGCGTGAAGGCCGAAACGCTCCAGAACGGCCCGAAAGAGACGCTGGGTCCCGCCCTGGCAGTCTCGCGTCACCAGCACGTGATCGCCGCTCTGAAGGAGCAGGAGGGCCGCCGTGAGGGCCTGGTTGCCGGATGCGAATCCAAAGCCGCGAACGCCCCCCTCAAGCGTGGCCAGCGCATCCTCCAGGGCGGCCCGGGTGGGATTGCCCGACCGCGAGTAGTCAAACCCCCGTGCATGAAACGGGTCCGGCTGGTGGAAGCTTACCGCCCGGTAGACGGCAGGCGTGAGGGCTCCGGTCGCGGGGTCGCGCTCCTGGCCCGTGTGCACAAAACGGGTGCTGAGGTCCTCCTGCATCTCGTGGCCCTCCTGGTCTCTCATAGCCGGTCCAGCGCCTCCTTCAAATCCTGGATGAGGTCGTCTGGGTCCTCAATGCCGACGGACAGCCGCATGAGGCCCGGGACGAAGCCGAGCTCGCGCCGGCGCTCCTCGGGAAACTCCCGGTGGGTCTCACTGTAGGGATGCGTGATGAGGGACTCGACCCCGCCCAGACTGACGGCGGGAACGATGAGCTTAAGACCGTCCATGAGCCTCGCCACGGCCCCCGGGTCGCGCAGCAAGAACGCGACCATGGCACCCGGGCCGCGGGCCTGCGATTGATGGAGACGCGCGGCCGCCGACGGCAGCATCGGCTCCTTCGGGTAGAACACCCGCGACACGGCGCCGTGGCCGAGGAGGCTTTCGGCCACGCGCTCGGCATTGGACTCGGCCCGGTCGAGCCGCAGGGCCAGCGTCTTTAAGCCCCGCAGGAGAAGATATGTGTCCCAGGGCGCGAGCACGCCGCCGGTCGCGTTGGCGATCTCGGCCAAGCGCTCCGCGAGCTCGGCGCTGCGCGCCACCAAGAGCCCCGCCAGCACGTCGTTGTGGCCGGACAGATATTTCGTGGCCGAATAGACCACCACGTCGGCGCCGTGTTCGAAGGGGCGCTGGCGGGCAAAGGTCATGAACGTGTTGTCCACGGCCAGAAGCGCTCCCGCCTCATGCGCCAGATCGGCCAGCTGGGCGAGGGGACTGACCCGCAGGAGCGGGTTCGAGGGGGTCTCGACAAACACGAGCCTGGTCGTCGGGCGGAGCACGCGCCGCACCGCTGCCGGATCCGTGGTGTCGACAAAGTCCGCCACAATGCCGAGGGGCGCAAACACGTCATGCAGCACGCGATAGGTGCCGCCGTAGAGATCCCGGGTCAGGATGATGTGATCTCCCTGCGCGAGGCAGTGGAAAAGCGCCGTGATGGCGGCCATCCCAGACGCAAACAGGGTGGCCCCGGATCCTCCCTCGAGGGCTGCGAGCGCCGTCTCGGCCGATCGTCGGGTGGGATTGGCGGTGCGCGTGTAATCGAAGGGGCCAAGGCCCGATCCCGGATGCTGGTAGGTGACAGCCTGGTAAACGGGGACCGTGATCGATCCGTAAAGGGGGTCCTGTCCGACACCTGCGTGCACGATGCGGCTTTCCAATTGAAAGCGTCGTCCCTCAGCCATTTTTCCTTTGCTCCTTCAAACCAACGGCGGACGCCGCCTTCATGCCTGCATCGATCATAGCTTGTACAACGGCCTGCGTGCTACGAAATGGCGACCGTCATTTCCTCTGAAGCCCGCATTTGCTCCGGGCCCCAGGAAGATGCCGGTGTACGGCCAGGGCCGGCGGCCACACTACCTTTGGCGGCAGAATGTAAAGCCGTGGCCCGGGCGTCTTCAAGTTCCCACCATCCCGGCGCGCCGCAGCCAGCAGTCGCCCGGGGGCCAAAAGCTGCGCCAAGACAAGGCCCAAAGGGGGTGTCGTCCCATGGCCCGTAAGAACCGCCAACCGGCACTGAAACCGCGCGAGAACGGCGGCCAGCCGTTTAGTTTGCGTCAGTTCGAGGAAGAGGTCGCAGCCGAAATCGGCGTCGACCTGCGTCCGAACCCCGTTGTGAAGAACGACGAGGTGGAGATCGTCGAAAAGAACGACTGAGAGCCGTGTGGGGGACGGGGCCGGCCGCGGGCGCCCGCGGCCGGCTTCATCCGGCCCCGCGGGCAATCTCGAGGGTGCGGGCCGCCCATCTTTCCACCTGGTCGACGCGCCCGCACCAGGCATTGTAGGCCTGGGCCTCCAGACCGATATGCAGTTGGCAGGCGAGAAGGCGCCGCCCGGCGTCGTAAGGTCGCAAGCCGGACGCCTCCCAGTGTTGCTGCAAGGCGGGTTTCACGTCGAATCCCTTGGCGCGGGGGCTTTCCGGCAGCCAGTAGAGAAGGCTCGCCACATCGTACAAAGGGTCCCCGAAGAGCGCGTTCCCCCAGTCAATCACCCCGGTGATGTCGGGTCCGGCGACGAACACGTTCTCGTGCAGCAGGTCTTGGTGGACGACACGGGACTCATTGGGCAGGTCAGGAGCGAGGCGCCGGAGGGTCGCAAACGCGTGAGAAAAAGGTTCCGGTCCGGTGGGCGTGGCGGCAAGGCGGCTCCGCCAGCCGTGGATCCGGCCGGCCGTATCGTCCTCGCCTACCGCCAGCAGGGCCTCGGCCCACGACCCATAGGGGGCCCGGCCGCTCGCATTAAAGAGCCCGAAGCCCGTCCGGCCGGGAACGTTCACGGCACCAAGCGCGTCCAGGACCGTCAGGAGCGTCGGCATGACGAGGCCGAGCGACGCCGCCTCGAGGTCATCCAAAAAGCGCCCCGACACCCGTTCGGCCACCTGCACGAAGCCCCAAGGTGTCACCCGGCTTGCCAGGACGGCAGGAATTGGGACACCAGGGTGAGGAATGCGCGCCATCAGCCGGTCCTTCGCGAAGTCTTCCCCTTGGGAGCCGAATCGAGCTACCACCTCTCGCCCGTCTAAGGAGAAGCGGTAGGCACGCGACCAGGCCCCCCGGCCTAAAAGCGCGAGATCGGGGCAGGCGCGGCACAACCAGGCCTCCAAAAAGGCCCGGGCCTGAGGCAGTTCGGGGATGAAAGGAGGATCCACGGCCCACCTCCGGTCCTATAAGAACGACGCCGATGTGAGCACGATCGCCCGGTTCTGATATTAGCCTGCCTCGTTCAGTAGCGGGCCCGGAAGCCGGCCCCGCATCCCGGAAAAGGCCGCCGGCGAACAGCGGCGCGGGCAACCACGGGATTGCCTGGCCGCGCGTCGGGCCAATGCACCCGAGGAAGCGGACACGGGTGGTGAGGTCCAGAAGGACGGGCGCTAGGGCGAGAACTCGTTTGAGGAAAACGGAAGATGCGGAATCCGTCGGTGCGTCGGCCGTGCCGCGCGTCGGGCGGGTGCATGTTGGGCCAGGGGGTGGCGTACGGCGCATCCGATCTGCCCGCGAAGGCCGCGTCACGGGCCAACAGCGGGGGTGACGGGCGGGCGACGCGACCACGTAGCGCCGCCATCAGTCGTCTTCCAAACGCCTCCGCCGGCCGTCGTCGCGTAGCCGATGGGGCCGCTCAGGAAATCGAGCGCGAGGACCAGCGGAGGAAGCGTCCCCGGCACCCGCTGCCAGGTTCGGCCTCCGGTGGTGCTCCGGACCAGGACCGTGTCTGGCCGTTCGGTGGCGCTTACGTTGGCGACGGCCCACAGCGACCCGGGGGATACGATGTCCACCGTCTGTTCCCCCGCTCCATCGAGCCCCGGCATCGCACCGGCGAGGCTCCAGTCAAGCCCTGCATCGACCGTCTGGTAGATGACGGTGTGGCGTCCAAACTCCGACGCGATCAGAACGCCGTGCCCGCGGCGGCCGAAAAATGCGACGGGTCCGAAGGTCACGGGCTTCCCCGCCAGATCCGGTGGAATCACGAGATGGGCCGGCTGCCACTGCTGACCCCCATCCCGCGTGGCATAGACCCAGGGATGTCCGCTCGGGTCAAATCCCGTCAGCACGCCGTCGGAGGGGTTGGCAAAGTAGAGCCCCGTCTTTCCGCCCTGGTAGGGAAAGCTCCGGCGCCCCCGGGCTCCGGTCCGGGCCACGAGGCGCCAGGTCCGACCGGCGTCGACGGTGCGGTAGATGTTGACGGCCTCGGGTCCGGAGGCCGGACCGGAGAGAACCAGGACAAACGCTTCGCGTCCATTCAGGGCCGTGATGTATCCGCCAGGGGCGGAGGAGAAGCGCCGCACGCTCCAGCGGCGCCCGGCCGACGTGGTGAGATAGAGATGGGTTTTGAGCACATTGGCGGCCTGCGCGTTTCCGGAGAGGATCCAGACGACCTGCGGCGACGGGATGGACACCGACGCGGCATTCGCCGGCATCGTGAGCTGGACCCCACGGGGCGTGACATTCTGCCAGCGGCGCCCGCCATCGGTCGTGTGGGCGACCGACCAGAGGGGAAACGCCCAGCCCACCGTCTTCGACACCATGACCAGCGGATCGATGCCGACAAGGGGCGGGAGGGGGGCGAGGAATCGGGGAGGGGGCGCAATGGCCGCAGGCTTGGCCCGGGACGTCGGGATGCGCACGAAGACTCCCCGGGACGGCATGCCGCCGTGGATGGCCATGGCGAGGGCGCCGGCGAGGCCTAGGAGCATCACCCGGATCGTGCGCGACATGAGGCCGCCCCCTGTCCCCGCCAGCGCCGGAGCATCTGGCTTCCCACTCTAAACGCCCGCTCTGCGCACGGGGTCACAGACCGGGGCCAGTCCCGTGCTTCGCCCCGCCCGCCGGCCTACCCGCGCACGGCCGGTTCGACAAGCGTGCGGCCGGGATGAGAGGATGAGGCGGTGAGAGAAAAGCGTGCAGGTGACCGGATGGCCCCGAGTGGTTAGACGCCTTGGACGACGCCCCGATGGCGGGCGGAAACGGGGGAGCGGCCGCTGATTGTCGTCATCATCGTGCTGGTGGTCGGATATCTGGCGGGTGCCTACATCCTGACGCAGGCCTTCTTGCGACCGGGCCGTCCGCCGAAGGGGATGGAAACCCCCCACGCGTTCGGCCTCGCCTACGAGACCTGGCCCGTGCCCGGCTCGAGGGTGCCCGCCTGGTACTTTCCCGGCGGCCAGGATGGGAACGCCCCTCCCTTTACGGTGGTGCTGGTCCCGGCGATTGGCGGGACCGTCTTCACCCTCCAGACGGAGTCCTTGGGGCCCTTCATCCGGCGCCTGCACGACGACGGCCTGGCGGTGGTATCAGTGCCGGGTTTCCAGCCCCGCCACGTCAGCGCGGTGCTGGACGCCGTACGCGACCGCGGTCTGAGACGTCCCGTGCTCCTCGGCTTTTCCATCGGTGGGTCGACGGCCCTTTTCGTCGCCCGGACCGTGTCGGTCGCGGCCCTGGTGCTGGACGGGGTGGTGGACGACCTCGGACGGGTTCTCTGGAGAGATTTGCGGCGGCAGGGACCCATCGTGCGCCTGCTGCTGCCGGGGATGCGGCTTTTTGCCACGCTCCACCGGGATGTGTCCCAAGCTCTGCATGCGGCAGACTCCCTTCCGGCCGTGAGCGCGCCTGTGCTGCTCGTCTACGGAGAGCGGGAGTATCTGGTCGAAGCGGGCATGAACCGGCGGCTTCTGGCCCAGGTCGCACAGCGGCCTGACGCGGACGTCTTTACGGTGCCCGAAACAGGACACTGCTACGGACCGAGCGACCATCCGGATCTGTACGCGAGGCGCGTCCTGGCGTTCTTGACAGCGGCGAGCCCCTAGAAAGGCGTGCGCGAAACGCCTTCTGCCCTCCGGTTCGACCGCTCGAACCGGCCTGTCCCCGGGCCTTTTCCCGCCCCCCTTCATCAGCCGGTGCAGATCGGTGACCGTGCACCAGGAGGGGGGCCGTGAAGCGTGGGTGGGGTCCCGGGGAAGAAGGGGCAGCGCTGGACGAAAGTCGCCGTGGGGAAGGTGAAGGAGAAGACCGAACTTCGGATCGAGGGCGGGCCGCTTGCGTCGACGGCGGCCGCGCGCCCTGGCCTTCGAACCCGTCCCCGGCGTCCCGATTAGTGGGGGCATCATCCGCGATGCGCGCGGGGCGGGGATCTTATCAAAATAGGGACACCAGAGGACGCGAGGATGGGACCCCCGCGACCGATCTCGTGTCTCATGGACGGCACCCGCACGTGGCTCGGTCTCTCGAAGGGGGGCGGGCGGTTGAGGGCGCCGATCCTGATGCCCTGCCCGTCGCAGAACGGTTTTGGGATCGGCCCCCATGACGGCGGGAGTCCTACCCGGAGGACGTATGACGACTTCGGGCGGCGGGAACCTCGTCATCGAGGCGGAAGGGGAACTCGTGGTGCGCCTGTCAGCAGGCCGCCGAGAACCGGCCGCCGTCGCGTCCGGGCGGACCGATCGAAGGCCGCGAGGCGCTTGCCGAAATCGGGGCGCCAAAGGAAATCACCCGAGCCCTCAACCAGCCTGTCCGGCGGCGTCGCCCTGCCCGCATGGCTCATCCCGCCCGGACGAGCCGCTGCGGGCCACCCATAGAGCGGGAACCTCAGGGGGCCGGGGGTACATCCATAAAGCGCCCCAGCACCTCGATGGCGACCGCCTTATCCATCGGCAGGTTGTCATTGCTGCACTTGGGCGAGTAGACGCACGAGGGGCAGCCCACGTCGCAGGGGCAGGTGCGCACGAGATCATATGTGGCTCGCACGATCTCGGCCGCGAGCTCAAACCCCTTCTCCGTCAGGCCGATGCCGCCCTCCACCCCCTCATGCACGAACACCGTGGCCGCACCCGTGTCAGGATGCAGGGGAACGGAAAGCCCGCCCAGATCCCAACGGTCGCACAGCACGGTGAGTGGCATGAGACCAATCATGGCGTGTTCGGATCCGTGCAGGCCCCCCGGCACGTTCCGATGCCGGAGCCGGAGCTCGCGGACGAACGCCTCCGGCAGGGTGAACCACATTCCCATCGTCCGGTAGGTGACAGACGGCAGGTTCAAGGCGTTCAGCGCCACCATCTGATCAAATACCCGCGTCTTGTAGCCCGTGATCTGCTCGGTCACCTCAATCTCGCCAAAAGCGAGCCGTACTCCGTTCCCGTCCCGCGCCCGCCGTTCGTCCAGGATATGAATGTCCACCAGCTTTACGGGGTCGGTCCAGTAGTCGACGGCCTGTTTGCGAGCCGTGGCCACATAGTGGTCGAGGTCCAGGCTCGAGACCACGTACGTGTCAGCCCGGTGGAGCAGCACGGCCCCCGGATGCGCCTCCTCGAGGGCTTTCTTCCAGTCCATGGTTTCGAGGAGGGTCTCGTCCTCGGTCATGACCTTGACGGTCGGCTGGAGTCCGGTGGCATCAAGCGAGACCACCTGCGAGGCGGCCGGATGGGACTGGTACACGTACCCGCGCGACGTGAGGCGGATGAGACCCTGGTGTTCGAGGGACTGGAGATGAGCCGCGGCCGGCGGCCCGAAGAAGCGGACGGCCTCGTCCACCGACAGCGGCCGCTCGGCCGCCGCACACAGGAGATGGCCGGCCAGAATGTACGGGTTGGCCAGGTCCACGATGGCATGTTCATGGGGGCGTCCGAAGAAGGTCTCCGGATGGCGGGCCAGGTACTGGTCTAACTGATCGGCAAACGGCACCCACACCACCAGGGATTCATCCTCGCCGCGACCCGCCCGCCCCGCCTGCTGGCGCGCGGAAATCATGGTGCCGGGAAAGCCCGACATCAGGACGGCGTCCAAGCTGCCGATGTCGATGCCGACCTCGAGAGCGTTGGTGCTCACCATCCCGCGGATTTCACCCTGACGGAGCCCCGCTTCCAGCTCGCGCCGCTCACGGGGGAGGTAGCCCGCGCGGTACGGGCTGACGCGCGCGGCCAGCGCGGGGGGAAGACTCTCCCGGGCCCAGCGCGCCACCAATTCCGCCAGTTGCCGGGAGACGGCAAAGCAGAGCGTCTGCACATCCTCGGAGACGGCCCGCGCGAGAATCCGGGCCGTCTCCTGGTGGGGCGAGGCCATGTTCGGGCCCAGAGCCTCGGGGTTGTAAAACACATAGCGCTTGCGGCCACGCGCGGAGCCGTCCTGGTCGACGATGACGGGGGTGAGTCCGGTCAGGCGCTGGAAAAACTCCTCGGGATTGGCAATGGTGGCCGACGCCAGCACGAACCGGGGATCGGCCCCGTACAGGGCCAGAAGGCGCCGCAACCGGCGGATCAGAAGAGCCACGTTGGATCCGAAGACACCCCGGTAGGTGTGGGCTTCGTCAATCACCACGAAAGCCAGATGACGGAAAAATCGCTCCCATTGATGCGCCCAGGGCAGGGTCTGGTGCAGCATGTAGAAATTGGTGAGGATGAGGCGGCTCGTCTCGCGGATGCCGGGCCGGCGACCAGACGGGGTGTCGCCGTCGTAAACGGCCGCCCGGGCGGTCACTCCCACCTCCGCGGCCAGGGCAGTGAGATGCGCGAACTGGTCTTGGGCGAGCGCTTTGGTGGGATAGATGTAAAGCGCGGTCGCGTCGGGGTCGGACGCGAGCCGCTCCAGTACCGGGAGATTAAACCCGAGCGTCTTGCCAGACGCGGTCGGGGTGGCGATGAGGATGTGATCGCCCGCACGCAGATGCTCGATAGACAGCGCCTGATGCCGTCGCAGGGTCAGGCCGTGCCGGTCCAGAAACGCTGCGAAAGCGGGCGGGAGCGGCACCTGGAGGGAACCCGCCACCGCCGCGCGGGCGGGAACATCCTCGACGTGGGTGACGAAGTCGGCAAACGGCGCTTCCTCGCGGAGCGCCCGGTAGAGGCCGTCAAGGGACACCGGGCATCCACTCCTCGGACAGGCGGGCAAAGATGCGGGCCATCCCCTCCATGTCCTGACGGTTGTGGTCGATGACGTAGCAAAGCGGCCCCACGTTGTTGTCCTGGCTGTACTGCTCGTAAAACGCCGGCACGAACGAGCCCGGGAGGTCATCGGGACGGATGACACCCAGGATCTCGCGTTCAATGGTCGTGGCATGAAAGTCGGGCAGGCGTTCCCGCCATAGGCGGCGCGCGAAGTGCAGCAGGTCGTAGTGCGGCCAGCCGGGGTGGTCCAAGGGGATGCCGTAGTAGGCGGCCCGCGCCTGGAGCGTCGGCCAGTCGAAGCTCCGTCCGTTGTAGCTGACCAGGGCCGGCTTTCCCGCCATGTGGGCAAAGAGGGCGGCCAGGATCTGCGGTTCCTCCAACACACTGCGGGCCACGTACTGCGTTACCCATAGCGCCTGCCCCACCCATTCTGCCACCCCGATGAGGACGACGGCCACGCCGAAAAAGCCCAGGGTCTCAATATCGACGAAGAGGAGGGCCGAGGGCGGATAAAGAGCGGTGGTGGCCCACAAGAGGGGATCCGACGGCGACAACCGGTCGCGGATGAGGGACGACGCCTGAGCGGGGTCATGCGCGATGGCGTCTAAAACCGCCTGGGCCCGGGCCCCGTAGACGGGATGGGAGGACAATTGATCGAGCCGTCCGACACCCTCTTGCCGGAACCGCTCCGCATAGACGGGACCGATGCCGAACACGAGTTCAAGCCCCGCCTGCAGCTTGTCGGCGGCCCACGCGGGATTGGTGGCCGGCGGCGGGATGTCGCGCACGGTCACGATGCGGGACACGGGCCCCTCGGAGGTATCGACAACCGTCAGGGGATAGACGTCCTCCAGCGACCGGCCGGCGTGCTGTTGTTGCAAATCGGCCAAAAGACGAGCCGCACGCTCCCTGGTGCCGAGACCGGACGGCTCCGCGACCGGCGCCGAGATATCCGGGCTTCCAAGGAGCCGTCGGGCCCAGTAGGCTCCCGCCCCACTCGCTTCTTGCACGGACACCGCTCCTCTCGCCAATCTCCTCGCTCCGTCCCATCACGTGTTCGAGTTCCCGCAGGCGGAGTCCTCCGATGCGGCCGCGCTGAAAGTGGGGGAAAACGCTCAGCGGCCGGAGCCTCGGGGCGCCATTCCAACAGGCGGCTGGCTTTCGTGGCCCCGCTCCCCCGGGAACACCCCTGCCGGGGCTTCGCCGCCTTGTCTATAATTGCCCGGGGGAGGAGCCATGGACGTCGGCCTTATCGGGAGTCAGGGTTCGGGGAAAACCACGATCTTTAATTTGTTGACCGGCGCGCTCCAGTCCACATCCGCCTACGGTGGACGGGCCGAGGCACACCGAGGGGCGGCGTCGGTTCCCGATCCGCGGCTTCTGGTCCTGGCGGAGATGTACCATCCCCGGAAGCTGACCCCGGCTCAGATCCAGGTGGTGGACGTGCCGGGTCTCACCAGGACCGGTAGCGAGGGGCCCAATCGCTTTCTGAACGAGGTGCGCGCGGTGGACGCTCTGGTCCATGTCTTGCGGGGATTCGAAAACGGTCTCGGCGAGCCCGCCGACGCCCTCCACGCGGCGACGGACATGGAGCTTGAGCTCTCGCTGGCGGATCTGGATGCGCTTATGAAGCGCCGCGAGCGGCTCACCGGCGGCAAGAAGGTAACGCAGGAAGCGCGGGAGGAGCTGGTCCTCATCGACCGGCTGATTCCGGTACTGGAGGAGGGGGGCCGACTCGACTCGGTTGCCCTGGAGCCTCACGAGGACCGGATGCTTCGCGGCTATCAGTTTTTGACCTTAAAGCCCATGGTCTGGGTCGTGAACGTGGCCGACGCCGATATGGCGGCAGGTCGCTTCCCGGACGATGAGGAACTCCGCCGGCTGGCGGAGACGAAGGGCATCCCGCTCGTCACCATGGCGGGCCAGTGGGAAATGGAGGCGGGGCAGCTCGACGAGTCGGAGCGGGGGGAGTTTCTGGCCCAGGTGGGGATCGCGGAGACC
>JAKATP010000214.1 GCA_021818685.1 Bacillota bacterium | reverse complement strand
GAATGCGGACCCGGCTGATATGCCGGCTGTCCGCCAGTCCCCGGTGACTCCAGCTGCGGCCGCCGTCGTCCGACCGATAGACGCCGTCGCCGAAGGAGACGTTGCCGCGGATGCAGGCCTCACCCATACCGACGTAGAGCACGTTCGGATCCGCGGGGGCGATGGCGATGGCGCCGACCGAGGCCGCATTCACATAACCGTCCGAAATATTGGCCCAGGTCACACCGGCGTTTTCGCTCTTGTACACCCCGCCGCCCGTGGCGCCGAAGTAAAAAGTGAGCGGGTCCGTGGGATGTCCCGTGACCGCGACCGAGCGACCCCCGCGATGCGGGCCGATCCCGCGCCAGCGCATGGTCGCAATCTGCTGTAAGCGATCCTCTGCCATGAAGGAGTCCTCCGTCCTCATCTTGAGTTCTCCGGTCCACGATCGGTACGATCGGTGCGACCGGTACCTTCGCTACCACTAACTCACTTAACGATTTGTGAGACAATCCCTGCTGGACGGGCGAGTTCCTGATGATGAAAGCTCGAAATCGGGGCGGTGGGTACGTCGGTGCGCTGGGTCGTGGAGCCTGGGTTACAAGCCCTGACGGTGCGCCGTTCAGTTTTCACGGGAATCCTATTGGCGGTTGACGATGTCGACCATGCGCAGACGGCGCTCGGTCTCGCGGCGACTCGGATTCCGGGCGCCGGTCACTACGCCTTTGCCCTCCGGGGACGAAGGGGGCAAGAGGTACTGTCAGACGCGGGCGAACCTGCTGGCACCGCCGGCCGGCCGCTGCTTGAACTCATGCGGCGCCATGGTCTGGAACGGGCGATGCTTGTCGTAGCCCGGCACTTCGGCGGCGTGAAGCTCGGGCGCCCGGGCCTCTATCGGGCCTATCTGGATGCGGGGGCGGCAGCCGTGGCGGCGGCTACCCTGGAGCGTCCCGAGGAGTGGGTGCCGATTACGCTGACGCTCCGCTACCCCGAATACCAGCTGGTGCAGCATGACTTTCCCGCGATCGTCCAAGACGCCCGTGCTCTGAACTTTTCGGAGCGGGTGGAGGTGCAGGGTCGGGTGGCCGTGCGGGAACGGCTGCGGCTCGAAGAGTTTGCCCGGAGCCGGGCGCCGGGCGCCGTCGAACTGAACACAGGCGAGAGCTTTGTCGACACGCCGCACCCACGCCGGCTCCTCATGTGGCCCTAAGATGCGCAGGGGACGGACACAGCGGCGGCTAGAACGAGATAGGAGAGATGTTCGATGAGATACCGTCAGCTCGGTCGCACCGGATTTCAGGTCTCGGCCCTGGGGCTTGGTACCAATTCGCTTGGATCGCGTGCGAGTGAGGCAGAGTCGCACCGCATCCTGAACCGGGCCCTCGAGGCAGGCATTACCCTGATTGACACCGCCAACACATACGGGCACGGGACGTCCGAGACGGTTATCGGACAATGGCTCGCACCTCACCGACAAGAGGTGGCGCTGGCTACCAAGGCGGTCCTGCCGGTGGGCTCGGGGCCAAACGACCGCGGTGCCAGCCGTTACCATCTGGTACGGGAGCTGGAGGGAAGCCTGCGCCGGCTCCGGACGGACTACATCGACCTCTACCAGGTGCACACGTTTGATCCAAAAACGCCGCTGGAAGAGACCCTGCAGACCCTGGACGAATTCGTGCGGGCGGGTAAGGTGCGCTACGTGGGAGCGTCCAACTATCGGGCGTGGGAACTGATGAAGGCCCTGTCGGTATCCGAGCGGCTCCACGTCGTGCCGTTTGTGACCAACCAGGTGAGCTACTCGCTCGCGGACCGCACGCCGGAGCGCGAGCTCAATGCCCTCGCGCGCGACCAGGGGGTGGGCATCATTGCGTATTACCCCCTGGCATCCGGGATCCTGACGGGCAAATATCGTGCCGGACAAGCCGCGCCGCCGGAATCGCGGGGCGCGACGCGGAGTGGAGGACGGTACCAGGACGTAGGGCTATTGGCGCTGGCCGACGCCGTGCGCACCGTCGCCGAGGATCTGGGCGCGACCACGCCGCAGGTGTCCCTGGCGTGGCTCATGACGAACTCCGTCGTGTGCTCGGCCATCGCCGGTGCACGGACGGTGGAGCAACTCGAGGAAAATCTCAAGTCGGTCGACATCACGCTCGGTGAGGAGGCGCTGTCGGCCCTGGACGGGGCCAGTGCGCCCTATAAGGCGCGGGAGCCGTTTTCGGAAGCGCGACTCGACTAGGTCACCAGGCCCGTTCCTCGTCGGAGCCGAGGAGGCCGATGGCGCGCATGCGCGACTCCAGGTACTCGAGCGGCGTGTGCTCGACGCCCCCGTATCCCCGCTTGGTATGCAGATGAATGGCGTCGGGGAACACATCCGCCAGGACGCCGCGAATCCGGCGTCCGGCCGGGTCGTTGTCGGTCATGATGACCACGACGTGATGCCGGGCGAGGCGGACCAGGGTTTCGAGGCGGTCTGAACTCGGGATGCCGTAGGTGAGTTCTATGGGGATAGAATCGGGAAGCACCTGGCGCAGCCGGCGGCGGTCATTGGCCCCTTCGACGATAATGAGAGGGTAGCGTGGTTCAGACATAGACACCTCCTCCACGCGTGAGAGGGCTCCCCGTTAGGGTAGAGGACCGGGAGCGATCCGCCAAGCGTGCGCGGCCCGATTGGATGGAGATGGGAGTCGGATGGAGACAGGCAGGCGGGGCGGAGAGTCGCCCCGGGCCAGGGTCATTCGGGACGCCGGTGACGCGGCACTGCGGGTAATCCTCGGGGAAGGACTCGACGTCCGGGTCAATGAGGCGGTGCTGGGCCTGGCGGCTGCCATCCGGAGGGCCCGGCGAGCCGGCGTGCTCTCCGTCATTTCGGGCTATACGAGTGTGCTTATCGAATATAACCCGGAGGTGGTGGACCGGGACTCGCTGTCGGAGTGGGCAGCGAGCCTCGACCCGGAGACGCCCGCGGGCGGCAGACGGATGGTGACGATCCCGGTCTCCTATGGGGGCGAGCACGGACCGGATCTCGAGGCAGTGTCCGCCCGCCTGGGGCTTTCCCCCGAAGAGGTGGTGGCCCTGCATACCGGCCCGGTCTACCGTGTCTATGCGACCGGCTTTGCCCCCGGCTTTCCGTTTGCGGCGAGCCTCGATGACCGATTGTGGCTCGCCCGCCGGGACTCTCCCCGAGATCGGGTGCCGGCCGGTTCGGTCGCTATCGCGGGGCGGCAGACGGGCATCTACCCGCTTCCGACGCCGGGCGGCTGGCACCTTCTGGGCCGCACCCCCCTTACGCTGTTCTCGCCGGAGGCGGCCGAACCGGTCTTGATCCGTCCGGGTGACTCCCTCCGGTTTGTAGCGGTGACCGCCGCCGAATATGAGCGGGTCCTGAGCCGGACAGACGATCGATGAGGCTCCAGGTGGTGCGGCCGGGCCTCTTGACCACCCTGCAAGATGGGGGCCGCCGCGGGTATGAGTCCCTCGGCATTACCATAGGGGGCGTGCTTGACGACTTCGCAGCCGCGATGGCGAACCGTTTGGTCGGAAACGGACCCGATGCGGCCGTGCTGGAGATGACCCTGTCCGGTCCGGCGCTTTTAGTGACCGAGGGCGGCCTGCTCGGTCTCGCGGGGGCGGACATGGACGCCCGCATAAATGGTCGTCCGTGGTCGCCGGGGGCGGCCGCCCGGGTCTTTTCGGACGACCGGATCACCTTTGC
>JAKATP010000046.1 GCA_021818685.1 Bacillota bacterium | reverse complement strand
CGGGGACGGCCGCGGCCGCTTTTGGGGCCCCGGCATTCCCGGCGTGGCGGAGGATACCTACGACGGCGAAAGCGGTCCGGATTCGTAAGCGTGTCCCTCCCCATGGCGATGCCCCCGCCCGCCGCTCAATCGCGGCGGAGGCGGGGGCTTTTCCGTGCCTGTCTAAGGAGGTGCGGCCGTGCTCGTGCATGTGGTCATTGCGTGGCAGGACGTGCTGGATGACGAACCAGCGCCCCGTCTATGGCATGAAGCCTTTCCCGCTACCACGCCCGTGTCGGATGTCTACCGAGCGTTCCTCGGCGGTGACGAGCAGGTGGCAGACAGCGAAGCGACCGACGGTTCCTGGTCGCTCGTGCGCCTGGCCGAGTATGCCCGCACGGAAACCCAGGTGGCCGAGCTGGTGCTGCTGACGGAGGCGCCCACCGCATTTGTCTTCGATCCCGAGGATTTGGTGCAGGGGCGCTACGGTCCGAGGGGACCGCTCGAACCGACGCTGGCGGACGTGATTCGGTTCCGTCGCCATCCCGTGGAAGGAGCCCGCTCATGACGCCCGGATCGCTCATCACGCTGTTCCACCGCGCTCGCCGCCGAGGCGAGTGGGTTGACCAGATCTGCCTCTTTCGGGCGCTGACCCGACACGGGCCGGACCAGCTCGCGCGTTTGCGGCATTCGGCGGGCCTCACACCCCGCGAGTTCGCGACCCTGGCGGCCGTGGCCGCCGAGCCCAGGTACGGCTTCTTCGCCCGCACGCTGACGTTGGCCCATTACCGCACAGCGCTCGCCGCCCGGGAATTGCTGGCCCACGATGCGGTGCGGAGCCAGCCCCGCTGGTGGATTGGGCAGGCTCGCGTGATGGCATGGACCCCGCGCCAGCTGGCGTGGGCGATGCGACATCCGGCCGCCGTCGACGCGCAGGTGCAGGCCGCGCATCAAGCCCGCCGGCAGCTGGACAGCGAGGTGGCACGCTTTAATCACCGCCACGGCCGCGTGACGGGACCGGTCGGGCTCGTGCCGGGTCCCTGGACCGAGAAAGGAGTGTCCTGATGGCGATCAATGTGCAGAAGCTGAGCCAGATCCTGGCCAGCCTGTACCCCGAAGCCAGCTGGACCCCGGATGGCCTCCAGTGGAACGGCGTCACCATCCCGCCGTCCCAGTTGCGCCTGTTCTGGGACGACACCGGGTCGGTCGAGGGCGTCGCGGACGCGATCCGCCAGGACCAGGCGCCGCTCTCGGACGCGGAGCGTGCGCAGCTCTGGCCGCATATCATCGCGGGCGATGATCCCCTCGTGGACGACGCCTTGGTCCGGCCCTTTGTCATCCCGGGGTTTCCCGCGTTGGCGAAAGTCGTGCTGACGGTGGAGTCAGATCGGCACTGGACCCTCCTGCCGGTGCGGCGCGTACCCGCCGGCGTCGATCCCGCCGATCTCTGGCGGGAGGCGGAGGCGCGGGCCGCCGCGGCGGTTCCGTTGCCCACCGAGATGATCGAGCTGCCGACCGGGGCCGTGGCCGTCATCTGGGAAGACGCCGCGGCCGCCGACTTTGCCTGGGCCTTCGCCCAGCGCTTGGACCACGCGGTGGTGGCGGTCCCGACGAGCGTCTTCGGGGCGGTGGTCCTCGATCCGACGCTGATCGACATCAGTCTGGCGTTCCAGTGGGTGCAAGACATTTACGACCGCCACCGCACGGAAGTCCCGGCCGCGCATCCCGTGGCGCCGATGCCGCTCTACGTCGTGCAGGGCGGGCCGCCCCCTTTCCCGTTCGCGGACCTGGATCCCCCCGCGTAGCCCGTCTGCCCGCTCACGTCCAGGGCCGGCCTGACGGCCTGCGGACGGGGCCCGCCCCTGGACGCGCGGGCCGAGCCGGGCTCATGGAGTAGACGGTTTCCCCATCCATCGGGCGTTTCCCGGTCCCGATACCAGAAAGCGAGAGGATTCCCATGAACGCGGACCCTCAGAAGTTCCTCCAGGCATTCTCGGGTGCCCTTCAGGCGCAGGGCGTCAGGGCGACTCCGACCCCGGAGGGAGATATCGACTGTCCGAGCCCCGACGGGACCCTGCGCGTCCACGTGGAGCGGTTCTTCGACCGGTTTCAGGCCGGGACGCCGCTGGAGCGGCTGGCCGGCGAGGTGGTCGCGCAGCTTCGGATGATCGAGTCGCTGCAGCATCCCGCCGATCCGACGGCACTGCACGCCGCGCTGCGCGTGCGGCTCACCGCCCAGGACCCGGACCGCTTGGTGACGCGGGCGGAGCTCGGGCCGATTCGCGAAGCGCTCGTGCTGGACCTGCCCCACCAGTACGCCTTCATTACCCCGGCCTCCCTGGAGCGTCTCCAGATCGAGGCGCCGGCCGCCTGGGTGCTGGCGGACCAGCAGTCCGTGGATCACCGGCGTGACCCCGACCGGGTGCTGGACCTGGCCGACGGGATCCAGGCCCTCTGCTGGGCGGGTACCGATGCCGCCGACCAGGCGTGGCAAGCCGTCCGCACGGCCGATCAGGGAACCCTGGCGGTTCCATCCGCGGAGTGCGCCATGGCCGTCGTGGGCACCCGCGACCTCGAGGTCGTCGGCCCCGTCGGCGTGTTTGCGGTCACATACGAGTTCGACCCCGGCGAGCATGCCCTCACGCCGCAGCTGCTGCTGCTGGAGCAGGGACGGCTGGTGGAGGCCGCGCTGGCGCTGCCGCTCCCGTTCTTGGCCGCGTCTCCGGATGCCCCGATGCACTAAGGCGGTCGGCCCGTCCGGGTCGCCCGCTTCGTTCTCCCACTTCCTGCCCCTAAGGAGGCAATGACATGAACGCGCTCTCGCCTATGGCCACGACGTTCCAGGCGCTGGAACGGGATTTGAACGCGCAGCATCTCGAACGGGGTCCCGTGATTCGCGGGCTCCTCTGCGGACTCTTGGCCCGCCAGCACGTCATCATCCTCGGACCGCCCGGCACCGGGAAGTCCCGGCTGGTGCGTGACCTCACGGCCCGCATCGGCGGCCGCTACTTCGAGTGGCTCTTGACCCGGATGAGCACGCTCGAGGAACTGTTCGGCCCGATTTCGCTCGCGGCCCTGGAGCAGGACCACTACCGGCGGGTGACGACCGATAAGCTCCCGGAGGCCGACATTGCCTATGTGGACGAGACCTTTAAGGGCAGCTCCGCCATCCTGAACTCCATGCTCGGCGTCCTGAACGAGCGCGTGTTCCACAACAACGGCACGCCGCAGCAGGTCCCGCTCCAGATGGCCGTCGGCGCCTCGAACGAGCTCCCCGAGGATCGGGAAGAGCTCGCGGCGCTGTGGGACCGGTTCTTGCTCCGCTTCGTGGTGGAGTCGCTCCGGGATCCCAACGCCTTCGCGAGCATGCTCCAGATTGCCCGCACCCCGGCCCCCGCCGTGACGCTGTCGCTCCCGGACCTCACCACAGCCCAGCAGGAAGTGGCCCAGGTGGACCTCGCGCCGGCCATCCCCACCCTCGTGGCGCTCCGACGGGCGCTCGCCCAGCAGGGGATCCAGGCGTCGGACCGTCGGTGGCACGATGCAACGGGCGTGCTCCAGGCCCAGGCGTGGCTCAACGGCCACGCGGCCGTGGACAGCGGAGACCTGGCCATTCTGGCGGACATCCTCTGGGATGCGCCGGAGCAGCGGGCCCAGGTGGCCAAGGCGGTGCTCCAGCTGGTGAGCCCCTACGACCAGGAGGCCCAGGACGTGCTGGACGACGCGCTCGAGGCGTACACCACGGCGATGCACGCGCCGGAGGAGCAGCAGACGGCGGTCGGGCTCGAGGCCAACACCGCGCTCAAGGCGGCGGCCAAGAAACTCGCGGCCATTCGCGAGAAGGCGACGCAGGCCGGACGGCCCTCACTCCGGGCGGAGGAGGGCATCGCCCAGGTCGCCCAGTGGGGTCAGGAGGTCCTCACGACATGTCTCAAGGTGGGGTAGGGAGCTGGCTGCAGGAAGCGCTCGGGGTGGCGGACCAGTCCCCCCAGCACCTCCAGGGGGCCAAGAGCGATCATCTGGTCTGGGATGAGGCGGTGGAGCAATCCACCGCCCTCCAGGAACTGCAGCAGCACGGGAAGCAGTGGCCCGCCTGGCCGGGGCTTATGCAAGACACGTTCCAGACCTACTTCAAGCCGGCGCCCGCGCTCCGGCCGGTGGAGCAGGTCGACGACGTGCACCAGCCCACGCGGTCGTACGTGGAGGAACTGCTGGACGACCCCGCCACCGCGCAGACACGCACCGGGACCGTGCTGGACGAGCTGGCGTCGGCGGTCGGGGCGCTGGCCACCGGGCGGGTCCTGGCGGAGAAAATTGCCGCCCATCCCGATCTCAACGACAGCCTGCGGAAGAACCAGGCGCCGCCGCCCCAGTCCCAGGGAGCGCTCCACAAGGCCATCCACCAGGCGGCCCGCCAGGGCGGCCAGGAGGCCGAGGACGCGCAGGGCCTGCTGATGAGCTGGGGCATGGACCCCGGCGAGATGCAGCGCGTACCCCTGGGCCAGCGGCTCGACCTCGCGCTCCAGCTCGCGCAGCCGAAGTTCCGCCGGCTGGCCGCCGCCATCGGCCGGATGCGGAACCTGGCCCGCGCCCGGCAAGGGGGATCGCTCCGGCATCTGCGGGATGAACTCCACAGCGTCACGCAAGGCGACGATCTCGGCCGGGTGCTCCCGGCGGAGCTCGCGAACCTCCGATCGCCGATGCGCCGCCTCGACTTCGGGCGGCGGCTCCTCGAACACCAGCTCCTCCAGTACGAAGTGCGGCCGGTGCCGCGCTATCAGATGGGACCCATCGTGGCGCTCTTGGATGCCTCGGGGTCCATGAGCGGGGAGCCACTGGAGTGGGCGGCGGCCGTGGGGCTCGCGTTCGCGGACACGGCTCGGCGGCAGAAGCGGGACTTCGCCGCGTGCTATTTCGACACCCGGGTCCTCCAGGAGTTCCGGTTTCCCAAAGGCAAGCTCACGCCCCAGGAGATCCTGGGGTTCGCCACGCAGGGGGCCGGCGGCGGCACCAGCTACGATGCCGCGCTGGGCTGGGGTCTCGGGGTGCTCCAGGAGCAGACGTTCCGGACGGCGGACCTCGTGCTCATCACGGACGGGGAGTGCGACGTCGACGCCGGCACATTAGCCGCCCTGGCGCACCTGCGGCGCACCCAGGGCCTCCGGGTGTTCAGCATCCTCATCGGCGGGACGCCGCAGACCCTCACCACCTTCTCGGATCGGGTGTGGGCCGTGGGCGCGCCGGACGATGAGGCGGCGGGGGACGTCTTCGCCGAGATGATCCCGGTCCTGTAGCGCCGAAGGGCGGAAGGCGTCCCCTTCCGCCCGGATAGGCGGCCTCAAACGTGACACGTGTCATGTTTCGCGTACGTCCCCGAAAGGAGTCTTCCATGTCTTCCGTGGACACTGCACACGCCCTGGCTGTGGGATCTCCGACACGCCCCGCGGCTATCCGGGCATTACGCCAGTGGCTGATCGACGCTGGGTGGCCCGGTCCCGACGACGATGACGCACTGGCCCTCATGGGGCAGTTGACCTACACGATGACGGCCGTGGATCGGGAGAGTGTCCATCCCGACAGCTTGGCGGACCGGCCCGACTTCACCCTCCTGCTCGACCCGGAGACGGAGGCCGCCCTCCTCTTCGGGCCCGGTTGATCCCTGGCACCCCTCGCGATGGTGGCATGACAATATCCCTGGTACCGTGAGGGATAGCGCCCAGCGGCGCGTTCGCCCTGCGATACCTCTTGTGCACGTGGCCTTGTAACTTTCCCGGATTTAGGTAATTGGTCCCTTTCGTCGCGCCGTAAGGGCCCTCGGGACCCGTGCTTGAGGGATGGTGGGACGAAGAGGGGCGACGCACTTTTTTGGTCCGAGCCCCGAACAACCTTCTCAGTCACACTCGGGTGCCGGTTTTTCGAGCAGTTTGCGTCACACATTTGCAGTGTGTTTCCGCTGTCTAAACGCGCGACTCGGCCCCTTCCTCTTTATAGCTAGATTCCTATGCTGCCTCTTACGACCACAG
Organism: Bacillota bacterium; assembly: GCA_021818685.1. Taxonomy (GTDB): domain Bacteria; phylum Bacillota; class Sulfobacillia; order Sulfobacillales; family JAIMBI01; genus JAKATP01. The sequence continues at coordinate 12,557 of JAKATP010000046.1, read as the reverse complement.
CCCCCCAGCCCGTGTTCCCAAGTAAGGGAGAATTCTGCGCCAACTCGTGACTCGCCTGGAAGACAGGATCATGCCGTATAAACCATAAATCACCGCCGCATACATACAACCATTGACATCCGCAGGCTCAGAGCGAAGATAATACTAAGCCGTGTGGTTGCGGCAATTGCAGCAGAAGGAGGTGACGAGCGTGACAGTTGACCCTGTGGTAGAGCCCAACCTCGTGCTAGAAAGCGTAGCAATCGGCCGGTCTTCGTCGGAGAACGACATGGTGGAGTGCTTCGCCTGTGGCGGTTGTTCCGGTTGTGCCGGCTGTGCCTGAGGTGTCCGGTGGTGGCCATAAAGCGTTGATGCCGCGTGCAGTGTGACGGAAGGGGGTGATTAGGATGGCGGCAGCTGTCGTGGAAGAACCGGAACTCATGCTGGAACGCATCGATATCGGGGGCTCTCTGTCGATGGGTGACTTAGTGGAATGTACAGCCTGTGTTGGTTGCGCAGGTTGCGCGGGCTGTGCATGAGGCCTCGCGCTGTATAGACCGCTCATCATAGTGTGTTCCGGTCAAACACAGAGGAAAGCGCCATTCATGAACAGCATCAGCAAAGGACCATTTGAGACCAACTCGGTTCAGGTCTCCACCAGGGCGCCCGAACGTAACTCGGCCTTGTACGGCACGCTGTGGGACAGTAGAACCAGGTCCGCACGCTGTTCGTGATTCGCGCAACGAGGAGAGGAAAGTCAGCTTTTCCTCTCCTCGCGCCACATCACGGAAGGCGGTGGGACGATGAATTGGCCCGACCTTGGAATGGGGCTCGGGTTTCGTGCGCCTATCGGAGACTCCATTCGACGGCATCACGAGGAAATTCAATGGGTGGAGGTCATAAGTGAAAACTACTTTGGAAACGCCCTTGCTGACCTGAGTGACATCGCGTCTTTGTTTCCCGTTGTCCCGCATGGTGTGGAACTCTCCATTGGAAGCGTCGAACGTCCGGACGAGGAATACCTGTCGCAACTCGCCGCTGTCTTAATGACATCGAAGGCAGCCTGGTTCTCCGACCACCTCTGCTTCACAAAAGCAGATGGTGTGGAGACGGGCTTGTTGTTGCCCGTGCCCCTAACGCACGAAATGGCTGTGATAATTGGACGTCGAGCGCGGTACCTCCAAGACTGGGCCAACCGGCCGTTTCTACTGGAGAATATATTCCGATCGTTCGTACTCCAAGGGGACATGACAGAGACTGCCTTCATAACGAAGGTTCTCGACGAAGCAGACTGCGGACTGCTGCTGGACCTGACCAACTTATGTTACGTCGCATGGAATGAACAGGCAGACCCCGTGGAACGCTTGCTGGAATTTCCTCTCTCCCGCGTCGTGCAAGTGCATGTGGCTGGTGGGTCCAAAACGCCGCGGGGACTATGGGCGGATACCCATAGCGCTCCCGTACCCGAGGCCGTGTGGGGCCTACTCAAGGAGCTCGTAAGGCGTACGCATGTGCGGGCCGTACTGCTTGAACGCGACCAAAACTTTCCAGAGGACTTCAAGGAGATTCTTGACGACTTAGCGACGGGGAGGAGGATCCTCGGAAGTGGACGATGAGTTGTTGTCTGCGGTCGTGGCACTTTTAACCAACTTGGAGACCGCCGAACTCTTTCGTGACCATCCGGACTCCGTTGCTCGCAGACTAGTACGTGATGAACGACTAAGGGTTGCCCTTGAGAGCATGGACCGCCAGGGGATCTGGCTGACGGCTAAGAGGATTGAAATGAAGCGAAACCGCAAGTTTCAGTTCTTCATGCCCGGCACAGCCAAGCTGGTTCAGCAGGATGCGGAGTCTGCTAAGTGGGTCCAGGAATACTACGCTTCCGAGCCTCCCAAATCCGCGTTGGGCCCGACGGACGTCTTCGACTTGGCCGACCACTTACTAGCGCGAGCGGGCGACCACCTTCTTCTTCGAGAGGTCATCCAGTATGAACGCGCAGTTGCCGCCCTGCGGTATCAAGGTCCGGATATCGTGGACAAGGCGGAGCTATACTCCGGACCGCTTTTGATAACGGACCGTGGAATGCAGTTGAACCCCGTGTGTTCGGTGCTGGAGCTTCGTTGCGACGTGCCCCGCTTGATGCCCCTTGTATTCCGTTCTGCCCTTACCCTCCGGCATGCGCCTGCCGAGGCCCCGACGCCGCTGCTGTTAATCCGGCAGAGGACCAATGCCTTGAGAGTGTTCCGAGTCGCGGCCGACATGTGCCGCGCGTTGCTCGCCATATCTCAGTCTCGGATTGAAGACGTGGCGCCCGCATGGGTCGAACGGCTATCGACCTTGTCCGTAACCGAGTTGATGAAGGAGACGTAAACAGTGAACATATGTTGCATCATGAAGTTCCCACCCATCCAAGGCGGAGTCAGCGCCCGTAACTACTGGATGGCTCGAGCACTTGCGGAGCGTGGTCACAACGTTGTGGTAGTAACTAACTCAGGTGAGGTGGAGGAAACATATCGAGAGTTGATCCCGTATCCGGGGGCAAGTCTGTGTTCACTCGATCCGCTGGCGGGGAGCATCACCGTCCTCAACACAACTCCGAATAGCGGGATGATGCGTCACATTCCTAATAGCAATCCATTCGTGTCGAAACTATCCACTGTCGCGCTTAGGGCCATACGCCGACATGGTTGCGAAGTCATCTACGCTTCGTACCTGGAACCCTACGGAGTGGCAGCGCATCTGGTTTCCAGGTGGACCGGTGTGCCGTGGGTCATGCAGCATGCAGGAAGCGACATTGGTCGCCTTCTCAACAACCCTGGGTTGTCCTCGGGCTACATTGAAGTTCTCAAGTCGGCTGCGAGCGTCCTAACGACGCAGAGTCCCATGTTTCTCGGAATAGGGGTGGCGTCCAACCGTATACGGCGGTACGTGAACTACTTTTTGGGCGACGAATTCAAACCGGCTGGCCCCACCCTTGACATAGCAGCAGTCTGTGCAGCGTTCGGGTATGGGCCTCCCGACCCGCACCGGCCCATCTTCGGCATCTACAGTAAGTATGGTCCCAGCAAAGGGATTGGGGAACTCCTAGAGGCCATTGGTCTGTTGGACTCGAAAGAACGACCGAACCTTGTGGTGATCAACGGCTCCGCTGACGTAAAAAGCTTAGTTGCCGATGCTCAGATTCAGTCCACGACCTGGGTCCTACCCTTCATGCCACCCTGGGTCGTGCCGCAGTTTCTTCGCGGGTGCGACGTGGTCTTTTTCCTCGAAAACGATTTCCCGATCCAACAGCACCATCCAATAATTCCGGAGGAAGTCCTGGCCACGGGGCGATGCCTGGTCACGACTCCGGAAATCGTCCGCAAACAAAGATTTGCTCTGACCGCAGACGAAACTGCGTATGTCGTGGACACTGTGCGCGTTGAATCGCTGGCAACAGTTGTCCGCCGGATCCTTCGCGAACGCCGATGGGTGGAGATCGGGCAAGTAGGCCATGAAGTATGGAGTAGCAGTAAAGTCAGCAGAGACGTTGCAGGCGAGTTGGAACAGATCCTTCAGGACGCTAGCGCGGGACGGGTGAGTCCCTGGAGTGAGGACATGGTTCGCGGCCTCCTAAGGAAGCTTTTCGCCACGAGTCTCGAGAGCGGCTTGTCAGAGATAGACCTCGAATTCGACGACCTAATCAGGGCTTGGGGGGATCCCGCCTGGCTAGCTCTGTGTCGGTCTCGGATGGAGGGGATGTTGAACAGCGACACCCTGGAGTATGACCAGAAAGAGGCGCTAAGACACGACGAGATCAGAGTCTGGCAAACCATGGGGACCGACACTGGAAACTTCGACTATGTAGACCAGTGGGCTATGGGCCGAGGTGGCCCGCTCGAAGCGTTCTTCCCTGTCAAGTCGAGGGGGCTACGCGTAGAGACCATGAATGGTGTAAAGACGCTGGTGGTCCGCAAAGAAAACCTTCTGGACAATCTCGCATTTCGAATCTCGGACGACACCGAGCGCCTGCTCGACATGTGCGACGGCACCCTCAGCACCTCGAAGATCTTGTCGTCATGGTCCCACAGCGCGGACGTTAGACGCGTGCTAGTCGGCTTGTACAAAGCCGGCGCTATAATTTTCTTGAACAACGGTCCGGAGGCACTAACCCGACCCCACGTTGACGTGGGCTGATATTGGTAATGAAGCGTGACATAGTCCTTCTTCGGTATCCCTCCATTCGGGCTCTTTGGATGGTTCGGCTCATTAAGGTGTTTGGATCGGGATTACCCCTGCTTGCGTTCCAGTGGGTAGCAACTGACCTGCCGCACCCGGCCCTAGCGTTGGCCATGCAAAAGGTAGCTATATCCGTCGGGGAATTGGCCATTATGTTGTACGGTGGATGGTTGGCTGACTATAAATCAACGCGGTCGATGGTGGTGGTCGGAGATATCGGCGCCGGCATTGCGCTCGTAGGTGCCGGTGCACTGGCGATGTTGCATATGCATTATGCGGTTTATGCATTGTTTGTTACGTTGGCGGTCGTGTACGTCATGGCGGGATCGGTGTCTCGCGCTCCAGGGAGGACTTTGATCCCACGCGTTGTGGACCGACAGGATTTGCCGAAGGTAAATGCATGGTTCGGGTCCCTGAGATGGTGGCGTGGTATCTTGGGGTCTCTTGCGGCAGGATACCTCATTGCTCTAGTGGGGCCAGTCGGCCCGTTGTTTCTTGCTGCGGCTTTTATAGTGGCTTCCGGCCTTGTCGCGATGAAAACCCTAGGCACAAGCCCAGCTGAACAATCGCGTCCACGTCCACCGATTCGTCCAACCATACACTCGGTGCTCGACAGCCGAGTTCTTTCACGGGTCCTTATTTTTGCATTCGCGATGCAGTTCGCCTCGGGGATGGCCATGGTTGAACTTACAGTTTACGCACGCTTCGATCTCGGTTTCTCCGCACTTAAGTTGGGGATTGCCCTAGCTGTGGGATCCCTCGGGAGCGTATTGGGGTTAGTAATGTCTCCCCGACTGCTACCCAACCGTCTTAGAGCAGCAGTACTGCTACCTCCAATAGCACTTGCCACAACACTGGGACTTTGGCTTGTCACGCCCACTCCGGTCGGCTTCGTGGCCGGGCTTGTGACCCTAATGCTAAGCACCACCATGTTGAACGCGGCTACGGGTTACCTGCGGCAAACGCATTCACCCATAACACGTACCGGTAGCATTGCCGGTACCTTGGGGACTGTCCACCAGCTGGGCAACCTCGCAGGCGTTTTAGTCGGCGGAGCGCTTGATACGATATTGGCACTAACGACGAGCATGCGGGTCGCACTGGTTGTTCTCGTTCCTGTCGTAGCCCTTGCTTGGTGGTTATGGCGGTCTACCAACGGCGGCGGTCCTATCTCACGCCACGTTGTTGGGGAAGTGTAATTTTGGCGAGATAGTCGAACGCCAATAGTTTGCCAGGGAGTTTGAGGACACGAAACTCTTGGAAGCGCGGTGGGGAGCGACGTCTACCCCTTGCCCCAGGAAGTAGGCTCGATTGCGGAGCACGCGCAGTTCCTCGGGCCCAACGCGCCGTCACCAGGCGTGACCCACTCCCCAATTACGGCCAGACACACGGTCAGTTGGAGGTGGGCAACCAGGTTTGGCACGTTGCGAGCCGGAATCCGCGCGGCTCCGGCAACATCGACCGACCTCAACAGGCTTCTTGGTGCGTGCAGGTCGAAATAGTCGTCTGCTCATAACTCACATTCCCTACATGCCCTACTAACTCGACTTTCGAAGTTCTAAACAGCTAACCGGTGGCGTGGCGGCGCGGGGTCCGGTCAAAGAATACCCGCAAGAGTCGATTGAGCGCCTCTTTCCCACATGGCCACATAACGTGCGCGCCATCTAACTCGCATTCCGACGGGGCACCTCGTATGGACGACGATCTCGGCAAAGTCGGGGGCCCCAGAATGGCGATCACCGGATCAAAGGGCCCCCGGGTGAACCCACCCACGGCGGTCCCGATGAGCGGCTGGGGATGGTCAAGAGTTTCCTGCCTGGTCGGCGGCGCCACTGCGCCCCGGCCGGGTTCTGGAGCACGACGGACACTGACGGCCCCGCCGTTTTAGCAAGCTGAGGATCAAAAAGGCGAACAGTAGCACATACCCTAACGAGTCGACCCGTTCCGGCTTCTGCACAAAGAGCGCGTCGACGAAGGCCGGGTCCTTGAGCAAGTGGAAGCGACGCTTCACGAGGAAGTCGCGATTGCAGTTGGCTTGACACACCTGCATGGTCGATTTCGACGGGGTAGAGCGGTTGTCGCGTGTCAGCGCGCTATGGGTCTCACTCCGTCCAGCGTGCTCACCACGTTGCCTAACGCCTGGCTTGGTCTGATACTCGGGACGGAGCGAAATGGCAAGGTGGACCGTCACCTCGTCCGGGGTCGCCTCGACATGGTCGAGCACGGCACGGAGCAGCGCTTGTCGTCCGGCAGCCTCGACATGGACCTGTCGGCCACCCACGCCGTGACGCCGCTGCGGCTTGGGGACCTGCTCGCCGCGGACGACTTCCACTTTGCCCACGATGTGTTCGGCATCATGCGGCATATCGACCGCCGAACCGGCCGGCTGGATGACCACTTCGTGCCCCGGTTCTGTGCCCCGCCCGCCACGTCCTAAACGGGCGAGATGCGCGGGATGCTCGCGTCGCGGACGTGGTGCGAGCCGGCGCCCCCACCCCCCAGAGCCGATCCGAGAAAGGAGCCCCGGTTATGAACCGTGTGTGGGCCCAAATGTTTGACATGGTGCCCATCGACCTTAACGGGCAATCACAGAAAGACCCGGAGGACGTCCGGACATACGGATTCGAGGTGCATGACGACGTCGCGGAGTTTTCGGACTACGGCATGAAAGGCTGGAGCCAGAAGCCGTGTCCGGGCTGCGGCCGCGCCGGACATCCCCTCGACGGGGTGTGCGCCACCTGCCGCGACACGCTCGACCGGGCCTGGAAACGGGAGACGGCGCTCGTGGCGCGTCACGCCGCCTACCGCGCCTATCAGCTGCCCACGCACGCGGACGACCTACCGCCGCTGGGTCTGCCGCATGACCACGACCGGCCGGTGCGGGCCGCGCTGGCGACGGCGATCGTGGCGCTCGCCGACCGGCCGGAGTTTCTGGGGGTGCCGTTTCCCTGGCCAGACGACCACTCCCCGCATCTGTTATCTACGGATCGGCGGTATCACCCGGCGCTGCCGGTCCCGCTGACGCCGGAGCAGGCCGCCGCCGTGCGCGGGCTGGTACCGGCTCTGCGAAATGCGCTGCGTGAAGCGTACAATCTTGGCCTGCAGCGGGGCCACAACCTCCTCGCGCAACTCGCCGCCGGCGACGTGACGATGGCCCAGTTCGAGGCCGGCGTGACGCCCAAACCCCCCGCGCCCTTAGAAAGGCCCGTCATGAGCACCAAAATCTACAACGGGTACCGGCTGGCGCCCATGAGCCTGCCGGAGCTGGCCCACTGGCTGCGGGATCTCCGCCGCCGGCTGGCCCGGGAACAAGCCCGCCTCATTCGGGCCCAGCTGCGCACGCTCGTCGTCTTCTTCTGCGATACCGGCGTCTTGGCCCCAAACCCCGAAGCTTGGCAGGCGGAGCTCGTGAGCCATGCCGCCCGGACGGGGGAGACGCCGAGGTCCCTCACTCCCGAGTCGTTTTGGGGCACCTCGCCGTTCAGCTACGCCTTGTGGACCTGTGCCGACCGCCAGGAGGCGGTCCGTGAGACTCAGCACCGCGACCCGGCGTATGACTGGAGTGCGGAAGCCTGCTTCTACGTGGACGGCTCCGCGCTCTACGCCACGTTTTACGCGGAACAGCCGTCGTACCAGACGCTCTGGGAAGCGGCTCCCGGCGTCGAGCCGTGGCCGTACTGGAACAACACCGACCGCCCGCCGGAGGTCTCCGCGCGCGAATGGGCGCATCGGGCCGCGGTCTGGCGGCGCGTGCTGCCGGGTGTGCCCGTGGAAGAGGGGCTGCACGCGATGCTGGTGCCCCCAAACGGCGTGTTCCAGCCGATGATGCCCGAGCGGCTCCTGCACCCGCCGATCAGTGTGCGGGCCCGCGCGCGGGTGGCCGCCCGCCGCGCGCTCCAGACGACGATGCCGCCTGGGGTGACCGCGGACACTCCTCTGGGGCTCCGGGCGTTCCGGTGGCTTGACTGGATGGGCTCGCCGGCGGGTCAGGCGGCAGTGCGTCGGGTCGCCAAGACCCTCGCTCCACAACTCCCACGGGTCATTCTGCCCGAGTGGCTGCAGCTGTCCGCGACGGAGTTGTGGGCGCTGTGGCATCCCGATATTCCGCTGGTTCCTGAGCCCGTTAAGCGAGGTGAGTTGCATGCGCCCTAGCCATCAAGCCCATCAGCGGTCCCGGCCGGTGCGCCTCGAGTCGCTCGCAGACCCGAACGCGGTCGCCGTCGTCACCGAACGCGTTCGGCACTTGACCCCGGCGGACCGGGAAGCCTTGCGGGGCGCGGTGGCGGCGCTCTATTTCGACGACTCGGCCGACTACGAGACCGCCTTGTGGAGCGTGGTCGTGGCCCTGTTGGGCTTTGACGACGACACCGCCGACAAGCTGCAGTTTCGGGTCTGGGCCCACGCCCTGCACCCGGAGTGGGGGAGACGGCGGCGCGCATGACGTTGCGCTGACCCTCCGGCCTGATCCCCCGGATTTCGTGCCCCGGTCCGCCTGTCCGCCGTCAAGCCTTCCAGCTTGACCGCGGCGGCGGCCGGGGCTTTTGACTGTCCGTCTTAGATTCTAGGAGGTGAACCTGATGGAGGCTTTGGGCCACTTAACCTGGTACACGATTTTCGATACCGAGCTGGATCGAGCGACACTGCTCGAACGCTTGGAGCAGTGTGATCTCACAGACTTTGCCCCAGCCGTGATTCAGGCCGGCGATGCGTTCCGGCGCGCGACCCACACGCTTGAGCAGCTGCATGTCGCTCAGGACGACGCCACGTTCGTGAACTGGCTCGTGCGCGAGGTGCGGAGCACCGATCAGCAGATCGTGCGCCATCTGGTGCGCGAGACGGTCGACGCCGCCAATGTCCGCCTGGATTACCAGGCCGTGCTGGCACTCAGCCTCGATAAAGCCACCAGCGCGTTTGTCACGCATCCTCTCACGGCGACTGTAACGCCGACGGAGCAGGCGGCCGCCGACGAGGCGCGAGGCGCCTTCGCCCGTTACCAGGGCGCGTATCAGGGGCGCCATCTCCGCGAGCTGGTGCTCCGGGTGCTGAAGTCCGTCAATCCCGTGGCGGTTCGGCCCTCCGGGGGCGTGTACTTCGTGCCGGCTTCCGGCACCGAGACGCTCCGGCGGCTGCAGTCCTTCATCACCACGCTGGCTCCGTCCCAGTGCTGGGCGCTTCCCGTCGCGGATGAGGGCGACACGCGCCAGGTGCTGACCCAGGCCCTCGATGAGACGGTGACGCACACTGCCGACCAGGTGGTCACGACCCTGGCGCGGCTCCTGGACCGCCGCAAGACCCTCACCTTGACCGACCAACTGCGGGCCGCGCAGGAGTTCAAGCGTCTCCACACGCTGGTGACCCAGTACCAGGCGCTCTTGGACGACCGTCTGCTTGCCGCTCAGGCCACGCTCCAGGCGGCCGAGGCCCAGATGCGGAGTCTGCTCGCGGATCCGGTCCTGACGCCGGAGGTGTCCTGATGCCGGTCGTGGAGCGCTTTCCCACGTACCGCTGGCGTCAGCTGCGCGGGCAGGGACAGCTGCCGGCCCTGCCCGCCCAGACCATCGTGCTGGATCTGGCCGCGGGAGCGGGGGACCTGCTGGAGGACATCCGGCGCACGGATCCCGGCGTGCAGGGTTACGGGCTGGAAAGCAGTCCCCTGCAGGCGGCGGCGGCGCAGGCGCAGGGGCTTCCGGTGCTGGTCGGTGAGCCGGGCTATCGCGTGGACGTGGAGAAAGACGCCGCTGGCCTGATCGTTCTGCCGGCGCTATCCCGCACCCAGGAATACCACGATTGGCTTCTGTGGGCCTGGCACCACCTCAAAATCGGGGGCACGCTGCTGGCCTGGGTGTCGAGCCCGAAGCTACCCGCCTTCTTCGCGGCCAGCCGCGGCTTCGAGTGGCGGGGGCTCGACGGTTACGATGGGGCCCGCTATTGCAGCACCGTGGCCTTGAGCCGCTTGCCCCGCCGCACGGTCGCGTCAGGCTGGCACACCCGGGTGGACGCCCTCGCGGCCGCCCCCTGGCCGGTCTCCGCCCTTCGTCAGATGAGCCAGCAGGCCGGGTTCCCCGGGCGGATCGACGCCTGGGACCAGTGCCGCTGTCCCATCCATCCCACGCCCCTCGACCCGTTTATGAGCAAGTGGCGGAGCGCGGCGGAGCTGGAGCAAATGCTGGCCGCATCCTCCTATGCGGCGGACCAGCTGGCGCAGACGTTGCCCGCCCCCGGGCGTTTGAGCGAACTCCCGCCGCTACCGCTGAAACCCGGCCATCTCGCGCTCCAGCTCGTCACCGGGGCCTTTGACGGCCCGGTGGGGGAGGGCGAGCACCGCCATGTGGTGCGGGGGCGGGTGGTCCGCACGCCCGTCGTGACGGAGGAGCTGGGCGAGGAGGGGCCGGTTACGGTGACCGCCGATCGGCTCACGCTCGAAATCACCACGGTGGACGCCACCGGCGCGCTGCGCCGGTTCGGCTCCCAGGCTGCTGAGGAGGTGCCGTAGATGCCCACGTTCCTGCACTTCACGGTCGACCAGGCCGAGGCCCTCGCCGTGGCCGATGGCTGGGCGACGGTCCTGGCCGCGTACCCCGACCCGCATCGCGAGGGGCACACGCGCACCCTGGAAGCCGTACGCTACATTTCGGCGATCGGGTTCGAGGGGTCCATTCGCGGGCTCGCGCGGACGATCCGGCGGGCCACGGCCAAGTCCCCGACGTATCTCCGCTGGACGGACGGATCCAGCCACCAGCGGCTCGGGAGCGCCAGCGTCTGCGACCCGTTCACGGTGCGCGTGACCACGATCGAAAAGGGGGTGCTTCAACTCGTCGCCTGGCCGACCGCCGTCCAGGACGGTCATCAGGTGCTGGACATGGACCAGAATTGGCCGGAGGCCGTGCGGGCCGCGGTCTTGCGCGGCACCGACCTGCCCGTGCTCGCAGCGTGGGCCCCGGCGTTCAGCCAGGATCTCGCCCCGTATCTCACCCGGTGGACGTCCAAAGGTCGGGCCCCGGCCGGCGCGGATCTGTCCGCCAGCCCCGCCGAGATCGAAGCGCTCCTGCAGCGCGGCCTGGCCCGTGGACGCTATACGATTCCCACCGGGCCGACGGCCCGGGACCTTCCCATCGGCGACATCGGCCATCTCGACACGTATCTCAAGAGCTTCGGGCCCGCCCTCGGACGGCAGCTCGCTCACCAGGCGCGGCACCAGCCGGGCACCGCCCCGGCGTACCCGCTCTTGCGGCCGCTGTATCCGGCGCAGGCCGATACCGCCGAGGCCCTCGTGCAAACCTGGGCCGCCGGCGAGCACACGGTCTGGGCGGTGGGGGAGCAAGGGGTCGGCAAGACGATCATCGGCCTCGCTGCGGCCTGGCGGGCGCTCCACGGGCGCCCGGGTCGGATCCTGGTCCACGCCCCCGGCCACCTGACGGCCAAGTGGGCGCGGGAAGCCCAGGCGACGATTCCTGGCGTCACGGTGCACACCGTCCGGTCCTGGCGGGACGCCTGGCGGGCGCTCGACACACTGCGACAGCCGCCCTCCGGGCAGGAGGTCTGGATCCTCCCCCGCGACACCGCGAAGCTCGGCTGGCAATGGCGGCCGGCGGCCGTGCCGACGCGCGACCCCGAGCAGCCATGGGCCTGTCCGGACTGCGGGGCGGTCTTGGCCCGGCACTTCGCCGACAAGAAGCGGGAGCCCGTCCCTTTCACAGGGGACGCTTTCAAGAGCCGCGGGGTGCAAAACGCTCGGTGCCCGGAGTGCGGGGCGTCGCTCTGGCAGGCGGACCCGCACGGCCCGCGGCGCATCGCGCCGGCCACGCTCTGGGCCAAGCGACTCGTTCCCGGGACGTTCGATGTCCTCCTGGCCGATGAAGCGCACGAAGAGAAAGGCGACACCGCTCAGGGCGCGGCGCTCGGCCGGCTCCTCCGCCTGGCCCGGCGCACGGCGCTCTTGACCGGCACGCTCCTCGGCGGCAAGGCGTCGGACCTGGTCCACCTCGTGGCCCGGACCCAACCGCAGCGCTTCAGGGCGGCGGGTTTCGATCCGGGCGGGTCGGCGTCGCCCTTCGTGGCGACCTACGGCCGCATGGAACGCCGGGACTTCGAGCGGCAGGGACTCCCCGCGCGCAGCACCCGGGAGCTGCCGGGCGTGCACCCCGCGCTCTATGGGGACTGGCTGCTCGGGCGAGCTGTCTTCCTGGAACTCCAGGACCTCCAGCTCGGGCTGCCGTCCTACGACGAGACCGTCACGGTCGTCCCCATGGCGCCCGCCCAGGCGGCGCGGGTGCAGCCGGTCATGCAGGCGCTCCGCAGCGCGGCGGGGGCGGCGTTTCACGCCGGGCGGCGCGGCGCGCTCGGGACGTACGTCCAGGCCG
>JAKATP010000213.1 GCA_021818685.1 Bacillota bacterium | reverse complement strand
AGAATCGTCCCCACGATTTTTTCCAGTGCGTCTCGATCCGTGTCCACGTTCTCCGAGGAGGGCTCCTCCGGGTCGGACATCCCGAGAAGGATGGACCGGCCCTCCCGCCGGAGGTAGGAGGTGGTGTCCAGATCGAGCGTCATCGGCATCGCCGCCGGCAGCTCGTCAAACGGCCCGGTGACGTACACCGAGCGGCGGTACGGAAACACCGGCACCTCCACGCCGGCCATGCGGGCCACGATCCGCGCCTGGGGACCCGCCGCGTTCACGACGATCCGCGTCTCGATCCGCCCGTGGACCGTCGTCACGGCCACCACCCGGTCGTGTTCCGTCTCGATGCCGGTGACCGTCTCACCAAACCGCACCTCGACCCCCAGGGTGCGGGCGCGGCGGATGTAGCCATACGCGACCGCGGCCGGGTCCCCGACTCCGTCCCGGGGGCCGTGGAGGGCTCCCGCCAAGTCCGGCAGATGGATGTACGGAAACCGTCGGCGGACTTCGTCCGGGTCCAGAAGCTCCGACGGCACACCGAGCCGGTGCTGCATCGCGACCGGTTTTCGCAGCGCTTCGAGAGTCTCCGGGCGGCTTGTGACAAATAGATAGCCGCAGGGGTTGAACCCGGCGGAAATGCCAAACTCCTCGTGAAAGTGCTGAAAGACGTCGAGGCCGAACTGGGAGAAGCGCACACTGCTCGGATTCGAAAACTCGAGGCGCACGCCGCCGGCACTCCGCCCGGAGGACCCTTGGGCATGGGTCGCCGCCCGCTCCAGCACCAGCACATCCGTGATGCCTTTTTGGGCGAGATGATAGGCCGTGGAGAGACCGACCAGCCCCGCGCCGATGATGACCACCTGACGGCTTTCGGACATGGACCCGCCCCCTCGCTTGTGACCGGCTCGATCGATGGTGCCGCATTCGGGCCGGATTGGCAAAGAGGATGCCAGGGTGCGGATCGCCAATGTGACGGCCCTTATGCGGCTGTCCGCCGGGCGACGTGGGGCGCTCGGATCTTCGGGCTTACAGGCTCTGGCCGGCTCCGACCCTCGCCGCCCGTGCCGGCCTGACGTCGCGGGCCGCGCTCGCGGCCAACACCCGTTCGACCAGCGTCCGGATGCGGAGACGGCCCGAGGGCAGGAGGTTTACGAACTGGACCGCCGTCTCCCAGGCCTCGCGGCCACGGAGATCAGCTGCCTGCGGCGCGACCCGGACGACCCGGCCGGTCACCGCCACAATCTCCCCGTCGACGCGGAGTTCCATCTTGAGCTCGAGCCCGAGCCAGGCACGGAACGCGGCGGGAAAACGGAGCCCATCCCAGGACAAATCCAACGTGGTGGTGGTGTAGACCTCGGCGCCCGGCCGCGCCAGCGAATACTCAAGGGGAATGAGGACCTTGACGCGCGGCGCGCCGCGGCGCTCCAGGACCGTCCCGGTGCCGGTAATCCGCAGCAGGATCACGGGGATCGGGTCCAGCACTTCTTCGACCACACCCGGCATGGCATAAAAGTTGTTGCCGTCAAGCCAGCGGACCTCGACCTCCTGGCCGAGCGTCGGAGTCAGGTGCCGGTCCCCCTCCCGCAGCGCCTGAACATAAAGGGTCGACTTCACACGCCGGAGGAGACGGGTGGGGGCACTGCGCTCCCCGGTCTTCAGCCACATGGGTTGATTACGGACCGGCTCGGCGTTTCTCATGGGCGGACGCCCCCGTCCATCCCCGTCCGGTAATCAATGAGGGCAACCTGCCCGCCCGCCGGAAACATCCGGTGCCACCGCTCGCTACCCATCTTCTGCCACCGCACCATCTTTACAGAACTCCCCCGGGACTATGTCGTACCTTCACTTTTGTCCCACGTCTTCCCAGACCCTAATACTTTACAAGATATTCCACAATCCCAGGATGTGAAAAGAGGGGTTGCCGTCGAAAACAGCCGATTCTCGTCAACGATCGGAAAAGGAGGACGAGCGGAAACGATAGGTCGGGAAGACGGGTGGCCGCCCTTTCCCCAAGGGGATGGGGCGAAGCGATGTCTCGCCGGAGGTGTTGGCCCATCGGCTCGCGGCGCGCGGTGTGGGGGGGTCCACTGTCCGCGCGGCACGGACGGGCGAGAGAAGCTTCCGGCCGAGAAAGGCCGGAAGCTTCTTATTCGTGGGCGATGACGCCCCGAGCTGTCAGAGTGCGGTAGCTGCGCTACATCCAGATGCCGGGCCGTGCATAGGCCACAGCCCGCTCCCGCTTGCCGCGCGCCGCCTGGCCAAAAATGCGGATTTCATCTTCCGTTACGTAGCCCCGCCGGAGCATCTCCCCATGCAGGGCGGCCGACGAGAGTTCGACACCGTTTAAGTTCCCGACGCCCACGTAATTACCCGGCGACAGGATGATCTGCGGGATCCAGGTGCGCTGTCGCGGGACGTAGACCGCGCGCACGTCAAACATGCGCCGGTTGCCGACAATCTCCCACACCCCCGACACCGGGTGGGGACCCAGCACCACGTGGAGCATACTTTGCTTATTGCGCTCACGATTGAGTTTCTCGACATGCTTGCAGAAGATGGGGCCGTCCCAGCAGGGGTCGATCTGATATAGAACGTGCTGCAAGATGTACTGGATTAGATCTTCTCGAGTCGGGCGGCGCTCACCGTTCGGGAAGTAGAGGTCGCGTTCCGGCTTGCGGCCGCGGCGGCCTGCCCGAGGTCCCACAAAGATCGGGCTAGGCAATTCGACCGTGCAGTCCTCGAAGAACGCCAGGGACTTGCTCACCAAGGACCCACCCCCGTCCGATTGCTACCCCAAGAATTTCTTGGGACTAGAGGGTTTTCCTGCTTTGATTCGCCAGGGATTTACAAATCGACGGGGTTTGCGCGCATTTTTTTCTGTTTATTGCAACGCGTGGCGAGAGGTCGCCGACGCGGTCGACGGACGGGACGACGGCGACGGCGCCAACCGGTATTTGACCGCATCGTAATTCGGGGTGGGCGACCAAGGTTCCCGGGTGGGGGGCACACCGCAAAGTGGCGGTCTTTCAGGTCCTCCGGTCCCAGACGGCGGCATGAGAGGCGGGACGGCGTGCAGGCGAGCGCCCCAAGAAGCTCGCTCCCGTGGGCGCTCACGCCCAGCGATGCCGGACGCCTCGGGGGTATCAGATGTAGCGGCCACGGTATTGGACCGGCGATGCTCCGGCGGCCGGTCCCCCGGAGGTGTCGGGCCTGCCTCGACGCCTGTAAGGCGCTGCTTTTTCACGAGAGACCCTGCGGAACCAGCGTACAATGCTCTCCGAGACGGCCTCCCGTCCGGCTGCTCTCCTCGCTGTTGGCCCGTTCGTTCGCGGCCTGGCCTCGCGTATGTGGCGATCGGGGATGTCGGACAGGGCGCAGATCCGCTGATTCGGCCCGGGGTTACTGGGACGTGGCGCCCGGAGGACGTTGTCCCCGCGACCCCACCACATCCCGCGTTTCCCACGCGCCGTCAACCGGGCCGGTCCTCGGCTCCGGGACGCCGCTCCGGCGGCCGGAGTTGTCGGCGTCACGCGCCTCGGTCACCCCCGTGCATCCGCTTTCTTCCGGACGATCCCGGATCGTCGGAGCGCCGTCGGCTGAGCGCATCGGTGTACGATGCTGATATGAAAAGTTCAACCAATCTGCTCTTTACGCAGTGGTGTCATATCGGCCGTACCCGGGACGCCGCCGACCCGCTGAAACCGGTGACGGA
>JAKATP010000045.1 GCA_021818685.1 Bacillota bacterium | reverse complement strand
AATATCCGCATCGGATTCCTCCCCCTGCCGCGATTCGACCCAGCCGGCAGAACCCCTGCCGGCTGTCCGCTGCCCGGCATGTCCTAGACCGGGCCCTGAGCGCGCATGAGGCCGTGCAGCCCGACTGTGGGAGCCACGACCGGAGCCGCCCTCCCTCCGCTCGTCTTCCTCATGCTCCGGGGGAAGCCATGGGCACGGCTGGCCGGATCAGGACGAAGAGGCGGTCGCCGGGGCCACGGGACTAAAACTTCCGCGGCGCAGGGCGACTCCCCGGTTCGACCCGTCTCGCTACCGGACCAGAGCCAACGCCAGAATCCCGATGACGAAGCTCATGGCGGCCAGCCCCATGAGGCCCCCGCGCTGGAAATAGCGCAGGAGGAAGTGGGTGGAGAGCCAGGCCACCACTCCCGCTGTCACGCCTCCCACCAGGGCCGGGGTTCTCAGCCCGACCATGCTGTGGTGCATGAGATGGGGCAGCTCAAGAAGCGCCGCCGCCCCGATGATAGGGGTCGCCATCAAGAAGGCAAGCCGGGCGGCGTCTTCCATGGAGAGCCTTTGGCCAAGCCCACCCGCCATGCTGAGCCCGTCGCGGGACAGCCCGGGGATGAGCGCGAACATCTGAAACAGCCCCACCTTCAATGCCTGACCGAGCGTCATGTCGCGAAGCCGTCCGCCATGCCGGTTTTGTCTCCGCCAGCGCTCGCCCAGCCACAGCACACCGGCGTTCACCAGCAGGAAGAGTGCGGCGATCCGCGGTGCGACAAACAGCCCTGCCAGCCGGTGCTTTAGCAGCAAGCCCACGATGCCGGCCGGAATCGTGGCCACGATAATGACCCAAAAGAGCCATCCGTCGGGATTGTGGCTCCCACCGAGCCACCGAAGCCAGCCTCCGATCAGGCGGATCCACGTCTTTCGAAAGTACAAGAGGAGCGCGAGCGCGGTCCCGACGTGGAGAGCCACCACAAACGGCAGATAGCGGGCCCCGGTCTGCCGGAACGGAATATGGATAACGTGGGGCAGAACGACCAGGATGCCGAGGCTCGAGAAGGGGAATAACTCCGTGATGCCCTGGCTGAGCCCGAGCCAAAACGCGAGCGCGATCGACACCTGCACCCTCCCATCGTCTCATTCTGAGGCACGACGGCGCCCGCGGGCAAAGCGATGCTCGGATCTTCGCGAAGTCTTCACCATCCCTTCATCTGGCGATCCCGAGACCTTAACGCCCAAGACCTAGGGTGAGAGGGAGCGAACGAAGGACGCGGGGCCTCATGGGCCGGCGGAAACTTACGAGGAGGAGCACCGTGAGGATTTTGGTGACAAACGACGATGGCATCCGAGCACAAGGTTTGCTCGCTCTGTGCGGCATCCTGCTCGATCTCGGACATCGGGTGAGCGTTATTGCGCCCGCTCAAGATCAGTCGGGACGCTCCCAGGCCATCTCCGTCCACATGCCGCTTTACGCACGCCGGGAGTTTGTGCTGCCGGGTCTTGACGAGACCTTCGCCGTAGACGGCACGCCCGCCGACTGCATCCGCATTCATGCCGGACTCTTGGCGGACGTGCCCGAGCTCGTCCTGTCCGGCATCAATCACGGAGCCAATCTGGGGGCGGACGTGTTCCGCTCCGGCACCGTCGGTGCAGCCCGCGAGGCCGTGCTCGCCGGACTGCCGGCCGTCGCCTTCTCGGCCCTCTTAGAAGTGCCGTCCCCCGAAATCCTGCGCTGCCATGTCCCCGAAGCGGCCTACCTGGCGATCGCGTCGCCCGGTTACGTCATCAACGTCAACTTTCCGGTCGTGCCAAACCTCATCCGCGTTATCGCGCCATTGGCGGCCAACGGATATCACGACGCCGTCGAGACCCGTGAGGTCACCGACGGCGTCTACGAGCTGCGGACACACCGCACGCTCGCCCCGGACGACGGCGACGTCACGGACCTGCGCGCCGCCCTCACGGGCTATGTGTCCGTAAGCCGCCTACCGGTGCGCGATCCGGCCTCCGCACCCTCGCTCGCGGTTTTCGGCGCCGCGGGGAGGCACGGCTAGACCTTGCTGCCCCCGAGAAGCACCAGGACACCCGCCGCGGCCAGGAGCGCCACGCCCCCGGCTACCTCCCCGTACTGCCCCACCGTCTTTGTGAGGCGCCCGCCGGCGGTGACACCGAGCCACGTAAATACGATCGCCTGCAGGGCAAGCGCAGGCGCCAGGATCCGGAGGTCCAGGCGGGCCGCACCGGCGGCTACCCCCGCCGTAAGCTCGTCCAGGCTCACAGCCAATCCGGCGCCGAGCAGCGCGAGGCCTGACCCCGCGCGGTGGAGCGCCTGCGCGTCACCCTTCTCCGCCTCTTCTCCTGGCCCCCGTCCATCTTCCTCCTCCCCTCCAACCCCACGAAGCTCCCGGATTCCGTCGACGACTTCTCGCACCGCCAGGATCGCGAGGAGCGCGGCCGCGAAGTAAACGGCATCCGCCACGAGATGCGCAAGCTCCCTCCCCACGAACGCCCCGACCACCGGCATCCCGCCTTCAAACGCCGCCAGCGTGAACGCGAGGCGCCAGCGCGGCACCCGAACCCCTGCCCCGAGTCCGACCGCCACCACCAAAGTGTCGATGCCAAAGGCGGGCACGATGAGAAGGGTCGTTTCGTGAGCCATACATGCCCCCCGTTTTTGTTGCCGTGTGATGATCGAGGCTTCTGGAGCGCCTACCCACAATTCCTCTTCGACGCTCGGCGGGAGCAGAAATGATAACGGAGGGCTCTTCCGAGCGGCAAGCGCTCGGACGTACTCCGGTGATGCGCCTGTCACAGTGCTGCTGCGGCACGCGTGACGAATGTGGTGCATGCTGAAAGGCGGAGAACAAAAACGCTCGGGTGGACGAAGAATCCCGGGTGCTCATCAGACGGCAGCGCGGTGGAGGGGTATGGCGTTCGGGGGAAGGGCTTTTTGGCCCGACCGCGAATGCGGGCGGTAACGGGAGGCAGAGGTCATGGCGAGTGATGCATTTGGGGCGCCTGGAGTGCCGGGCCGCTGGACGTCCGCCCAAAAGAGCGGCGTGGGGGCGGCTCTTGACGGAAGTCCGATCTGGTTTACCCTGTCACACGGCATCTTGAACGAGGTGTACTGGCCACGGATGGACCAGGCTGCTATCCGTGACCTCGGCTTTATCATCACCGGCCCTGACGGGTACTTCGTGGAGGAAAAGCGCCAGGGTGCCGCCGTGACCAAGCTCCCGGAGCCCGGGGTCCCCTACTACCTCATCACCAGCACCGCTCCGACCGGGGAGTGGGAGCTCCAAAAGGAAGTCTTGTGCGACCCCCTCCGTCCGGTGGTGCTCCAGCGAGTGTCGCTGCGGGTCAAGCAGGGAAACCCCGAGGACTACCATCTTTATGCGATTCTGGCCTCGCATCTGGACAACCACGGGGCTGGCAATTCGGCCTGGCGAGAGAGTTGGAAGGGTATTCCCGCCCTGTTCGCCGCCCGCGATTCCTATGCCCTCGCCCTCATCGCCGACCCCATCATACGGGATGGTTCGGTGGGCTTCGTGGGTTACTCGGACGGCTGGCAGGATCTCCGCCAGCACGGCACGCTCAGCTGGCATTTCGACCGCGCGGACAATGGCAACGTGGCCCTAACCGCCGAGCTTGATACGCGCAGCGGTCCCGTGACCCTGGCTCTCGGGGCGGGCAGGACGGCGTCCGAGGCCGCCGTCCAGGCACGCGGCGCCCTTGCCTCCGGGTTCGACCAGGCAGAAGACGGTTACGTGCAGCCCTGGAAGCGGTGGCAGCAGAGTCTCTGGTCAGCGCCCGGCCGGCCCCTGTACCCCATCAGCGCGATGGTGGTGCGCGTACACCAGTCGGATCTGGTGCCGGGTGGAATCCTGGCCAGCCTTTCCGTTCCCTGGGGCTCGAGTAAAGGCGATGGGGATCTCGGCGGCTACCACCTCGTCTGGTCGCGCGACATGGTGGAAGCGGCGGGTGGTCTTCTGGCCGCAGGCGACGGGACGGGCGTGCGGCGGGCCCTCGAATATCTGCGGGCCGTCCAGGAGGCTGACGGTCACTGGCACCAGAATATGTGGCTCGACGGCACCCCGTACTGGTCGGGGATCCAGATGGATGAAACGGCACTGCCCATCTTGCTGTTTGATCTGGCCCGTCGCGAGGGGGTCCTCGCGGCCGGGGCCTTGCACGACTTCTGGCCCATGATCCGTCAAGCGGCCCAGTACCTCGTCCAAAACGGCCCCGTCACCCAGCAGGACCGCTGGGAGGAGGACGGCGGCTATACCCCGTTTACGCTCGCCGCCGAAATTGCGGCCTTGCTCGCGGCGGCTGAGCTGGCCGAGCTTTCGGGAGAACCCGCCGTCGCCCCCTACCTTCGCGAGACGGCCGATGCCTGGAACGCCCAAGTCGAACGCTGGCTTTATGTGGAGAACACCGAAACGGCCCGCGAGGTGGGCGTCGACGGCTACTATGTCCGCATCACGCCCGCCGACTACGACGAGGGAGACAGCCTCGTCCCCATCAAAAATCGCCTCGGGCCATCCTCCATCCGTGCGGCGTCCGCCATTGTCAGCACCGACGCGCTGGCTTTGGTACGGTTTGGACTGAGGGCACCCGACGACCCCCGCATCTTGAACACCGTGAAGGTCATAGACGCTCTTCTCCGCACCGAGACCCCCCGGGGTCCCTCGTGGCACCGCTACAACGAGGACGGTTATGGCGAGCACGAAGACGGTAGTCCCTTTGACGGGACGGGCGTCGGCCGTCTCTGGCCGCTGCTCACCGGGGAGCGCGCGCACTATGCCCTCGCCTCCGGTGACTTGGCCGAGACGGACCGTCTGACAACAGCGCTCGAGAGCTTTGTCGGCGAAGGCGGCCTGCTCCCCGAGCAGATCTGGGATACGGACGACCGTCCCGACCGTGAACTCTACTTCGGACGGCCATCAGGCTCGGCCATGCCGCTCGTCTGGGCTCACGCCGAGTATTTAAAGCTCGTACGCTCACGGGCCGAGGAGCGGGTGTTTGACATGCCGCCGCAGACGGTCACGCGTTATCTTCATCAGTCACCTCAGTCACCTCAGTCACCTCAGTCGCCGCCGGAGGCTCGGCGCACGTGGCGCTTCAATCACAAGATCCGGCAGATCCGTCCAGGTTCGCGCCTGCGAGTGGAAACCCTCGTGCCGGCCCGGATTCACTGCAGCATGGACGGCTGGGCCACGACCTTGGATCTCGACACCCAAGACTCGGGACTTGGTGTCCATTACGCAGACGTACCGACTGCCGGCCTCGCAGCCGGCAGTCGGGTGATCTTTACGTTTTACTGGCCGTCAACCGCTAACTGGGAGGGGACCGACTTCGAGGTAACGGTAGCGGACTAGGCGCCGAGCGCCTGCCGCACGGTCCGCATGAGATGGGCCTCGGGCACCGCACCGGTGACCTGCGCCTTGCCGTTCACCACCGTCATCGGCACCCCGGAAACGCGGTAACGATTGGACAGCCGGTCAAAGCTTCCGGCGTCCACCATGTCCGCGACCACATGGGTCGGATTCAAGCGCGCGATGTCATGTGCCAGGCTAACTGCCTGGGGGCAGTACGGTCAGGTGGGCGTCACGAAGACCTGGAGATGCAACGGCTCTTCCAAATTCTCGATGAAGCGCACGGTCTCCGGACTCAACTCGGGGGCCACCCGCGTGGATATACCCACCATGTCCTGCAAGAATGTGCCAAACTCGCGGCCGCCGGGAAATCCGAGGTAACGGACCCCGGTTGGCTTGCCGTTGCTCATAAAAACGCTGACCGAACTCGTAATTTCGTCATCCGCGTCCGGGGCTACCAGCGGAGCCGGTCCGTCCTGGCGCTTGACAGCCACTTTCGAGTTCAGACCGGCGAGGTCGTGCAGGAGTTCGTCCATCGCGTCTGAGGCCGCATCGCCGGCCTTCGGATAAAACAGGATCTCCACCGGGTCCACCATCTGGTCGAGAAGGGCCGCCACTTCCTTCTGCAGCGACTCATCCAGCATCGGCATAGGCCGCCTCCTCACTGTCCTGATGATACTCCGCCCCTAGCATGTGCCGGACGACTCCGGAGCCTTCATTATACCCCCATTGGTATTTTCTCGCCACTGAAGCCGGGGGGTCGAAGATCCGCCCGATTCGGCCGCTTTTCGCCACACCGACAAAACTTTGGATTTCGCCTGCATGGGTCCTGGTGGGGGACTCCCTTCGGACCGGCCCCCGTCCCCATGAGGCCCTCGACCCGAGATCTTGGCCGCCTTGACAGGTGCTCGAGATGTCGTCCGATCACGCTCGGTGCGCGCGAAACGACGCGGGGGGCGACCTTTCGGAATTTTCGGTAGAGTGCTACAGACTCGTGCGCCTCCGAGGCCGCCGTTGTTCGTGACCATGGCCCGCGCCGCTCATGAGGAGGGTCTCAGGGCGGGATCGGAAAAACCATGGTCACCTCGGTCCCTTTTCCGGGAGCCGAGTCCAGATCGAAACGCCCACCGAGAGACCGCGCCCGCTCTCGTAAGTCCTTGAGTCCGTAGTGACCGATGCGCTCTGCCTGGTCACGTTCGAAACCGACGCCGTTGTCCTCCACACTGACCCGAAACTGTTCCGCGTCTGATCGCCACATGACCCGGACCGACGAAGCGTGCGCGTGGCGGGCAACATTGGTGAGTGCCTCCCGGATCCATCCCTCCAGCTGCTCCGCCGCGATGTCCGACAAGGTGCGATACCCGGCATCGGCCGCCTCCACCCGGACTAGGGTTTCGATGCCGAGCTCCTTAGCAATACGGGTCACGGTCGCCGGCAAGTCTTCTCGCTCCTGCCGCAGATCGAACACGTAGTGACGGATGTCGTTAGTGATGCGAGAGAGGCGATCTCCCAGATCGTCGAGGACCCGTCGGATGTGAAGCTCCTCTTTGGGAATCTGGGTCAGGAGCGTGTCGATGGCGAGCGTCACCCCGTACAAGGACTGAATCGTCCCATCGTGCAGGTCCATCCCGATTCGCTGTCGTTCCTCGACTACCGCCAGGCGTTCCACCTGCCGATTCAGCCGGGCGTTAGTCACGAGGGCCGCCGTCTGGGCTGCCAGAAGACTCACGATGTCCTCGTCGTCCGCGCTGAAGGGGCCAGCCGCCTTGTCCGTCAGATATAAGTGCGCCACCACCTGATCGCCAAACAGCGCCGGCACACCGAGAAACGTCGTCATGGGCGGATGACCGGGCGGAAAGCCGGCGGAACTCGGATGGCGGCTGATGTCGTCCACCCGAAGCGCCTGGCGCATCTGGATTACCTCACCGAGCAGGCCTTCCCCGCGGGGGAGGTGAGCAATGGCCGCCTTCTCGTCGTCGGTAAGGCCAGAGGTAATGAAGCGGGCGAGCCCCCCATCATCGTCCAGAACCGCAAGCGCGCCGTAGCGCGCGCCCGTAAGCTCGCACGACAACTCCACCACCCGTCTCAGGATGACCTCCCAGTCCCGCTCGCCGGCGATGGTGGCCATCGCCTCATGCAGGAATCGCAGGCGGTCCCGTTGCTCCTCGGTGGTCTTCAAAAGGGTCGCGCTCTCCGCCGACACCACCTTGATGCGGCGCAGGAACACATGGGAGTAGGCGAGTGTCAGAACCACGGCCACGCCAAACACCCAGGGGTCGGTGACGGATGCAGGCCAGCGGCGGCTCAGCAGGCCACGGTCAATGGCCGCCAAGGCAGACAGCGCCGCTGCCGGACCGATGTAAGCCAGCCAGTAGCCAGCCCGGGTCAGGGGCGCGAGAGACGGGGGCCGTGCGCCGCCCGCCGCCATCAGCCCTCCGGCCGCCGATCCGCACCCACCTCGCGGCGAGCCAAGTAGGCCGCCGCTTCGGCGCGGCGCGCCAGTCCCAGTTTTGCCAGGATGTTGCTAACGTAGTGCTTGACGGTCTTCTCGCTCAAGAACACCTGCGCGCCTATCTCCCGATTGGTGAGTCCGTCGGCAATAAGGCTCAGGATCCGGCGCTCCTGGGCGGTCAGGGTGTCGATGGGATCCGTCGGCACCGAGTGCGTCGCACGCTGCAGCACCTTGTCCGTAAGGGAGGGATCCAGGATCGATCCCCCTTCCGAGACCGTACGAATCGCATCCACCAGTTGGGGCCCCCGGGCGCTCTTCAGCAAATAGCCGGATGCCCCCGCCGCGAGCGAATTAAAGAGCAGTTCGTCATCGCCGAAAGATGTCAGCATAATGACCCGGGTTTCAGGCTGAGCCTCTTTCCAACTCCGGCAGACCTCTACTCCCGATCCCCCCGGCAGTCGGACATCAAGCAGCAACACGTCCACCGGCGTGCTCTTCATCATCTGCACCGCTTCGGCAATCGTGCCGGCCTGTCCGACGAGCGTAAAGTCCGGTTGTCCCTGCAAGAGCCCGGCCAGACCCATGCGCACCACCTCATGGTCATCCACCAGGGCGACGCGAATGGTCTCCGGGTTTTCTTCGCCGACGTTCATTCTTTGCTCCAGCCTCCGATCCGCGCGTCCGCGCGCGAGACTGCCGTTCACACTTCGAGAAACGCGACTTGGGGGAGTGAGCTCATAGCCCCTACTGCGCCCATCGTATCATGCGTACGACGTCGCGCATCGGTCTGGCAAGGTGCTGAAAGTCCCGGCCTTTTCGCCCCGATCGGCCATAGTGTCGGGCGGAGGCTCAGCCTAGCGTGAGATCGGGAGGGAAGTCCGTGGCAGCCGAGCACCAGGGGATGATCCGGGTGGCGTTGGCATCGGACGGAAGCCCGGATGCCCTGGAAGCGGCGGCCTTTATCGCCGAGCGGCTGGCTCCGTCCGCTATCTCCTGCACCGTCCTCACGGTGGTTGAACGAAACTGGAAGATAGGCGATGCCGGCGACGGGTCGCCGGTGGACGCCGAGCAAGCGTGGGCAATTCCCGCTGCCCGCCGGACGGCTCTACGCCTAAACGGCATCCCCGTCACCATCCGAATCCTGCATGGCGACGCCGTGCGAGAAGTGTTGCGGGAACTCCGGAACCACCCGTCTGATCTCCTGGTGGTGGGGCATCGCGGCGCTCATGGGGTCGGAGGCCGGGTGATGGGGAGCGTGTCGCAGGCGCTCGTCCATTACGCCCCGGTACCGGTTCTGGTAATTCCGCCGGCACCAGCGGCGGCAGCGCCCGGGCCGACAGCGCGAACCTGAGGCGCCCCTCGGCGCACCGGAGGGGCCAGAGCCCGCCCGGAGCCGTTGTATGATGGGCGCTGAGGGGATAGCCGTGTCACACCGTGTTCGACGCCCATCCGTGCTCCCGATCCAGATCCCGGTTCCGCTGCCGCTTTTATTCGTCAACAGCTACCGACTGGGACCCGAAGAGGGTCCGTGGCTCCTGGTGGACGTCGGCATGGACACCGAACCCGCCCGCATGGCGTTTCGCGCGCACTGGAACCGATACGGTCGGGACGCCTACCAGGCCGTCTTCCTGACCCACTACCATCCGGACCATACCGGCCTTTCCGGCTGGATCGCCGACGAGCTCGGGGTGCCGGTAACCATGCTGGCCGACGAGCGGGACCTGACCTACCGGGTGTTCGGGCCGGGCGGGAGGGCGGGCGATCGTATAGGAGACTACTTCCGGGATCATGGCGTGCCCACCGCCCAAAACGTTCGCATTCTCGAAAACCATAACGACAGCGAGACGTACATCCACCTGCCAGACAGCATGCTCGGTCTGACGCCGGGTCACGTGTTCCGGCTCGGAGAGGAGTCATGGACGATCCTCAAGGCGGCCGGCCATACTCCAAGCCAGGGTCTCCCGTATCGGGCCGATGACGGCACGCTGCTCGGCGGAGACCAGATCCTGCCTCGCATCACTCCCAACATCTCGCGCTGGCCGGGCGAGCCGCATGACCCGCTGCGGCTCTATCTGGACTCTCTGCGGGAGCTCAGGAGGCTCCCCCTTCGTGTAGTGTGGCCGGCTCACGGTCCGCGCATCGACGCTCCCCATGCCCGCATCGACGAGATTCTCCAACATCACGCAGACCGCTTGGATGTCATGGCGGCGGTGCTGAGACAAGGGCCCAAAACGGCGTACGAAGTGGCGCGGGCCGTGTTCCGCCCCGACCTCTCCCCCCATGAATGGCGATTTGCCGTCGGCGAGTCCCTGGCCCATCTCGTTCATCTAGAAGCCCTGGGGCGGGTCGAAAAGCTGCCCGGTGGACCTCCCTATCGGTTCGGCGTCCCGGGCTCCCGTGAAGGACGGAGCCTAACGCCGGCCGCACCGCGGCCTGGCTGCGGAAGCTAACGCCCCTGAAATTTTGGGCGCCGCTTTTCCAAAAACGCGTGCACCCCTTCTTCGTGGTCCGCAGTCCGGGCGGCGACCGCCTGCAGCCAGGCCTCGTACTCAAGCGCCTCGCGGAATCCCCTTTCCGGCCCGCGGTGGAGCCCCCGCTTGATGAGGCCCATGGCCACCGGCGGCCCTGCGGCCAGGCGGGCGGCCAATGCCCGCGCCTCCTCCATCAGGTCGGCATCCGGCACCACCCGGTTTACGAGACCATAACGCAAGGCATCGGACGCGCTCACCGCCTCGCCCAACAACGAGAGCTCAAGCGCCCGGGAGAGTCCGACGAGCTGAGGCAAGAGATAAGTGGATCCGGAGTCGGGCACCAGGCCCACGTGCACGAAGGCCTGCACAAACCGGGCGCTCTCGGCGGCAATCCGGAAATCGGCCGCCAGCGCCAGACTCATGCCGGCCCCCGCGGCAACGCCGTTTACGGCCGCAATCGTGGGCTGATCAAGATGGTAGAAACGGTCTAACACGGGATTATAGTGGTGCTCGAGATGGCTGCCGATGGAAGCGGCGCCGCCGGTGTTGACATGCTCTTTCAGGTCCTGCCCGGCAGAAAAGGCCCGGCCCTGTCCCGTGACGATAAGGACGCGGACCTCCTTGTTGTGGGCTATCGCATCGAGAACCTGCCGGAGCTCGGCCAGCATCTCGGTCGTGAAGGCGTTCAACGCGTCCGCCCGCATGAGGGTGAGGACACCGACGCCTTCCACCTTCGTGAAGCTGACGGTTTTCAGGCTCTCACGGCCGGAGTCTGCCATCGTGCCATCTCCCTTTCTCGGTTCACGTTCTGCTTCGCGATCTAGGACCGGTCTCCTGCCGCCATCAAGAGACCGAGGCGGTAGGCTGCCTCCCTCAGAAGATGCCGTTCGCGGCGCTCGAGCTGTCGGACCGACATGGGCTCCCGTGTGATGGGATAAAGTCGGAGCGGGCCGTGCTGGAGCACCTCCTGGCGTTGTCGGCCTCCCTCCGCCACCAGCACCCAAAGGGGCCGGTGAGCCTCGCGGCAGGCGGCCACCACCCAGTCCAGCAGGGCCGCTTCGAGGGAGCGGGCCGGCCGGGACGCGTTGGATATCGTCCATCCGGTTCCGGGGGCGGCCACGCGCTGTCGAAGGCCCAACACGTCTGCCAGACGGGAAGCAGGGTCCGTCGTCCGCACGAGATGCGACCACGGAAAATCGGGGGCACCGCCGTCCGGCGTGCGTGTGCGCGTGTGCAGATGCAGGAGGGGTAGAGGGAGGTCGTCCGGACTCTTCGCGTCCCCATATGCATCCAGAAAACCCCTTCCCCCATCGTGGCGAAGTCCCGAGGGCAAGAGCAGCCAGGCATTGGCCGCCCCCCTTCCGGCTGCCTCCTGGAGTGCTTGCGCGACACCCATGGTGGAGTGGTGAATGACACAGGAGCCGTCGATGACGGCGGTCCGATCGGGCAGAATGGCGAAGTGGCCGTCTTCAAAGCCGCGGCGCTCAAGCTGATAGACGCGCCCCCCGACCTGGCGAACGAGCAGGGCGGCACTGCCCGCCTCTCCGGTCGGCACCGCGGCCGCGTCCAACTCGAGTCCGGCCCGCCGAAGGCCCGCGCGAGCCTGGTCCATGACGGCCGTCGCCCCGAGGTGCGGTCCCCGGCCCACGAACAGACCGGCCACCGTCCGAACGTCGCTGACGATGAGATTCACCCCCAAAGCCGCGCCCCGCAAGCCGTTGTCCGGATCGGTATCATAGTACCCGGGGGAGCTTCTTGCCGCGCATCGCCTTTACGGTCCGAGGCCGCGTCCAGGGAGTCGGGTTTCGGGCGGCGGCCGCCTACGAGGCCGAGCACCTGCATCTCACCGGCTACGTGCAGAACCA
Organism: Bacillota bacterium; assembly: GCA_021818685.1. Classification (GTDB taxonomy): domain Bacteria; phylum Bacillota; class Sulfobacillia; order Sulfobacillales; family JAIMBI01; genus JAKATP01. The sequence continues at coordinate 6,433 of JAKATP010000045.1, read as the reverse complement.
CCCGGTCATGGCTGACCGTGTTGATGGCGAGGCCGAAGGCCCCGAGAACGCCCTCGACGCCTTCCAGGCGTGGCTCCGCCGCGGGCCATCCCTCGCGCGCGTCATATCGCTCAGTGTGTCGGACCTACCCGAAAAGCAGGACCGCGCCTTCGTCATTCGGTGACCGTGAGCAGCCGCTCACGCAGGTAGCTGGAGAGATGCATGACACGCGCGGAGAGTCCCGCCTCCCGGACGCCGCGCTCGCACTGCAGCGCGCATCCGGGGTTGTTCATGATCCAGATGTCGACCCCCTGCTGCCGGACCTCGTCGAGATGTGGCTTCAGGACGCGCGCCGCCATGGCGGGCTGGTTCAGATTGTAGACGCCCCCCGACCCGCAGCACCGGTCCTGGCCCGGGAGCGTCACAAACCGATCACCCGTCACGGTGCTGAGAAGCGCCGTCGGCTGGACGCCCTCCTGCATGCCGTGAATGAGGTGGCACGAATTCTGCAAGGCTACGGTCGCACCGTCCCCCCGGAAGCGAAGTCGATTGGGCAGCGAGGTCAGTACGGTCGCAAAGTCGTGCACCCGCGAGGCCCAATGCGCCGCCCGGCTGGCAAGCTCGGCATCGTCCCGGAGCAGTCGGGCGTATTCGCGGATCATGGCCCCGCATCCGCCGGCATGTGTCACGATCAGACTTTCTTGGGGCAGCGTGGCATCAAATCTGCGCACGGCCGCTCGGGCCAGATCAAGTGCCCCCTCATAGTCGCCCGTGTGCAGATGAAGGGCGCCGCAACAGCCCTCGAGGGTGTCTTGCGGCAGTACGCGGGCGCCGGCCGCCGCGAGAAGCCAGCGCGCATCTCGGTTCGCCTCCGGATACGCCGCCTCCATCACGCACGTGCCCAGCAGGTAGACCGGTACCCCCCCGGTCGGCGAGGGAGCCTGCGGTTCCGCAGGCCCTGCGGCGCCAGCCTCCGCGGGCAAGAGGGCGACGGTCCGCTTGAGTCCGGTCGGAAGCGGCAGCGTCCGGACCACGCGGCCCGCCCTCAGGGCGGCACGAAGCCACGTCCGCCGCGTGACCAGAAACAAGAGCGGCACCGTGACCCGGTTCTGGATGACGTAGCGGCGGGACTGGCGTCTTAAATCGCGGCGTGCATGCGTCAGCACCACGCCATACTGCACGCCCGAGGGACAGGCGCTTTCGCAGGCTCGGCAGCCGATGCACCAGGACAACGCCTGCCAAAGCCCCGCCCCCGGTGCCAATTCGCCCCGCCAGGCGGCTTCCACCAACGAGAGGCGCCCTCGGGGTGAGTGCATCTCGAGTCCCGTTTCCTGATAGGTGGGACACGCGGGCAGGCAAAACCCGCACTTGTTGCAGTGCTCGAATTCCCGTATCACCTCGTCAGGCAAGAGAAGGCTCATGGCTCTGCCCTCCACTCAGGATCCGGTCCGGATCAAAGACGTTTAAGACTCCGCGCCGCAGGCGGGCAACCACCGGGTCGGGGGTGGGGGGTTCGGATTCGGCAAGACCCAATACCACCCCGGAGAGGGGCCACCAGCACACATAGGGGGTGGGCGGCGCCTGCCCTCGCGCGAGGGATGTGAAGGGTACCGATCGCCCGAGTGCCTCCCTGAGCCTGTGGCCGATCTCGGCCCGCGGATCGGCGATCAGTTCACCGTAGTCACCGTCCGGTGTTTCTGTCCAGGCCGTTATCAGCTGGCCGGGCCGGGCCAAAACGGCGGCCGGCCGCACAAATCCGCCGAGACTCGCCCACGCGCGCTCCGCGAGGTGATCGTGACGCACCGACAACGACCGCCATTCGAGGGGCCTTTGGGGTCTCAGGCGCAGGTCCGCCCGGCACACGATCCCAAGCCGGCCGCGGCTTCCGACCAGGAGTTTCGTTACATCGTAGCCGGCTACGTTCTTCAGTATGGGGCGGCCGAAGCGGAGATAGCGTCCGGAACCGTCCACCATCTCTACCCCCAGCACCTGATCGCGCACAGGCCCGGGCCCGGTGTCTCGCAACGCCGGCAGGCCACCCGCGAGAACTCCTCCCACGGTCTCCTCAGAATCCAGGGCATCCACGGCCCACTCGAGACCGAGCGGCGCCAGCACCCGCGCCAGTTCCCCGACCGTCACCGCAGCCCCGACGCGGGCCGTGAAGTTCCCGGCGTCGACCAGGATTGCCCCAGGTCCCGAAAACGCCTCCCCGACCCGCAATACAGGCCCTAAAGCCGTCGGACATTGGATGCCGGACCCTCGCACATACAGTGGCGTGGCGGCCGCACGGGCATCGGCCACGGCCTTCATCAGCGGGAGCGCCCCGTCGGGCGGGGAGCGCATCGCGCGGCGGGAACCGTCCAGCGACTCGCTCGTCCAAATCGCCTTTCCTGGATTGAGCCGCAGGTCCGGATCGAAGACCCGCTTTAAATCCTTCATCACCGAGAGTTCAGCGGGCGAATACATGAGCGGCAGGTGTTCCAGTTTGTCGATGCCGATGCCGTGCTCGCCGGTTATCGACCCGTCGCGGGCGGCCGCCAGGCTGAGAATCTCCGCGTCGGCGGCGTGGAGTCGGGCCAGCTCGTCCGGGTTCGCGGGATCGTAAGCGATGGAGGGATGCAGGTTTCCATCACCGGCGTGAGCCACGGTCGCGATGACGAGGTTGAAACGGCGCCCGATGTCGGTGACGTCGGCCATCATCTCCGCGAGCCGCGGGCGGGGTACGGTGACGTCCTGCACAAAGATGTGGGCGCTATTACGCGCGAGCGCCCCGTAGGCGGCACGCCGCCCGCGCCAGAGGCGATCGGCTTCCTCGGGGCTCGTGGCGCTCCGAAACTCTAGACGGTCCGGGCCGGCCGTCGTGCGATCAAGCTCGGCCAGCCGGTCGGGTACCTCCTCCGCCCGACCCTCCACCTCGACCAGCAGGACGGCATCCGCCGCCGTGGGGTATCCGGCCTGTACGAAGGGCTCCACAAGCTCCATCGACACACGGTCCAAAAGTTCCAGGGAAGAAGGCTCGAGCCGTGCCGTCACAATGGCGCCCACAGCGCGAAGAGCGGCCGGCACCGTGGCGAACGCCACGAGCGCGGTGGCGGTGGCGGGCGGGCGGACACGGAGTGACAGCTCCGCCGATGTTCCGATGACGAGCGTGCCCTCGGACCCGACGACGAGGCCAAGCAGGTCCAGCTCTCCCGGCACGCTCGGACGGCCCAGGCGGACGGGCGTGCCGTCCGCCAGAAACCCCGAAAGCGCGTCCACATGGCTCGTGGTGACGCCGTACTTCACACAGTGCGGCCCACCCGAATTCTCCTGGATATTGCCGCCCAGGGTCGAGATCCGGTGGCTCGAAGGATCCGGGGCAAAAAAGAGCCCCTCCGCCTCCAGGCGCGCTTGCAGTTCGGCGTTGACCACGCCCGCCGACACGTGGGCCGACAGATGAACGCGGTCGATGATGACGGGAGTCTGCAAGCGCTGCAGCGCCAGGACCATCCCGGAATAAAGCGGCATGGTCCCGCCGGAGAGATTCGTCCCAGCTCCGCGGGCCAGCACGGGCACCCCCGCGGCCGCCGCCAGAGACAGGGCTTCTCCAACCTCGGTGGCCGCATCCGGCACCACCACCATCTGCGGCAGGTGACGCTCCCCGGTCGCGTCGTAGCTGTAGGCCATCAACGACCCGGGATCGGTCAGCACGCGTTCTTGACCAATTGCCTTCCTGAGGCGATCCGAAAGCGCCGCCCACGTCGTCTCGGGAACGGCCGGGACGGGGGAGACCATGACATCCAGCCCCGGACGCATGAGCTGACCGTACAGAGAGCCTGACGGAGCGTGAAGAGCCATGGCGTACTCGCTTTCAACCGCTCAGAAGTCCAGCAGGGCCGTCTCCAGATGCATCCCCACCACCCAGTTGGGGGTATCCACAACCTCCTGGATCCTCAGATCTCCTGCGACGCTGCACAGCAGATAGGCATCGACCGGCGACAGCCGCGTGCGACGCCCGATCTCCTCGATCATACCGGCCGTGGCATCACGCGCAGCCGTCAGCAAATCCGGCCCCACCCCCATTGATACCAGGAACGGTCCGCGACGGTCCGAGACAGGATGGGTCTCCAGGAACGGAAACTTGAGCCGCCGATCCTTCACCACGTCGACGCGCAGGGTCACCGTCGCCCCCACTTCCACGGCCGTGCCGCATACCTCACCATCTCCCTGCGAGGCGTGGCAGTCGCCGAGAGAGAGGAGGGCGCCCGCCACCTCCACCGGGAGGTACAGACGCGATCCCGGCGCCACGAACCGGGTGTCCATGTTACCGCCGACCCGTCGGGGCGGGATGATGGAATGCGGACCGGGCTCTGCAGGCGCCACGCCGATAGTGCCGACAAAGGGCAGAGTGGGAAGGCGCACGCCATTGTCCATCACGATGAAGGAACCCGCGCGGTAGGATCGGACCAGATGGGGATCCGGAAACTGATCGGCAAGCAGACCAAAGCCAGGAATGTTGGCCGTCCATCCCCACGCGCCCACCGCAATGTCGATAATGGTGACGCGGAGCGCGTCGCCGGCTTCGGCCCCCTCGACAAAGATGGGCCCCGTGACGGGGTTCACGCCGGCAAAGTCAAGGGTGCGGAGAGCCTCGCTCTGACTCTCACGCGACAGCTGCCCACCGGAGGCGTCTTGTGTCTCCACCTCAATCGTGGTGCCCGACTCTACCGACAGGGCGGGCGAAATTTCCGCATCCCAGACGCGATGGTGTGCCTCCCTGGTCAGATGCGCTTCCGTTGCCATCCCTTTGACATCCCTCCCGGCCGACACTTCGGCCGACGACCCACCATGTCCTTCATCCCCCTCGGCTTTACGCCGCCCGGGACGCCTGCTAGCGTGGACGCGAAAGAGGGGCGGCATGGCGCGTGCAATCGTAATAGGCGCCGGTCTGGCCGGCCTTAAGGCCGCGCTCGAACTTCGGGCGGCCGGCCTGGACGTCGTCGTATTGGAGGCGCGGGCCCGGGTGGGCGGACGGGCGTTTTCGTTTCGCGATCCGGCAGACGGCACGCTCCTCGATAACGGCCAGCATGTGATTCTCGGATGCTGCACCGAATTTTTGAAGCTCGCGCATGAAGTCGGCGTCCCGGATGCGGTGGCACTGCCGCCCGCGCTCGCGGTGCCCGTGTACAAAGATGGAGAGCGCTCCATGCTGGCATCTCTGCCGGCCGCCGGGCCCCTCCACCTGGCGGCCGGCATGCTTCGCTACCGGCACTTGAGTCTTCGTGGCCGGCTCACCGCCTTGAAGGCCGCGGCTCGATTGGCTCGGGGCGGGCCGGCGGGTCCCTGTACCTTCGCCGACTGGCTTAAGGGCCAGGGCCACACGGCCGACGACATTGCCGCACTGTGGAATCTGTTGACGGTGTCTGTGTTCAACGCTGACGCCGCCGAGCTGGACGCACAAGCCGCTATCCGGGGTTTTCGGTTCGGTTTTGAGGGTGGGCCCTCCAAGGCCGCGCTCGGACTCATGCGCCGGCCCCTGGGAGATGTGGCGGAGGCCGCGCGGCGTCGGCTCGAGGCTGCCGGGGTTCCGGTGCACCTGCGCGCCCGGGTCGAATCCCTGGCATTCGCGCAGGGTCGCGTCTGCGGCGTCCGGCTCGCTGACGGCCACACGCTGGCGTCCGAGGTGGTCGTGGCCGCAGTCCCGCCAGCGCACCTGTCCCGCCTCGTCCGAACCCTTCCCCAAAGCGCAGATCTGGTAGCCGACCTCGACCAGTTCGGCGTCAATCCTATCCTTAACGTCTACCTGTGGTACTCGCGGCCCGTAATGAGCGACGTCGCCCTCGCCGCGGTGAAGAGCCCCCTGCAGTTTGTCTTTAACCGGGGCGAGCTTGTGGGAGGGCCTCCGGGCCTCATTGCCCTTTCTCTATCGGCGGCGCGCGAATGGGTGGGGATCGATAAGGGGATGATTCTGAGACGGCTCCTGCCCGAGCTGGAGCACATCCTGCCTTACGCCGCGTCGGCCCGCATAGAGCGGGCCCGTCTTGTGTGGCAATCGGATGCGACCGTGGTGCTGACGCCGAATGCGGCCCGCCGACGTGCCTTCCCGGCGACCGCGTGGCCCGGACTGACGCTGGCCGGCGACTGGACCGCTACCGACTGGCCCTGCAGCATGGAAAGCGCCATCATCAGCGGAACACGTGCCGCCAGGGCAGCCCTCGCCTGAGGCGACACGACATCCGTTCCGCTGGACGGATCTCGCACGGCCAAGCAAGGGGGCCAGCACCCGATAGGAGACTGCCAGCGTCACAGGCCTGGGGGTCATCGCGATGGTCGCCGTTTGCCGAAAGAAAGCCCTCTGATCGCGGCTATCCCGGCTGGAGAAATGCCCACGCCTATGCCACACTGCTTTCAACGGCTGCCTCTGGAAACCCCTTTTCACCAAGCAGACGAACTGCACCGGGTCATACCAACGTGG
>JAKATP010000212.1 GCA_021818685.1 Bacillota bacterium | reverse complement strand
TCCGGTGTCAAGGCGATGCCGCCGGGGCTCACCCCTCTGGAGAGAACGGCGCGAATTACCGTGCAAGGAGCGAGGGGTGTTACGCCACTCGGGGCGGTCCCAGCCGTGTTGATTTCCAGACGGAGAGAAGACCATGGCAAGGGTCAGGATAGGCCTGAAGCGCCCTGGTCCGTCGTCAGTGTGCTTCAGCTCAACCAGGCAAACCGCTGAGCCGCAAGCAAAGTCCCTCGGCGGAGCTCCGACTCCCCGGCGTGGAGTCGGTACATTTTCGGCCCTGGACCGAAAGACTCCTCGCTCGAGCCAAGGCCGGGCCATCCTCTTTTGTCACGGCGCAGGGTTCCCTCGTGGTGCCGGATCGCTCCGATCGGGGCGCTCGATCGGGCACTGTTGACACCGTCTAGATTACGGCGGGATACGCTGCGGAAACGCAAGGCCGCCTCGCGACGACCCCACCGCCAGCGACCAGCCCCCTTACCTCGTCGTTTCCATGTCCTGGACCATGCAGGAACGTTTGGAGGTGAGTGCGAAAGAATCCTGCCAATGGGCTTGAGTGCGGTGGCACGACCCACGACGCGGTCCACCGGCGGGGAGCAACGCGCGGCAGCATCGCGGCGTTCCAACCGTGAGGAGGTGAATCGTTTGAGTTCCCTGCCGTCCGCGCCGCCGAACCGCCGCCGGTGGGCCCGCGCTCTCCTTTGGACGGGTGTCATCCTGGCCGTTGTCGTCGGGGCTGGCGTTGCCGCCCAAGCATACTACGGCAACTTAGCCAACACATTTTCCAGCTCCCGCGTGACACGAATCAATCGGCAGCTGCACACCTACCAGTTCCGGCACCGTATCACCATTTTGTTGATGGGCAGCTCACTCGAAACTTCGGCCAGCAATCACGACATCACCGCCAAAAATGCCCGCAATCGCACCGATACTATGATGCTCGTCTCCATCGACCCCGCCACCCACCAGGTGGGCGTGCTTTCCATCCCCCGCGACAGCCGGGTGGACGTCCCCCAGGTCGGCCTTACCAAAATCGCTGAGGCCAGCTTTTTTGGCGGCCTGCCCGAGGCCGTCCAGGTCGTCGAACGCTCCTTTCACATCCCCGTCGACTATTACGCCTACCTGAGCATGTTTCAGTTCCCCCGCTTCATCAATGACATGGGTGGTCTCAGCCTGTGCCTTGCCCACAGCGAGGTGTACCAGCCCAGCGGCGGCAAGCTCGGCATCAATCTACCGGCCGGATGCCACCACCTGAACGGTTGGCAGGTGCTGGCGTATACACGCTTTCGCCAAACCGCCGAAGGAGACATCAGCCGCATCCAGCAGCAGCAGCGCGTGCTCCGGGTCATGGCCCGCCAGCTGCTGCGCCCGGCGGAAATTCCCCAGATCCCCGCTCTGGTTCGCGACTTTGCGTCACTGGTCACGACCAATCTGAACCTGAACCAGATGCTGTCCTTGGCGTTGTTTGCCCGCCATGTCAACCTGAGCGCGGTGCGCTTCGGCACTGTTCCCGGTCACGCTTCCACCCACTACGACCCCGCCACCCACGCCCCCGGCTCCTTCTGGACCTATGACCCACACCTGGCCGCTCTGCTCATCCAGAACGTGCTGCTGGGCGCTCCCCTCACGCCAGCCGAACGCGCCTCCCTCAAGATTGCCGTGCTGAGTGGCACCTCCGTCCTCACCCCCGCCCAGAATCTGGCCAACCAGCTCAAGGCGGCCGGCTACACCGTCACCGACGTGGGCTGGGCCAACACTCATCACCTCACCGTCTCCACGTTAATCAACACAACCGGCGATCGTTGGCTCGACACCGTGTTCACCCGGCTGCTTGGCCCCACCACCGTCACCTTTGTCCCCTACCACACCACCCCCTGGGACCTCGAAATCACTGTCGGCAGCGATTATCGGCCCGCGACGGTTCAGGGCAGCTAACCCATATCTCTCCGTAAGCGGTGGGGATGGACCGCAAGCGGTTTAGGATGGGACGTCAGGCGGTTGACCGCTCGGGAGAGCGGGTCGGCCCGTCGGCGAGACCCCGAGGAGGGGGATCCCGTTCAGGACGTCAAGGGACGCGGATGGCCAGACCCCGAGCGTCCGTGGCGCGACAGGCGGGTCCCCTGTGAGCGATTGGGGCCTGGATTACAGCACCACCACGTGGTGACGTCTAGTGATGCCGGCCCTCCACGGCCAGCCACCCGTGCTAGATCGTGTCGCACAACCGAGCCGAAGCCTGGCCATCGCGCCCGGCCAGGTAGAGGTGGTGGACGCACACCAGAAGGGCGCGCGCGGTACACGACCTTCAGCCCGAATTTGTGGGTGGCAATGTCAGCAGGGGCCAGTGCGCCACGACCCAGTGTCTTCCAGGTCTCCCATGACTTTTTTATACTGGCCTCGCCGCCGTGTTCAGTCTTTCTACCAAGGCGTTGGAGGTTCCAGGAGGCCATGCGGCTAGACGGCACGCTTCCTCCCCGCCCTGAAGGACGGGGCCTCCGCGCTGGGGATTCGCGTGAATGCGTGACGCTGCGCGATACCCCTCAAAATGTGGTCCACAGCACTTGCCAGGAGCTCCGTGTCCGCCTTTTGAATTGGGGCGGTGAAAGCAACGGCTCCGGTCGTGCATGCCGAGCTGAATCCGACTTCTCCGCCACTCCTGGCGCCTGCGACCGGGGTCCTGGCCCTAGGTCGCACGTGGCTTGCCGCATTCATGCCCAAGGTCCCGTCCGTATCCACCGTAACCACCGTATCCAAAGGAAGTGTGGCCGAGAGGCGTGCCCTCATGACCGCTTCTCCCGATTGATCCCACGGACCACGACAGAAAGCCCGGCCTCATACGCGTAGGTACGATGGCACTCGACCCAGGCGCGTCGCGCCTTCGAGGCCAGATCCCACTCCGTCCACTCCTCCTCCGACAGGAGACCGTGGCGTGTCGGATCTTCCCGGGTCGCAGTGGCGATCGCCTCCACGTCGCGCTCTAAGGAGACCCGACCTCTCCCCGTACCGTTGGGACCGTCGTCATCCGAGGCCGTCACATAGCCCCAGGCATTTACCACCAGGTCCTGGACGCCCGCCGCTGCGAGCAGCGCCGGTATCGCGAGGGGCGGCCATCGGGGACTTCCGATTCCGGGGGGCCGGGCGCCTTCGGCGGCAGCCATAAGTCGTTGACGGAGATCCCAGTACCGCGCTGCCTCCGGGTAGGGGGTCGGTCCAGGCAGTCCATCGCATCCTGGAAAGCGAAACCCGAACGGACCTGACACGGCCTCGGCCACCGCGATCGTCCCGTTCTCTCGGACCACCCTTTGCATCTCCGCGACCGCGCGGTCGGGATCTGCGAGCACCCCCACTCCCGTGTAACTCACGGCCGCGTCGAAGACCCCGGTGGGAAACGGCAGAGAATACGCATCGCCGACCTGATAGGTCACGGTGCCGTCCGCCGGCGCCATCTCTTGCGCCCGTTTCACAAAGGCGGCGTCAAGATCCACCCCTAACACCTGTCCCCCCGGCTGAATGCCCCCGGCCAGGTAGGGTGCGAGGATGCCTGGACCGCAAGCCACCTCAAGAACATACATGCCGGGCTCCAGGCCGAAATACCACACGATGGCATCCCGCCACTCGGGCCGGAAGCGCAACGCCCTGCTCAGAAGGAGCGTCTCGGCAGTCTGAATTCCACTCCAGGAAAACACGTGCCACTCCTCGTCTCGAAACAGACCAGTCGAGCGCCACCGTCACCATCATCGCCTATTCACGGGTCG
>JAKATP010000044.1 GCA_021818685.1 Bacillota bacterium | reverse complement strand
GTGGTGGTCGCCAGTGTCAACCTATCCACGCATGCCGTCCACGTTCCTCTGGACCGTCTGCTCGGTCCGCTAGCCGAGGCGATTCTTTCGGCCCGGGGCCAGCTTGATGCGCCGCGGCTAGTAGGTACCGGAGGAGCCGTCGCTGGCGAATTCGCTCACTTACCGGTCGTGACCTCGCCCGTAACGCGCCTGACCGACACGAGCTGACGACCCAGGGCACCAGTGAACCACAGTCCCAAGCGGCGACGCACCGAACAAGGGAGGCATCAGCATCCATGGCGCTCTTTCCCTTCTCCAACGAACCCCTGCTGGATTTTACGAACCCTGATGAGCAGGCCCGCATGGCGGTCGCGGTGCGGGAGGTGAAGGCGCGTCTCGGGCGCCGTTACCCCCTCATCATCGGCGACCGGCGGATCGAGACCCCGCGTTGGCACGCCTCGCGCTGTCCCGACCACCCCGAGTGCATTGTGGGCGAGGTGGCGCTGGGCGAACCCGCTCACGTCATCCGGGCCATCGACGTGGCATCCCAGGCGTTTTCCGCCTGGTCACAGGTGAGCGTCCGGGAACGGGCCTCCCGGCTCCTGCGGGCAGGAGATCTCCTCCGCCAGCGCCGCCGTGAGTTTCTCGCCTGGATGGCGTTTGAGGTGGGCAAGAATTTTGACCAGGCGGATGGCGAGCTCGGCGAGGCCATCGACCACTTCGAGTGGAATGCCCGTCAGATTCTGAAGTGGGGGGAGGGGAAGGAGATCCAGCCGCTGCACACCGAGATCAACGAGTACCGCTACCGACCGCTGGGCGTCGGCGTCGTGATCTCCCCCTGGAACTTCCCCACCACCCTCCCGCTGGGCATGGTGGTGGCGGCCCTGGCAGCCGGGAACACAGTGGTGTTGAAGCCGTCCGAAGAAGCATCCGTACTCGCCTATCTGCTGGTAGAGATCCTGCTTCAGGCCGGTATCCCCGCAGGGGCCGTCAATCTCGTCTCCGGGATCGGCAGCGAGCTTTCCGAAACCCTCGTGGAGGAACCGCGGGTTCGCTTCGTGGCCTTCGTGGGCTCGCGGCGCGTGGGCACCGAGATTGCCCGGCGTGCCGCGTCGGTGGCGCCGGGCCAGATGCACCTCCGACGCGTGATGACCGAGATGGGGGGCAAGAACGCCACCCTGGTCACCGAACAGGCCGAGGTGGAGTGGGCGGCCGCCGAAATTGTGCGGGCTGCGCTTGGATATCAAGGGCAGAAGTGCTCCGCCACGTCGCGGGTGATCACAATGCCGGGCATCCACGATCAGCTGATCGAGCACCTGCGCGACGAGATGGAAAAGACCGCGCAGGAGCGCGGACGCGCCATCGACAACCGTCCGTACGGGGCCCTTATCACAGCCGCCGCGCGGGACAAGGTGGAAGGCTACATGGCCGCGGCCGCGCAGCACGGGAAAGTCATCCTGCAGGGTGCGCGGGATGAGAAGTGGGGATTTACCGTCACGCCCACCCTGGTGGACGACGTGGAACCCACCTCTCCGCTGGCTCAGGAAGAGATCTTCGGCCCCGTCCTGTCCGTGGTTCCGGCTCGCTCGCTGGAAGATGCCGTTCGCATCGCGAACGGGGTGGAATATGCGCTGACGGGTGCGGCCTTCACCCGGGACGGCGCCGAACTGGACTATGTCCGCGAGCACTTCTATGTAGGAAATCTCTATTTGAATCGGAGCTCCACCGGCGCGATGGCGGGCGTGCACCCCTTCGGGGGGTACAAGTGGTCGGGAACGGGGCCCAAAGTTGGGGGCCCGGACTACCTGGGCTTCTTCCAGGAGGCTCAGGTGATAACCGAGCGGGTACGGTATCCGGGGTCTTAGGCGCGTCTGCCGACCATGATGCGGGGTGGACGTTTGCGACAGGGCGAAGACCAGGCGGGGGAATTCCGACCCCGTCGCGTGAGTCGTCTTCCCTGCATGGAGGTCTTGCTTCCCACGTCGCTCGCAGTGCGACCGGTCGGTGCTCACGAGGATGAACGCATCCCAATACGACCGCTGACTCTCGTGATGCAGACGAACAGCCCTCAGCACCTCTGCTGCCGGGAGCAGTAAACGGGCTACCAAGAGACCTGACTGACAATCTCATAGGCGTCCGCAGTTGGGAGGCCATCGCCGTTTCCGCCATACGGTTGCGTCCAGGCACGGTCTACGACGCCCGGCCTTTGAGGCATGGCGACGGTGTGACACCTAGCACTCGGAGTGTCTACACGATGCCCTGGGGAAGGGACGCTTGAGCGGATGGGTGGATTGTGCGGCGGACATCACGGACCGCAAGTGCGTGTGCGGATTGGCATCCCCCAGGTTTTATCACCGGCGAGGTGATCCTCGGGATCATGGTGCGAATCATGCCTGCCCTACGTGAGTCAAGGAGGAGTCCGCCGGGCCTACCTCCGCTCGTACGGCGCGAGGTCCCTTTGTGTTCCCGGTCCCGACCCGCCCTCACTCAGCCGATTCAGATCCCGTTTTGCAGAGCCGGCATACCACCCCCTGCCGCACTGACGGTCCCGGACGGGACCCGAAACTAGCGATGGGGCGTAGGAGTTTAACCACATAGCCCGGACAGTGGTGGCACCAAGGAGGAGCGCATGCGCACTCGCATGGCCGTACGAAAGACGCGGACTCGATGGGCCGCACCGCTCTTGGCCCTTTTGGTCATGACCCTCGCGGCCTGCGGGCAGCCGGCCACCACCTCGCAGCCGGTGACCCCTAAGGGGCCGATGGTGCTGTCCCCGGCTACGGGACCCCCGGGCACCGTGGTTACCCTCCACGGATACCTTGCCAGCATGCGTCATGCGACCGCCGCGGAGCGCCAGAACGCCACCTTCGGCGGCACCATCGCCTTTGGCGGCTTTCGGGCCGGCCTCGAGATCAGCGCCGACGCCATCACATGGTCCAGCATAGACCCGGGCCACTTCACCACCACCTTCCGCGTGCCGGTCACGAACTGGCTGACCCCCACCGGTACGGCCGTGCTGGCACCGGGACCGTACCGGGTGGTGATTCGGTGCTTCGGTATTGTGGTGCGCGGGTGCGCGGGCGGACCCGGTCAGCTCTCGGCCACGTTCACGCTGACGGACCCCGTTCAGCACGCGCCCGCCGCCGCCTGGCTTTCCTTTTCTCCGTCGACAGCTGCCCCGGGTCAGGTCGTCCGGGTGACGGGGTGGGCACCGCTCACCAACGTGATCGGGCAGCCGTTCGGCTACAACCTCGTGTGGGGAGTGGGCGGCATACAAGTGGCCTCGATCCAACAGAGATTGAGTGGACGCCTCTCGGGGAGCTTTCAGGTGCCGGCCTACGTGGGAAGCGGACCGACTCATGCGGGTACCGTCATGCTGTCGCTCTCGTACCTATTCCTGCAAGGGAAGACCGGCGCGGTTCCATTGTCCGCCGACCAGAAAAAACTGAGTGGTCTGGTGACGTTGGCACCCACCCCGTTTCGGGTGGTCAAGGGGATGCAGTGGAGCTCACTGGACGCCGTTCCCGTGCGTCAGAGCGCCGCACCCAGTCCCATCTGGGTCGCTCCCTCAGGCCGCCAAGTCCTGATGGCCGGCCCCTCTGGATCGTTCCTGGGAGGACCGCCTGACGCGTTGCGCCCCCTAGACCTGACCGGGACCATGGCCCTGGCCGCCCGGCAGGGCTATCCCGTGTTGGCTCATGGGATGGTGGACAGCATCCTTGGCGTCGCCATCTTTCCCCAGAGCCGCTTCATCACCCTATCCACATACAAGGCGACCTACGGAGAGGTGCCGCCCGTGTTTCTGAGCCCGTTTGTATCGACGGATGGTGGGGCGACGTGGCAGACGGTCCCTGCGCCGTCCAGCATGAGCTACGGCGATTTCGTCGGCTTTCGTGACATCGGCCGCGCAGTGTTTGCGCTCTGGGCGAAGACCGGCGCCACGATGGTGGAAGAGACCACCAACGGGGGCCAAAGCTGGTCGCCAGGGAGCCCACCGTGTCCCGTTACGGGCGCCTGCCTCATGCTGGGACCGGGCCCCAATGCGTTCCAGGGCATGGGGACGCCGGAGCTGCAGGCGGTGTGGCGCCAGAACCGCCAGCACCAGTGGGTGACCAGCGCCAGCGAGGCCATCAACATCGCCACGCTGCAGCTGTCTACGTTGCCCCACGGCCGAGCGCTCTTGGTGGACAGCGCCGCCGCGAATCCGGTTCAGCTGTCCTCCGATGGTGGCCGCACGTGGGAGAACGTGGCGGTTCCTAATCCTCCGGGCAGCGCGAGCTTCGCGGCCTCCCCATACGCCAACCTACTGCTGCTACCGAACGGCGCTCTGTTGGCCAACGCGACCGGGTCCACCGGCGCGAATGCCTGGTATATCCTCCCGACCGGCCAAAGCCGGTGGCAGGGCGTGCCGCCCGCGATCCTTCCTCCCAACGCCGACGGCCTCACCGTCGCGGATGGCGAGCTTTGGTGGTACAACGCGCCCTCTTTGGCCGGCCAGACGGTCACTCACGTCAATGAGACAGCACCGGGATCGCTATAATCGCCGGACTCACGTCGGTCGGGACAATGACCTTAGCTCAGGGGGCTCTACGCGCCGTGGCTCAAGGTCCCATCAGCGTTCATTCACCAGGCGGCTCGCACGGTGGCGGCGATGACATGGTCCGACGCGGACAGTTCTGAAAAGGCGTAGAGGCCACCGAACGAGCACGACACTCCCGCTGCCGGGGTTGTCACCGGCCGGTTTACAACCCATATCATGGCGGTCGGGGAGAGAAGGTGCGGATATTTGGGTGCGGGACTCCGCCCAATCGGCCGCGAGCACAGTCAGGGCGGCGGGGTGCCCCGACGGAGCAGTCTCTCAGGAGGCGGTCGGCAAAGGCCGCCTATCGGTGTACCCTATAGTGCCAACGCTTGTCGGCTACCGCGTGACATCGCTTATCCGCATACCAACGCGAGCGGAGGCGGGGCCACCGACACCCTCCACTACATATACGACACCTAGGGCTACCTGACACAACCCACGGACCCGTTGGCGCACCCGTACAGCCAACGGCCACGATGTCCAATCAAGCCGCGACTGAGGCATTTGGCATGTGGCAACTCGTCAAGCACTACACGCTGCGGGGTCAGTGGCGAGCACGACCTGTCAGCCCCCGGCACGTCGCCGTGGGCGCAGTTCGTAGATACGTACGCAGGCAACGAGAACCTCATCCGCATCACCAATCCGGCCACGTGCCAGACCGGGACCTGCCAATACAAGTACTACTACAACGCCCGGAACGCACTCAGCCAGGAGGCCACCTGGAACGGGACCACCATTGGATCCGCCTACGGCGCCCTCGGCAATCGGCTGACGCAGACGGTAGTGCCCAGCGGTGGCACTCCCACGACCACCGCCTATGGCTACGACAGGGAGCACAATCAGCTCATCGGTCTCAACGGGGCATCCGTCACGAACGATGCGGCCAGGAACGTCACGAGCGGCGGAACGAACACGTATACGTGGAACGCAGCCAACCAGCTCGCGACGGTGATGCCCCCGAGTGGCTCGCTCGGGGTCCGATGGAGCTGGCGACCAGCCGTCGCCATGCACGGGCAGGAGGTTCAGGGAATCGGCAAGAGGATCTCGGTCGCCGCGCCAGGCTCCTGCTAATCGTCGTCCGGGGCTGCGACGACCAGTTCGTCGCCCTCGTGCGCGCCATGGCCCGGCGTCTCCGTCACTGCCGGCTCCGCATCGATGCGAAAGGTGGACACGCCCCGCCCGTGGAGGTGCCGGGAGCCTGCGACCTCGCCGAGTGCGGGTCAGCGCTCCTCCAATCGGTCTCTCTTTCCGAGCCCGCTGCCGCCCGCCACCAGGGTCACGGCGGTGCCCATCACCCCGGAGGCGAGAGCGATGAGGGCGGCGCCGGGCCCGGAGCCGGCAAGACCGCGAGCGACCGCGTCGACGAGCGCCGCGGACACCCGAGCGTCTACCGCCCGGTCGAATCCGAGGCCGACAGTGCTCACGATCGCGGCCAGGACGCTGGCGTACAGCACTCCCCTCCCCTGGCCCGCCCGCGCCCGGCGTCGGAGAACCGGCATGGGCGGCACCGGGATCGGGAGCTCCTGCAGCGCCTGGAAAAGCTCGGTGTCGCGGTCGCCGCTATGGATTGGTCCTGACATCGCCAACGCCCCTTTCCGTTCTCATCGGGGGCATAACCGGCTCGGCATCATCCGACCAGTCACCCCGGATCTGGACGCGCGCCCGGTGAATCCAGTTCCGAACTGTGCTGACGCGGACCTGGAGCACGCGCGCCGTGTCCTCATAACTCATCTCCTGCACGGCCACGCATTCCAGCGCCACGCGCCAGAGAGGGGGCAGGCCGCTCAGCGCGCACTCCAACCGCGCCAGCCGCTCCCTTTCCAGGGCGGTGTCTTCGGGCGAGGGACGACTGTCCGGCAGGGCGGGAGGCTCCGGGGCGAGTAGCAGCCGGAGGCTCTTCCGACGCCTGCTGTTACGGGCCACGTTCAGCCCGATGGCGAGCACCCAGGTGGAGAACTGGCTCTCTCCCCTGAAGGCAGAAAGGCGCGCCCACGCCAGCAGGAGGGCTTCCTGGGCCACATCTTCGGCCTCTCCGGCATCGCCCAGGAACCGGTACGCCAGACGATAGAGACGGGGCCACACCTCCATGGCGAGGCGCTGGAACGCATCGTCATCACCGGCTTGCGCTTGCTTCCAGAGCTCCACGTGGCCCCTCCCGATCTCTCTGACACTCCGTCGCGGCCGGAGTTTCATCGGGGTGAAACTTTCGTGCCCGATCGTACACCAACGGGCGAGCACGGGAGGGTGGGATGCACCATGCGACGAGGGGTTGGCATCACGGCCGTCGTCATCGGACTCTTGGCACTGGTGGCGGCCGTGCTGTCATTCACGGGCGGCGTCACGAGCTTCCGGCACCTGGGGCCACTTTTCACGTCGGCGCCACTGGTACGGGGCGAGCGCCGCATCTCGCTCACCGCAGGCACGGTGGTGTCCGTGAACGCGGCGGCGGCGCGCGTCACGGTGCAGAACGGTCCCGCTGGGCGCCTTAGCGTCCATTACGATCTGCCACGCGGCAGTTTCCACCTGCATCGGAGCGGTTCCCGTGTAAGCGTCCGCGACGTCGGCCGGAGCTTCGACCTCGGCCTCCTGACGGGGACGCCGACGCTCACCGTCACGGTGCCGGTCGGCACGGTACTCAGGGTGAGCTCCACGGCCGGCTCCGTCACGGTCCGCGGCGCGTACTCCACCATGATCCTCAGCGCGACGGCGGGCGCGATTACGTTGGAACAGATCTCGACGACCTCGCTGCACGCCACCACTGAAGCGGGACCGTTCTCGGCCAGCTTTGTGACCGCGCCCCGTCGTATGGTGATAGCGGTGGCCGCAGGTTCCATTGTCGTGTCCGGGCCGTGGGCCCGCATCGAGTCGCTGAACGACGCGGCCGGCAGCATCACCCTGAACGGAGAGCCGTCGGTCCGCACCGACGTCTCGGTCGCGGTGTCGGCCGGACAGGTGAGCTCCGGGATGGTGGGCATCCGGTCGGAAGTGAACGGCATCGTCGGGGGGATCGTGGGCAGCGGACCCCGCACGGGTCGCCTCACCATCCGCGCCGCCGACGGATCCGTCACGATCAATCCGTAAGGGAAGAGGGATCCGATGAATGTCGTCTCGGGTGCGCTCCTCCTCCCGATCGTGGCCGTGGGGGGCTTTTGGGCCGTCATCATCGTGGCGCTCGTGTTCTGGCACCGGGAACGGATGGCGCGGATCGGGCGGGAGACGGGTCTCATGGCCAGCCCCGGACTTTCCGACACCCGTGCAGAGGCGGGGCCGGGACTGGTGGAACGCGGCATCCGGCTTGCCGCCATCGGGCTCGGCCTCGTCACCGGCCTGGGCACGATAGGTTTTGGGCCCTGGCTGCTGGGCGGTCTCATCCCCCTGATCGTCGGTGCGTACCAGGTGGCGATGGTCAGCTTCGGTCTCGAGCCCGAAGGGCTTCCGTCGCTACCGCCTGCAATCCGCCTCAAGCGGGGCATCCGCACCGCCGTCATCGGACTGGTGGTGAGCCTCGTTCTCCTCTGGATCGGCATTGGCCCATGGCTCCTGGGCGGCTTCGTTCCTCTGTTTATCGGTCTTGGAGACATCGGGGTGGCACTGTGGTGGGAGCGTGTGTCGAGAACGGCGTGACCCATGGTGCGGCGTGCCGAGATCCTGGTGCTGTGGACGAGGGATCCCTCGGGACGGGAAGACGAAGGGCTATCCTCCCTGGGAGGGCAGCGGCGGTCTGAAGGCGTGCGCGGGTGGTCAGGGTGCGCCACACGTGAAGTGACCACGCTACACGGAACGGGCTGGTGGCGCGCGCGATGAGATTGCTCAGCGCGGTCTGCCCGTCGGCGATACGGGCAACTGGGTGAGCACGTGGCCCCGGTGATCGCCCCCCGCCGCCGTTGTTTCAGGGGCGCCAACGCGGTGGAGAGCCCCGCGACGAAAGCGACGCGATCTGCGACGTCTCCCAGACGTGGGTCCCGACATACGTCACGGTTTCCGTCTGGATGCGCTACGGCACCGACGACCTCGGCGGGTCCAAATCGAGTCTCGGCAACCCATAATCCCGCACCCGGAGGGTCTTGGTCTGGGTTGGCGGCGGATTCTCACCGGATCCTTACTGAAAGAGGCGGGGTAGTCACAACCGCGCCGCCAAAATAAAATTGCGTGATGACAAGCCTCCGGAGGGGCTGACTATGGCTCAAGGAGCGGTAGATGTCGGGCCAGCCATCGGTTGGCTGTTGTGCTCACCGGAGCCCGGTGTGCGCGCGCTGGTCCGCCGCGAATTGCTGGGCGAGCCCACCCTGGAGGACCTGGCGGCCATCGTTCGGGGCCCTTGGGTGTCGGCGCTGCTGTCGGGACAAACCGCTGACGGCGGGTTTGGGCAGCACCCCTACCGCAAGTGGACCGGTGCTCATTGGCGGCTGGCCTCGCTGGTGGAGTTGGGAATTCCCGCCACACACCCGCCCATGGGGGCGGTGGCCGAGCGGGTGCTGCGCTGGCTCACCTCGGACCCGTACGTGGGGAGCATCGCCCGGGTGGATGGGTTGTGGCGTGCCCACGCTTCCATAAACGGGAACGCCCTTCAGGCGCTTTGCCGGCTGGGACTGGCGGACGACCCCCGCGTGGAGGGCATGGCCCGAGCGCTGGTCCAGTGGCAGTGGCCCGACGGTGGGTGGAACTGTGACTACAAGGCCACGGGATACCGGTCCTCGTTTCACGAGTCGCTGCTGCCAGCATGGGGGCTGGCTGAATACGCAAGGGCCACCGGGGCTGTTTGGGCGGGCGCCGCCGCCGAGCGTACCGCCGACCTCCTCTTGGATCACCGCATTTTCCGCTCACTCAAGACCGGCGGCGTGATAAATCGGCGCTGGCTCGCGCTGCGTTACCCGGCCTACTGGCACTACGGCGTGCTGCCAGCTCTCACGGCCCTGGCGCGGATGGGGCATCTGCCCGATCCCCGAGCCGAGGAGGCGATCGCCCATGTGCTGGACAAGCGGGGCGCTGAGGGCGTATGGCATGCCGACGGCTCCTGGTGGAACCCGCCCGGCCACTCGCGGGCTCCCGAGGTGGTGAACTGGGGCCGCGAGGGCGGAAACGTCATGATCACGCTGGAGGTACTCAGGGTGTTGAAGGCGGCGGGCTACCAGCTTCGCTGACGTGCCACCACCTGGTCTCGTGCCGGCCCCGTGGAAATGCGGCGGATTGGCACAGCGAGCACAGCCTCTCAGGGCTTTCGACGTACTGGCGGACGTGGGCGGGCAGTCAGCCGTATTCGTGCTCATCGGAGCTGTTGAATCGTGACATGGACCAGCGGGCCGACGTGGTGGGCATCTCGCCGAACCGGGCAGCGAGCCCGCGGCTTCTGGGCGCGGTGCGGATGGGACCACGTGATGGGGGGTGGCGACGACCCGGCGTTTCTTAGGCCAGGAATCCATAGGCGCCCTGGCGGCGCCCGCCGCGTCCGGGGCGCGCCCCTCCGAAACCACCCCACGCGGCTGGCCGGACGTCCCGCGTGCTTGCAGCTCTCGTCCCGAATACTCTGGATTAGGTTGATTGGTGCTCGGGGAAATCCGACTTTTACACCACAACCGCGGATGGAGATGAGGGCGCCGAAACCCAACACCCCCTGCGCAATTTTTTCCGAGTTTTTTCGCGACGGGAGTGTGGGCATCGAAGCCCCCGGCGCGTGATTGCCGCCCTTGGAGGGTGTCATGGAATGTCGCGCGACATGCTCTCGGGTTTCCTGCGGCCCTTTCTGCGGCCCGTACGGCGTTTCGAGGGATAACGGGAATAAGAAAAACCCCGACACCGTTGCGGGGCTTCAAAGTTGATGGAGCTGGCGAAGGGACTTGAACCCCCAACCGCCTGATTACAAATCAGGTGCTCTACCAGTTGAGCTACGCCAGCTTCAGTGGAAGTTGTATTTTAACATAGCAGGACGCTCGGTCTCAATGCCGGTGGCGGCTGCAAGCTTTCGTTAGACCACGCGACAGGATCTTGCTGCGGCGGTACCGAAACCCTTGCGAACACTGCGCCGTTTTCAAGGAGTGAATATGAGCACAAAACTAACAGTGGACGAGCTAGACCCAGGACATCCTTTGGTCCAACGCGTCCTACACAACATTGATCAGGTCATTGTCGGCAAGCGCTCGGTTGCCGAACGGCTGCTGTGTGCCGTCATCGCCGGCGGCCACGTTTTGTTGGAAGACGTTCCCGGAGTTGGCAAGACGATGCTGGCCAAAACGTTGGCCGCAAGCCTCCACCTCAATTTTTCCCGCGTGCAGTTTACGCCGGACCTCCTGCCGTCCGACGTGCTCGGCGTTAGCATCTATGATCCCGGCGAGCGCCAGTTCCGCTTTCGTCCCGGCCCCGTCTTTTCGAACCTCATCCTGGCCGACGAAGTCAACCGCACCTCGCCCCGCACGCAATCGGCCCTTTTGGAGGTCATGGAAGAAAAACAGGTCACGATCGACGGGCAGACGTACCCGATGGAGGAGCCATTCTGTGTAGTCGCCACGGAGAACCCCATCGAGTACGAGGGGACGTTTCCGTTGCCGGAGGCGCAGCTGGACCGGTTTCTGTTCCGGTTGCGCATGGGCTATCCGGATGCGGAACAGGAGTTCGAGCTATTAAAGTCGCAAAGTCACACGGACCCGTTCGCGCAGATCATTCCGGTTGTGGATCGGGACCAGATCCTGCAGCTCCGGCGTGAGTCCCGGGAAGTGGAGGTCCACGACAGCGTCCTCCGGTATCTCGGGCACATCGTGGAAAGGACGCGCGACCACCAGCGCATCTATCTTGGTGCGAGTCCCCGGGCCTCGCTGGCTCTCCTGCATGCGGCACAGGCCTGGGCGCTCATGCACGGCCGCCGTTACGTGGTGCCGGACGATGTGCGGCAGCTCGCCCCCGATGTTTTCGTACACCGGCTCATTCCGCGCGGTGGAAGCCGCCGCGACAGTTTTCAGGTGGTCCAGGACGTAGTGGCCGACATCCTTCAGAAAGCACCCCCGCCAACTGGCGACGTACGCTGACGATGGAGAGCGAGCCGGTCCACAGCCAAAGCTGGTGGAAACCTCTCGGGCGTGGCTTCCCCATTTATGCTGCAGCGGCCTCGTTTCTATATGCCTGGGTGCAGGGTGGCACGCTTGCCTATCACGTGTTCGGCTTTACGCTGGCCCTATTGGCGCTGGCGCTCCTGACCGGCCTTGCTCCGCTCACGGCCATCGAGGCGATCCGCCATCTCCCCGGACATCCCGTGGACCACGGCGACACCATATCCGTCCGTCTCGAAGTCAAGCTGCCCCCCTGGTGGCCATGGGTATATCTGACCGTGTTCGACCAGGTACCGGAAGGTCTCCCCGGCGCACCCAATGCCGAATTCCTCGTCTTTCCCTGGTTTCAGCGCCGTCTGGTGCTAGATTACGCATTGCCGGCCGTGAGCCGCGGCGTTTATCGATTCTCCGCGCTTACTCTCGGGACGGGAGATTTGTTCGGCTTCTTCCGCCGTACGCGCGTCATCGAGAGCCGGGAGGACCTTGAGGTCTGGCCTCGCCGCATCAGCCTTCATGTGGTGCATGCCTTGCCGCGCGAGTGGCAGGGGGACCTCCGGCAAGCGATCTTGCAGACCAATGAGTCAAACGAACTGCGGTCCATCCGCAACTACGTGCTGGGAGATCGGCTGAACCGCATCCACTGGCAGACGACGGCCAAGACGGGCTCGTTCATGGTCAAGCAGTTCGAGCCGCTCACCATCCCCGCGCTGTCGGTGGTGGTGGACCAGCCGGGCTCTTTCACGGCCCATCAATTCGAGGTGGGGCTGGAGGTGGCCGCCTCTTTCATCGAGTACGGACTTGACCGCGGGCAGGACGTGGGACTCGTGATGTTGGGCCGCGATATGGTGGTGCCGCCCGACAGCGGGCCTGTGCAGCGTGCCCGCCTTATGCACGAATTAGCCGCGATCCGCTGGCGTTCAGACGCGGTGGAACCGGTGCTGCGCTTTGCGGGCCCCCAGATTTCCGCTGCCACGGTACTGGTCACGGGGCGCCCGGCCAACGCCGTCCGCGTACGCCAGGCCCACGTGGCTCTCGTTATCCACGTGGGCCCGCAAGAGGCTGGTCCATCTGTGGAAACCCTGCAGGATCTGCCGCGCGTGCTGAGCTACGGAGGTCGGCTGTGAGAGGGCTTGACTGGGAACGGATGGAGCGTCTCGTGCTGGGTGCTTGGCTCACCGCCCTCATCTGGCCGTATACCCATTCGGGAGGGTTCCCGGCTCCGCTGCTTTTGAGCCTGCTGCCCATCGCATTCGCGCTGGCGGAGTGGATCCCGGCGGGATTCGTAGTGTTTTTAGCCGATGCCGCGGCGGTGATGCTGGAGCTCATCATCGAGCGCCCGCCCGGTCTGACGTCGCTTGCGGCCCTGCGGCATCTCTTCTTCGTCATCGCGGCTGAGAGCCCGGCTGCCTGGGTCAACATGCCTGCGGTGGCGGGCCTTCTGCTCATCCTGATGGCCACCATCCTCGGCTGGCTCGTATTCCGGCAGGCGGTGACGCGCTCGCGGGTCTTGCTGCTGTTCGTGCTCGGGATCCTCATCCTGGCCGTGAACCATGTGTACTGGAATCTGTCCGTGGAAGCACCGCTGGCCGCCTTCCTCCTGTTCGGTCTCTGGCTTCTCGCCGAAACGCATCTGGCCGAAGTGGCAAATCGTAATCCTGACACCCCGCGTCGGAGTTGGTACGTGTTTGCAGCGGCACTGGTCGCCGCCCCTTTCTGGATCGGGTGGAACATTCCCGCAGGGCCGAGCCATGTGCTCCATCCCACCGCCAGCCAACCGGGCGGGCCGGGCCCCGGATCCGGCCCCGGCGGCCAGGGACACCATCCCTCTGTCAATCTGGTCACCACCGGCATCGGCATTGGTGATACCAACATCAATCATCCGGTCACGCCGTCGAACCAGCCGATTATGGCGGTGACCGGCGCGCCCGAAGCGTCTTACTGGCAGGTGGCCGTCTATAACCACTTCAACGGCACAAGCTGGTCGGCACCGTCCGGAGCCTCCTACCCGTACACGCCGGGCGAGTTCAGCCACCAATTTTTCCCGGCCAACATCACCGGTTTCCCGGTGTCGACCTGGGACGTGAGCTTCGCCTTCCTGCTCGGCAATCAGACCGTGAGCACGGTGGCGTACGCGGGAACGCCCCTGCAGGTGCTGAACGCGTCCTCTACTGCGGCCGGCACGGTGTACCAGGGGCGGGACCAGGTGATAAGCCCGGGCTACACCTACTATCAGATGGCCATGCAGGTGCCTACGATCAACTACACTGCGGTCGCATCCGTGCCTCTCTCCCCGGCGCCGGCGAGTCTGGCGCCGGACCTCGAACTTCCGTCCAACCTGGCTCCCCAGGTAAGCACCCTCGCCCACCAGGTGGCCGGACACGCGTCGGGTCCCTGGCAGGCGGCGCAAGACGTCGCCCACTACCTCGACACGCACGACCACTACTCGTTTCACTTCAAGCCCGGCGGTCCCAACGCTGTGAATCAGTTCCTGCTGGTCACCCATCAGGGATACTGCGACCAGTTCTCAAGCTCGTTCATCATGATGATGAGGACGCTTGGCATCCCGGCGCGCTGGGTCGTTGGCTATGCGCCGGGCGCCTACCAACCCCATCATCACGACTACGTCATTACCTCGCTCGACGCGCACTCATGGGCCGAAGTCTATGTAAAGCCTTACGGCTGGATCCCTATCGATCCCACCCCCGGCTTCGCTTACGCCGGTGATGGCACTCAGCCGTCGACATCCCCCGGCCAGTCGCACAGCAGTTCGCCGTCGCGCCCACCCATCGTGCCGCCCCTTCACCATCACGCCCATACCAAGAAGACGGTCCCTACAGTACCCGCCATCTGGCCTCTCGTGCTTCTGGTCCTTCTGGCCGCGGCCGTGTATCTTCTCACCCACCGCATCAAGACGGCGCGCTGGCGGATCTTGCGCGAGCGCGCACTATGGCGAATGCTGGTCCAGCTCTCCTGGCTTTCCGGCCATCGGAAACCGGAGGCACGCACTCTGCGTGACGTGTTCCGGGCTCTGCCTGACGGGCTGCGACCGCTGACGCTGCCCGCGGTACGCGTCCTCGAACGCGCCTGGTACGCCAGCGAGAGGGTGGGAGACGAAGAGGTGGAGGATGCTCTAAGGGCGCTCGCACGCGCGCGGCGTATAGCCGTCGAAGCGTGGATCCGCAGGCGGGCCGGCTGACGAATCTGCCGGGTGGGGGGCGAACCTCGCCGAGGCGAGAGGGCTTCAGGAATCCTGGGGAAGTCGGTGCCCGCGCGATTCGAGATAACGTTCAAGCTTCCGCTTGACCCGTTGCAACGCGTTGTCGATAGACTTCACATGCCGATTAAGATCTCCCGCGATCTCCTGGTAGCTCCGTCCGTCCAGGTAGGACATGAGCACTTTCCACTCCAGATCGGAGAGAATCTCACCCATCTTTTCCTCGATATCGCCAAACTCTTCGCGATCGATAATGAGATCTTCCGGATCCGTCACCTTAATGCCCGACAGCACATCCATCAGGGTGCGGTCGGAGTCCTCTTCGTAAATCGGCTTGTTAAGGGATACGTACGAGTTCAGGGGGATGTGCTTCTGGCGTGTAGCCGTCTTGATGGCGGTAATGATCTGGCGGGTCACGCACAGCTCCGCAAATGCCCGGAACGACGCTAGCTTATCGCTCCGGAAGTCGCGAACCGCTTTGTAAAGCCCAATCATGCCTTCCTGGATGATATCTTCGCGATCGGCCCCGATCAGAAAATAGGACCGCGCCTTGGCCCGCACAAAGTTGCGGTATTTGTTGATGAGATATTCGAGAGCTTCGATACTGCCGTCGCGTGCCACCAGGACGATGTCTTCGTCGAGCATCTCATCGTAGTCCTGGAACCTGCGGGGACTGATGCTCACCGCCAATCCCCTCCATTTCCGACTTGACCCACGCTGGGAGCCGCCCGAACAACGCATTGAATCATATTATGTGGCCCAGCTCTTTCATGTGGCAAGCCCCAGTTTGCGGCTCACAGCCGCGTCTGGCGCAGAATCTCAAATAAGAGAACGGCGGCCGCGGTTCCAACATTGAGCGATTGAATGCGACCTTGCATGGGTAACCGCACCGTGTCGTCGGCATGTCGCAGCACCAGGGGCCGGATTCCGCGCCCCTCACCGCCCAACACCAGCGCAACCGCTCCCGCCCATCGTACCTCATCGTAGAGAACGTGCCCGTCCGGCACGGCTGCCCAGATAAAGAATCCTAGAGTCTTTAAGTGCTCGAGGGTTCGGGAAAGATTGGTCACCTGTACTACCGGCCGCCAGGCGAGAGCGCCCGCCGACGCTTTCATCGCCGCCGGGGACAGTGGGGCGCTGTGATGCCGCGGCACGATGACGGCGGATGCGCCCGCCGCGTCCGCTACCCGCACGATAGCGCCGAGATTATGCGGATCTTGCACGCCGTCCAGCACGATGACACGCGGATTTTCGACACCGGCGACCAGCTCGTCGAGGTCGGCCTCCATGCGCGCCGCCACGGCTGCAACCGTCGCCATCAACCCCTGGTGGGTAGCGTGAGGTACCCACTCGTCAAGCCGGCGCCGCGGCACCTCCGAAACAGGAACGCCCGCTTCGCGCACCCGGGCCAGGAGGGGGCGCAGCGATGGGGCGCCGGCGATGGTATCTTGCACATAAACACGTGACAGGGGCATACCGGCTCGCAGTGCTTCCAGCACGGGCCTTCGGCCGTAGATGCGCTCTGGCGTCGCCTCCTCAGCCACGCGGTCCACCGAGCGGACGGGCGACCGACCCGTCGGGCGTGTCTTCCACCTGATACCCGTACGCCACAATCTGTTCGCGAAGCCGGTCGGCCTCGGCGAAGTCATGTCGACGCCGCGCGAGCCTCCGCGCCTCCACCAACGCCTCCACCTCTTCGGGCACCGCGCTCCGCTCTTCGCCTTCCGTACGCACAAACAGTCCGAGGGCCGCGTCTGCCACCGCCAGGTTCCGACGCGCGAAGCCCCGGGCATTCTCTCGATCCCGGGAAGGCAAGGACGACGCCCCGGATATGAGGGCGTTGGCGGCCCGCACCATCTCAAAAAGCTCCGCAAACGCCCGGGCGGTGTTGAAGTCACGGTCCAGGGCTCTCAAAAGCTGATCGGGAAAGGTCATGACGCGCTGGCCCGCTTCGCCAGGTAGATCGCGCGCAGGCGGCGCGGCGTCTCGGGTCGCGAGATACAGGCGCTTTATGCGCTCATATGCACGGGCGTGCTCTGAGAGCGCTTCGATTGAGAACTCGAGCGGCGAGCGGTAGTGGGCAGACAGGAGAAATCCCCGCACCACCGGACCCCCGAAGCGGTCGAGGAGTGAGGCCAGGTCCGCCCCATTCTCGAGAGATTTCGACATTTTCGTGCCGTCGGTGGTCACAAGCCCGTTATGCACCCAAAATCCCACGTGTGGCCGCACGCCATAGCCCGCTTCCGACTGCACGCGTTCATTCTCGTGGTGGGGGAAGACGAGGTCGAGCCCTCCACCGTGCAGGTCGATTTCCGTTCCCAGATAACGGTGGGCCATCGCCGAGCACTCCACATGCCACCCGGGCCGACCGCCGCCAAACGGAGACGGCCACGACGGTTCACCCGGAACCTGGCGCTTCCATAGCGCGAAATCCCTCGGGTCCCGCTTGTCGGGGTTCGGATCCAGACGGGCACCCACTTTCATGGCCTCGGCATCCCGCCGCGGCAACAGTCCGTAGTCCGGTGCCGACGCAACCTGAAAGTAGACATCTCCGTGGCTCGTGTAGGCATGCTCTCCCTCCAGGAGACGGCTCACGAGCTCAATTATGTCAGGCACATGTTCGGTGGCACGCGGCATGATATCCGGCGGCCGCACCAGGAGTCGTTCCATGAGCGCCAGGTATTGCGCAGAGTGACGGGCCGCGAGGTCACTGACTGCCACTCCGTCCCGGGCCGCGCGTTCAATGAGCTTGTCGTCCACGTCCGTAAAGTTCTGGACCAGCGTTACCAGATAACCGCGACGTTCGAGATGGGTGCGGATGACGTCCCAAATGACGAGGGGACGGGCATGTCCGACGTGAGGCGGGGCGTAGGGCGTCACCCCGCATACGTATATCCCGACCCGGCCCGGATGCGCCGGCGAGAAGGGGCGTTCACGCCCGCTCCGCGTATCGTAGATGCTGATGGCGGAAGTGTTGGCGTCATCCAGCACCGGCACGGTCTCGCCTCCTGCGGCGGCCGCCTGCAGCGCTACGGCCGAACCAGAATTTCCCCTTGGTGTTTAGAGTCTACCGATCGGCCCCGGAAGCCGTCAACGCGGCCGGTCGTGGGATGGGGGAAGTGGAGGATGTGGGCCCGGACCCATTGCCACAGGCGCGCCAACGCCGACCACCAGACGTGGGCCTGCACCCCTTCACGACGGGGGCCGGCAGTCTGACGATGGATCTGGGCCGCCGAGATAGGCAGGCGGGCGATGCGCTCCATCAAGAGAACCACTGCGCTCTCCTCACCCGGCGACAGGAAGAGCTGCTGATGCCGGGCGTCGACCACGAGATGCTGTTCGATAGCCGACGGACCCTGCACGCTACCGGCGACCACCTGTTCCTTCAACGCGCCGATCATGTCTACCACACGACCCGGATACGCCGTGCGGTGGCCCAGATTCGCCGTCAGCACCAGTTCCCGGGCCGCGAGCCGTCTCCGGGAGGGAGCGAGCGGGGCGCCGGTTGCAGCCTGGTAGCCCCATAGCATGTCCGCGAAAGCAGCGATGCCGTTTTGGGCCGCAGGCGCATCGACCCGGATGCTCTCATCGGACACGCCCGCGGTAGCGAGCGCGGCGACGTACATAGGTGCCGTCACATAGCGGATGTTGTGAAGGTGCACGTGAAGCGCTGACCCCATGCGCTCCGGCATCAGATCCACGGCGGTCCGGGCCATGCGCGGAACCTCCCCGGGAGCGGCGATGCCGCCCAAGACCTGAAGCTCCTGGTCATGGCTCACGTACACAATTTTGGCTGGAACGTCGGGTCGTACCCCAAACGCCCTCAGCATCTGCTGCTGCTCCTGGTGCGTGAGGTCGATCCCCAGCACCTCCACCGGAACAGCGGCCAAGGCGGAGGCGGTCCCCCAAAGTGGAAACAGCACCGCCATGATAACCATCCATACCCATCGCCGCCGCATGCGTGCCCTCCGTGGTCCTCTTTCGTCCGCTTTCGTCTGCGTCGTCCGCCCCTTTCTAGAGGATCCGCCAACCCGAGCCAGCGCTATACCGGGTCGACGAGGTCCGTTCGCCTATAATGCAGAGCA
>JAKATP010000211.1 GCA_021818685.1 Bacillota bacterium | reverse complement strand
GACGGGGCGGGCCTGGACGTGTTCGAATGGATCCGGATCGCGACCGCGTACAAGGTGCGCTTCATGCGGCAAAATCCCACGGCCTACCGGCTGTGGCTGCGCATCATGCGCGAGCCGGACCACCCGGTGTACCGCCGGGTGGTAGCTCGTATGACCGCGAAGGTGCGGCAGCCGGAGATGGTCGGGCAGTGGTGGGAAACCGACCGACTGCGGCCCGGGGTCACCTCGGAGCACATCGCCAACCTCCTGCTGTGGATTACGACCGGGCTCCAGGAGAAGTTCGTGGCCATGATGCCGGACGGGGTGGACGACGAGCTGGAGGCCGCACTCCAAGCCGTGCTGGATGAGTGCGAGGTGTACTTCCAGATTCTCCGCGCCGGCATTTACGGAGAGGGGGAGCCGTCATAATTTCCGTCGCGGGCTTGACCAAAGCCTACCCTGGCGGACGCGGCATTTTCGACCTGTCGATCGAGATTCCGGCGGGAGAGGTGTTTGGCCTGCTAGGCCCCAACGGGGCCGGGAAGTCCACCACCATCCGCCACCTGATGGGATTCCTGCGGCCCGACCGCGGCGGTGCCCGGATCCACGATCTCGACTGCTGGGCCCAGGCCTTCAAGGTGCAGGAGTTGGTGGGGTACGTTCCTGGCGAGATTGGGTTTCCGGATGAGATGACCGCCAGCGAGTTCCTGGCGCTCCTGTCCGGGCTGCGGGGCCTCGGTGACAGCACCCGGCGCCGCGACCTATGCGACCGGTTTGATCTCGACCCGCGCCCCACGCTGCGCAAGATGTCGAAGGGCACGAAGCAGAAGGTGGCACTGGTGGCGGCGTTCATGCACCAGCCCGCCGTGCTTGTCTTGGACGAGCCCACGTCGGGGCTCGACCCCCTGATGCAGCGCCGGTTCCTGGAGTTGGTCGAGGAGGAGCGGCGCCGCGGCACCACCGTGCTCATGTCCTCGCACGCCTTCGCGGAGGTGGAGCGGGTGTCGGACCGCGTGGGCATCGTCCGGGAGGGCAGGCTGGTCGCTGTCGAGGACGTCGTGAGCCTGCGCCGCATGGAGAAGAAGGTCATGAGCGTCACCACCGGCAGGGAACAGGACGTGGCCACCGTGGCGGCCGCGGGGTTTCGCGTGGTGGGGCGCCGCCACCTCACGGTCGACGTGGAGGTCCAGGGCGACTACAACGCGTTTGTCCAGACGCTGGCCCGCTGTGACGTTCGGGCGATCGACGTCCATCCCCAAAGCCTCGAGCAGATTTTCATGCACTTCTATGGCGAAGAGGAGGCGGCAGTGCCATGAGCGCGACGTTGTTTGCCAGCGGGTTCAAAAAGAATCTGCGAGCGCTGTCCGGGTACGCGCTCGGGATGGTGTTCTACGTCTGGCTGTTCATCTGGGTGTTCCCGTCCTTTGCCGGGTCGCGGGGGCTGAACCTGCTGCTCCGCGATCTTCCCCAGGGCCTGCTGCGCGTGCTGGGCTACAGCGTTGGCGTGTCTAACCTGAGCGGATTTCTCGGCGGGGAGTTTTACAGTCTTCTGTACCTGCTCATCATGGGGGTGTACGCCGTCTTTTCCGCCAGTCGGCTCATGGCCCACCTGATTGACAACAGGTCCATGGCGTATCTGCTGGCGTCGCCGGTCTCACGCGGCCGAGTGGCAACCACGCAGGCGATGGTGCTGGTGAGCGGCGTGCTGGTGATTGGCGGCATCACCACAGCGGGCGGCCTGTTGGGCGCCCACTGGTTTGCCCCCCACGCCAGCCTGCCGGCCGGGCCCTTCCTCGCACTGAACTTGGTGGGCATCCTGCTGTTCGCGGTGGTCGCGGCCTACTCGTTCCTGTTTTCCTGCATCGCCCCCGATGAGCGGAGTGCGCTCGGGCTGTCGGCGGCGGTGACCCTTCTGATGTACGGGATCCACGTCGTGGGGGACCTGAGCTCCCGTGTCCAGTGGCTCGCGCACCTGTCGCTGTTCACCGCCTTCAACTCCCAGCAGCTGATTCACGGCCAGGGACCGGTCCTGGCGGACTCGCTCGGGCTTGCCGCCGGCGCGATCGTGCTGCTGGCGGTCGCCGTGGCGCTGTTCCAGCGCCGGCAGCTTTCGCTGTAGCGTCCCCGATGGCCAGGCGATGCACGAGGCGTCGAGCCTGGTGCATCGCCCGTCGTGGTGGCCCATGTGACCCATGTGCGACGCACACTCCCTAGTGGAACGATATAAGTTGCGAACTCGCTATCGCAGGCGCAGGTCATCACAGCGGAACCGTCATCGCATATATACTTCCGCAATCTCTCCCGTGTTGGTCATTTGTGTGACGGGACAGCTGACTCGATGGGCGGCTTTCGGACGTCCTCGAAGACGTCCGAGGCTTTCCGGCTATACGGTCCGATCCGGCTCCGGTCGCCACTCGGCCGGAGCGGGTTCCTGCGCCACGCTGAGATTCAACGTCGAATAGCCAATAGTCCGCAACGCGGGCTGCACCTCGTCAAACGCCGGAAGGCTGTCAACCCAACGGGTGGGCACCTGCACCCGTTGTTCTGGGCCATGGGAGGGGGAGGTGGACCGATTTCCGTGGATCGGCCAGGACCGAACCATGAATTGGCCGCCGGCTTCGGGGAGGTTCACGAAGGGCAGCAAGGGGGATTCCTTGGTGGGTCTGCCGTCCGTCGGGGGAACCGCGCGTGACGAGATAGCCGCCGTCAACCGCGCTCGGTCGTGCAGTGGGGTCCCGTAGGGGTTTCGATGGCGACACACGGACCGCGGGACGGCGCCGCCTGTCGACGATGCGGCGCGCGATGACGGGGCATGGACGGGGCCCGTGTTCGCGGGCGTGTTCCCGAGGGGGGATGCCGATGACCGGACATCCGGGCTCGATGGGCAGGCGGATGCGCCACGCGGCGGATGCCGTCGACGACGCGCGCCGTGCATTATGTCAGAATGACCGCATCGCACTCGGTGGTCCCTGGTCTTCGTACGGCCGTCTTGGAATCTTCATAGGTTCGCCGGGCGCCGCCTGGCAGAAGGGAAGGCCCCATGGTGACTAACCTCGGCGCCGTCATCATTTTTACCCGGCAGTTTGCCGAGAGTCGACGATTCTACGAACAGGCCCTGGGCCTCACCGCCGGGACCAACGAGTCAGACCATTACGTCGAGTACCCGGTCGGTCAGGGCACATGGGCGTTGCACCGGTCCGACACCGATGTCCGGGGCTCGGGTGCCGTGCACCTGCATCTGATCACGGACAGCCTTGACCGTCTCATCACCGAGGCGGCCAGGTATGGCGTCCATCCGCTGGCGCCGGTTGCGAAGCAGCCGTGGGGGATCGAAGCGGCGTTCGAAGATCCGACCGGGATCGTCGTCGATGTGGTGGAACCCCCTGCGGTCCCCTGAACCCGCGGTGCCCTCCTAGTCGCAGACCCTTCTCGGGACGGCCTCGGCTCCGCGTGTGCGACGAGTGCTTGGCGGGCCCCGTCATCGGGTGGATCTCGGGTTCTGCGCTGGAACACGGCGAACGTCCTGAGCCGCTCACGATGGGACCGCATCCGTCGTACATCGGGCGCCCTCCCCATGGCCGGTGGGTGTCGTTTGCCGCGGCTCCTGTCACGGGATCGTCAGGGCGTGGCACGGCGGTCAGAGAAGATGATGGCAGCATGGCGATTATGCGCTGGCAGGCCCGTGGCCGTTCACGTTTCGCCCATAAAATTTCGTAACCACCCCAATTAGCCCCAGCCATCGTCGGCATCGTGACGCAAAGGCAGAGCGTCGCCGCAT
>JAKATP010000210.1 GCA_021818685.1 Bacillota bacterium | reverse complement strand
TCACCGGCTTTGTGTGCGGCTTGGCCCTATGCTGGGGTCCGGACAGTGTGCGCGCGGACCCGGCGTGAGGGGTCGCGGCAGGCAGAGGGGGAGCCCTCCCCGAGGAGCGGAAGACCGTGCCTGCCCCTGTGGACGATTCCTGCCGAAGGCATCACATGACAAGTTCCTCTTCCTCACCCGCGACGTGGGCGCCATCTCGCTCCGGATTTGGGGCAGCATGCTCACGCCCGTCTCCCGCGGAGATTCGGGCGCGTCGTGAGCCCCTGCCAGGGCGCGGAGGCCGTGACTGTCGGCGCGAGGTGGACCCGACGGGCTCCGGCACCAACGGGCCGGAATCGGGACGGTCGAGACGGAACCGGGTGGCATCCGGCGATCCTCTGATCGGATGGCGGGGCTCCCGCGGCGGCCGCTTCGAGGGAACCACACGCCGGCCTGCGATCGTACGGCCGCTGTGACGGCTCTCGGATGTGCCCCGACGCCGGCGCGTGTCGCCTCCTCGAGATACCCGATCCCCCGGACACGTGCCGCCCGCTTGGGGAGTACGGTGGGAGGGGAATTGTCCGTCTCCTGGTTGCTCGTCGACGATCGGCTCGTCGAATACCCCGGGGGGTGGTGTCGGGCCTTCGGCCGGCCGACGCCGTGTACCGGAACCGGCTGCAAGTCGTCCACATATGATGCGCGAGGTCGAGCGGGGAGGGGTCCAGACCCGGTCGCGCTCGCGCGTCTTCGATGGGGTGGAGAGCTTCTCCACGGTTCTGCGCGCGGAAGTGTCGGCCGGGCATCCCGGGACACCGTGGCGCACTCTGTCGAGGCCCCTGGCGAAAGAAACACCCCGTCAGGCGGCCAAGGGGCCGCCGCCGGCTTCTCCCCGTCCGGATTCGCCCGGGGACTGCGGAGGCATTAGGTTCAAGCCGCGCGGCACGGACCAGGACGGACGGGAGCTGATCGATTGCTCGCTCTATCGCATGTCGCGTCCACATGAACATGCGGCGGCGGCCGAGCCGGTCAGTGACCCGCCCGAAGACGAGCGCCGCCACTACCTCACCCTAAAGGTATGCGGTGCCGACGAAGCCCGCCTGGGCGGCACTGAGGCCGAGTGCCCTGCGCTCTTGCAGCACGGGACTGACGCTCGAGACAATCTGAATTTCCAGGCCGTCCAGAATCCAGGACACGCCGAGTCCGATGACGACCAGCCAATGAAACCGGGTCCACGGCAACCGGTCCATGCAGGACGAGACTGACGGTGGCCCGGTCTTGTTTCTGCACCGCGCATCCTCCCCCATTTATATTTCGTGGTGGAATCGGGTGATGCGACGCGGAGGCGAGGAGCCGAGTCCGCCCGTCCGGGCGCAGTCGGCCTAGGATACGCGGTCGGGTGGTCACGAGATCGGAGGCGTCTCCGATCCCGGTCGCCGCCGCCTGCCCCTGAACCTCACCAGAGCATAGCTTTCCTCGATGGCGGCCGTGGCCATGTCCCAGGTTTCGTCATCGGTGACCTCGATCCCAAGCCAACCAAAACGCCCGACATACGGCGGCGTGTAGGTAGCGGGATGGGCGCGGTAGGCCTCGCGAAACGTCGGCGAGACTTTGCAGGCGACCGACAGCGCCGCCGCCCCGGCCGACGAGGGCATGGCGAAGATGTGGCCCTCGACCTTGAACACGATGGTGTCAGGACCCCAGGGATAGTCCGCGTATGCGCCGGAAAACTGGAGACAGAACGCTTCCAGCTCGCGGAAGCTTCGCCGCATGTCGCGATGCTCCTTTCCGGATCGCCCCTCCCCCTCATTCCCCTCGGATCGCGTCTCAGGGGCGTGAAAACAACCTGAGGAAGAGATTCAAGACGACGGTCAAAAGGAGACTCCCAAGGAGCGAGGCCCCGAGGGGAAGCCAGAAGCTCGTGGACCCGCGCTGAAACCGAATCGTGCCCGGCAGCTGCCCGAGTCCGACTCGCTCAAGACCCGCCACCACCAGTCCGACTACGACCAGCGCGACTCCCACGAGGATCAAAAGACGCCCCACATGGCCTCCTCCGGCTATCGTCTTTCTGGTCGGGATTATGCCCGAGACCCGCATGAGGAGCAACGGTGGCGTGGCTTTTGCGAGGCCTTCGGTACCACCTACGGTATAATTGTGGAGGAGGGGTGTTCGTGGACGGGCGGCAGGTGTTCTGGTCAGAAGGGGATTTGGTGCGGCGGCTTCGCCGCATCGAAGGACAGGTCCGCGGGGTGGAGGCCATGGTGATCCGCGGCGCCGCGTGCCGGGACGTCCTCACCCAGCTGGCCGCGGCCCAGGGGGCCCTCTCCAAGATCACGCGGATTGTGGAAGCCTGCCAATTGGTGGAAGGGCTGTCAGAAACCATGCCGGAGGGCGAGCGGGATCGACTCCGCGACCGCCTGGCGGGCCTGATTCCCTGACCTTGGTGCTTTCGTCCCGCCATGCCCACCCGGGACTCCTCACCGATCATGGCGCCGCGCATCCTCGCCGCCATCGGACTGGGCGCGTGGCTGGCGGCTTTTCTAAAGCGCCTTTACTCGACCGTAAGCCGGTCCTCGCTTCTCGCGTCTTAATCCGTGCGCTCGCGCCCGGCGAGCTGACCGCCGGGCGACTTGCGGACGGCGGTTTCAGGCTACTTCCACAGGCCGCCCCGGCGTTGTCCGGCCGAGCTTTCGGTACAGCTTGCCCGGATTTCACGAGGCTTCGAGCTTAGCCGCCCAGGGTCACTGTCGTCGGGAGACGTAATATTTCCCATCAGGGGGCAGACGGCGTGACGTTTGACCAGGATGGGGAACGACGCCGCGGACATGATCCGGCGGGTCCGACTTCTCATGGGTGACGAACCGATGCCGCGCGAACCGGTCTTCGTGGGCGACCTGGTCCAAGAAGCGGTCGAGCTCACACGACCCCAGTAAGAGACGGAGGCCCGCGCGGGTGGGGCCGAGGTTCTCATCCATGTCGATGGGGTCACCAACGCCGTGGTGGACGTATCCGGCCCCGCGCTGCGGGAGGCTATCTCGAATCTCATTATCAACGCGGTCGAAGCGCTGCTGCCGACTGGCGGCCGGGTTACCGTCGAGACCTCGAAGCGACCGTCGCCGCCGGCCGCCATCGTGTCCGTGGGCGATACGGACCCCGGGATTCCCGAGCCCGTGCCGGCGACGATGGTCTGGCCCTTTTTCAGGGCCAAGGGCACCGGGAACATGGGATTCGGGCTCCCCGTCGCCAAACAGTGGGTGGAGGGTGACGGGGGACCGCTTCTCTATCCAGCGGACCCCGACCGTCGGGCGCCACCTTCATCATCCGGCTCCCCTTGGTCGCCATGGTCCCGGCGGCGGTGACCCGGGAGCCTTCGACCGCGGTGGCAGGCTCCGGGCGCTCGCTCGGGGGCCCGCGCATCGTCGTCATCGATGACGATCCCGAGGTGCGTGATGGGGTAGCGCGGCTCCTCAGCCTATCGGGTGGGGAGGTACTGACAGCGCCGCGCGCCGATGAAGCGCTGACGCTGTTGCCCGAGCGGCGGTGGGATTTGGCCATGGTGGACCTGGCCATGCCCGAGATGTCGGGGCCCCAGCTGGCGCGGGAGCTTCGCGCGGTCGACCCCCATCTGGAGCTTGTGCTTTTAGCCGGCTCGATGGCCGATGGGCAGGTGCAACCACTCCGAGACCCGGTGGATCTGGTGTTAACCAAACCGCTCACCATGCAAGACCTCATCCGGCTGGGGGAGCTTCAGAGGCGGGGACGCCGCCAGGTTGCCCGCGGCGATCCCGGGCGGCCCGTG
>JAKATP010000043.1 GCA_021818685.1 Bacillota bacterium | reverse complement strand
CCGATCTGGAAGATCCTCCGTGCGTCCCGTCTCGCACGGATCGGGGGGAGTCGGCGGGGGCTCGTAGGCCAGGCCGGGCCAGACGATGCGTCCCGGCCGTCCGGGTGCAATCCGCCGCAGCGCCTCAAAGACCGTCCCATCCTCCCGGACGAGTACGACGTTCGTCAGGTGTCCGGCCAGTTCCACCACCAGCGTGAGGCGGGACACGCGCCCGATCTCGTCCTCGCGCTCGAGGGACAGGCGCCATACACGCTCCCAGGGCGGCTGTACCGCGGCGGTCACCCGCGCTCCCGCGACGGCATCAAGCACCGGCTGCCACGGCCGCACACGGTCGGGCCGGCGGGTCAGGGCGCACACATGCGCCAGGGCTGGCGCAAGGACCAACCGTACGGCCCAGCGCCCGTCCCGTCCCTGACCAGACAGAAAAACCGTATCATGGTCCCGACCCACAAAGCTCAGGGTACTATGGAGCAGGCGGGGTTCCAGTTCATGGGTCACGGCGCGCATGACCAGGGCATCAAACGGCATGAACTTCGCCCTCCTTTCACCTTTATACCTTTCACCTTTCGCCTTCCGCCTGTATCCGAGCGAGACCGAGGATACCACGGGGGGTTGCTGGACGCGAGCGGAGGCCTAATGGGATAATGGGCGCGTTCGGAGGATTCCCATGCAACGTGTCAGCGTGGACGAGTTCCGACGTTCCGGATTAGCGGTGGTCGCACCCGTTTCAGGTAAGGTGTCGATTCCTCTCGGTGAGGCTATTGCACGCGTCTCGAGCCGGGAGGTCAGAAGTCGTCTTCCCCTGCCCTGGTTTCGGCGCTCGGCGGTCGATGGTTACGCCATCCGGGCCGAGGACGCCACCATGCCGCTCACCGTCGTGGCTAAGGTGACGGCCGGCCGGCCCACCGATCGGGTGGTGGGACCCGGTGAGGCTGTCGAAATCACCACCGGCGCGCCGATGCCCGAAGGCGCTGATGCGGTCGCGCTGGTAGAGCGCTCGCGTCGCACGGGCGATACGGTCGTCATTGACGAGCCCATGCGGCAGGGTCTGCACGTCTCCCCTGTGGGCGAGGATTTCGGTGTGGGGCAGGTGCTGCTCGCGAAAGACGCCCCCGTGACCCCCATTGTGGTGGCCGCCCTCGCAAGCCAGGGGCAGGAACGGGTGGAGGTCTGGCGGCGTCCCCGGGTCGCGATCTTGTCGACTGGCGACGAGCTCAGCCCGCTCGGATCAGATCTCCGGCCGGGACAGGTCTATGACGTGAACGGCGCCATCCTGGAAGCGATGGTGCGCGAAGCCGGCGGCGAGCCGGTCCGCGTCCCCAGTGTGGCTGACCGCTATGAGGATGTACGCGATAGGCTCCTCGCCCTCATCGCCGATCCAACGTGGGATATTCTGGTCAGCTCCGGTGGTACGGGGGCCAGTATCCCCGTCTTTGAGGGCCGCGACATCCGCACGCTGCATGATCTGATTCCGGGCGTGGCCGCCGAACTGGGCGAGCTTATCCATCACGGGATCCGTATGAGTCCGGGGCGGCCGACTGCGCTGGCGCGCCTCGGCCAGCGGCCGTTTTTTGCCCTGCCCGGCTGGCCGTATGCCGTGTTGGTTCATTTTGAGATGCTGGTGGAGCCTGCCATCCGGCGCGCAGCCCACATGCCGCCGAGAGCGCGCCGGCCCGTTATGGGCCGGCTAGCGTCCCCGATTCCGGCCATGCCGGATTTTACGTGGGTCATTCAGGCACGCTTCGAGCCGGGAGAAGAAGGTGTACCTGCCGTGATTCCGTTGCTGCCCCCGCCACCGCCTTCGGCGAGCCGGGTCATGACTCAGATGCTAGAAGCTGACGGTATTCTCATTGTGGAGGCGGAGGAACCGCTGGACGTGGGCGCGTCGGTGACCGTCTGGACGGACCCGCGGCAGCCGGTGCGAGGTTCCTGGTGAGTGAGGGGGCACGGCGTCCGGAGCCGTCTTCGGTGATGGGCATCTGGTCCAGGCTGCCACTCGAACGCCTGGTCGAGCGCCCCGGCTACATCTGGCTGGTGGTGGGGACGGTCTGCGTCGGCGCCTTTATGGCGGCCGTGGACGCCAGCATTGTGAGCGTGGCGGTACCCACGCTGCAGGGCTACTTTCACTCAACCGCCTCGGACGCGGGTTGGGTGCTGATCGCGTATCTGTTGACCCTTGCGAGCCTGGTGACGGCGATGGGGCGCTGGGCGGATATGGTGGGCCGGCGGCCTCTGTATACCGTCGGCTTTCTGGTCTTTATCGTCGGTTCAGCCCTGTGTGGGGCCGCCATCTCCCTTCCGATGCTCATCGCTTCGCGCGTGCTCCAGGCCACGGGCGCGGCCCTGCTGCAGGCCAACTCCGTCGCCATCATCACGGCCACGGTGCCGTCTTCGATGCGGGGCAAGGCCATCGGCATCCAGGGCTCGGCGCAGGCGGTCGGCCTCAGCATTGGTCCGGCCGTGGGCGGCGCCCTCATCGCGCTTATCGGCTGGCGGGCCATTTTCTACGTGAACGTGCCGGTCGGCATCATAGGCACCGTCTTGGGCGCCCTCGTCCTGCCGCGGGATCACCTGAAGGCGGAGCGGAAGCCCTTTGACTGGGCGGGCCTCGCTTTCTTCGCGCCATTTTTGGTGGCGCTCCTGCTCGGCATCACCGAAGGTCCCATCTGGGGCTGGACGTCGCCCCGGGTGCTCGGGTTATTTGCGGCGGCGGTGGCGCTGGTCCTCCTGTTCGTCGCCCGCGAGCGGCACTATAAGTTCCCGATGATTGACCTGGCCCTGTTCAAAATCCGGATTATGACCATCGGCAACGTGACGGGCCTTTTGTCCTATTCCGCCATGTTCGGCACGCTTTATCTGATTCCGTACTTCACGAAGGACGTCACGCACCTGCCCGAGTCGATTGCGGGACTCCTGCTGACACCGGTACCGGTGGCCATGACGGTCCTGGCACCCATCGCGGGAGGCCTGGCGGACCGGTATGGATCGCGGATCCTGACGACGCTCGGCATGGGCTTGACGGCCCTCGGGTGCCTGCTGTTGGTGTTCACCCTCGGCCGCCACGTATCGTTTGTGGCCGTGGTGGGCGAACTAGTCTTGGTAGGGGCGGGTCTCGGTTTGTTTACGCCCCCCAATAACTCGTCTGTGATGGGGGCGTCGCCGAGAGAGCACCTCGGATTGTCGGGCGGCCTCTTGAATATGGCCCGCTCGCTCGGGATGAGTTGGGGCACGGCCATGCCCCTCACGATCGTGAGCGTAGCGCTGGCGACGATGCACGCGACGACCAAGCAGGCGTCAGCGGTGCAATGGAATACGGCGATCCACGTCGGCTTCCTGGGACTCGCGGCCGTATCCGTCATCGCGGCGGCGATGTCCGTGAGCCGTCAGTCGGCGCCGCCAGGTCCGCGGGACGCCCATCCGATCGAGCTGGCCTGATGGAACCGGAAGGTGGATGACCACGACACGTCACGAGAAGTCGGGAGACGCGTAAATGTGGACGGTGGTGTACATCGCGCCCAATCGTACAGTAGCCGAGCGCCTGAAGGCAGTTCTGGAGAACGAAGGCATCTTGACTAATCTGCACTCGCTGGAGGCCGACGAGAGCGGGCGTGGCAGCGTCGAGCTCCTGGTTCCGGAAGGGGAGGCGGAAGAAGCTCACGAAGTGCTGACGGAACATCTCGGAGGCTTGAAATGAGCGAGCGCCGCACCAAGATCGTCGCCACGCTGGGGCCCGCCTCGTCGGGACCGGACGTCCTCCTCTCACTCATCAGCGCTGGAGCCGACGTACTCCGGCTGAACCTGTCCCACGCGACACCGCCAGAGGTCGCCGCCACCATTCGCGAGTTGCTCCATCTCGAGCGCGTGCAGGGCGTGCACCCGGCGGTGCTGCTCGATACCGCCGGGCCCGAAGTACGGGTCACCGGGATTCCGGAAGGGGGACGAGAGCTCCGGCCCGGAGACACGGTGTGCTTTGGCGATGGCCCGGGGTGCATCGGCCTCACCAACCAGGACTTTCTGGCAGACGTGCAGGAGGGCGCGCGCCTGATGCTGGACGACGGTGCGCTGGTCGTGACCGTGAGCCGGCCCGGAAACCCCTTGGCCGCGACGGTGGAAGCGGGCGGCGTTCTGAAGAATCACAAAAAGCTCCAGTGTCCGGGTGTGCGCCTGCACCTGCCGATGCTGACCGAGACCGACCGGGCATCGATAGTCGAGGCGGCCGCCCTTCGCATCGATTGGATCGCGGCATCGTTCGTGCAAGACACGGACGACGTGTTCGACGTCAAGCGCTGGCTGGAGGACCAGGGCCTGGACGTGCCGGTGATGGCCAAGATTGAGACCCGGGCGGCGCTAGAAAATCTCGACGATATTGTGCGGGTGTCAGACGGGATCATGGTGGCACGCGGGGATCTGGGCGTGGAGATGCCGGCGGAACAACTTCCATGGCTCCAAAAGCAGATTATTGAGGTCGCGAACCGCATGGGACGGCCGGTGGTCACGGCCACCCAGATGCTGGAGTCGATGTGCGAGCATCCCCATCCGACCCGGGCGGAGGTGACGGATGTCGCCAACGCTATCTGGGACGGGGCGGACGCGGTCATGTTGTCGGCCGAGACGGCGGCTGGACGGTATCCGGTCCCGGCCGTGATGACCATGGCCCGAATTGCGC
Organism: Bacillota bacterium; assembly: GCA_021818685.1. Classification (GTDB taxonomy): domain Bacteria; phylum Bacillota; class Sulfobacillia; order Sulfobacillales; family JAIMBI01; genus JAKATP01. The sequence goes on along the minus strand of JAKATP010000043.1, from coordinate 14,456 downwards.
GGGAGGCGGACGGGCGGGAGGCTCGGGTGGGCCACGGACCCGGACTTGATCGGGAGACGGTGACCCGGGCCGTGACCCACGCCACCGTGACGGCGGCCCAGGATCTGGGAGCGCGTGCCATCATCTGTGCGACGGAGTCCGGGTACAGCGCGCTGGCGATTGCCCGCCTGCGTCCGCGGATCGCCGTGGTGGCGGTGACGCCACACGCGCACATCGCCCGGCGACTGGCGGTGGTGTGGGGGGTTGACGCGCTCACCATGGGCCGCGCCGACGGCAGCGAGCGGATGATTGAGCTGGCGACCGCGACCGCGCTGGAGGCGGGGCGTATCAAACCGGGAGATATGGTGGTGGTGGTGGGGGGGGTGCCGACCGGGCAGCCGGGGACGACGAACCTGATGCGGGTGGTGACGGTGGGAGAGGCCATTCTGCGGGGGCAGGGCATGGGGCTCGAACAGGCGGCCACCGGTGCCGTACTGGTGGTCGATGACGTGCGGGCGGTGACGCCGCGCCAGGCGCAGGGGAAGGTGCTGGTAGCCCGGACGACGAACCGGGACTGGGTGCCGGTCATGGAGGCGGCGGCCGCGCTGGTGGTGGAGGAAGGGGGCCTTACGTGCCATGCGGCGGTGGTGGGACTCTCCCTCGGAAAGCCAACGGTGGTCGGGGCGGAGGAGGCGACGTCCCGGCTCGCTAACGGCCAGATCGTCACGGTGGACGGCCGCCGGGGTCTCGTATACCAGGGGGCCGCCAACGTGTGAGCCTGGCGGCGCCGTGCAGCAGTGCAGGAGGAGGAGTCGAGCGTGCGCGTGTTCCTGAACGATCGCTTCGTGGAGGAGACGGAGGCGGCCATCTCGTTTGATGACCGCGGGTTCCTGTTTGGCGACGCGGTCTACGAGGTGATCCACTTGTATCAAGGGGTGCCCTACCGGCTCGGACCGCATCTCGAGCGGCTGGAGCGGAGTCTGGCCGGCGCGATGATGGAGCCGGTGGATATGAGCCTCATCACACGCGTCATCGAGGATCTGGCGGGCCGCGAGGGCCGGGGGGATCCCGACGCCATTATCTATATCGAGATCACGCGGGGAGCGGCCCCGCGCAATCATATGTTCCCCGGGCCCGACGTGCGGCCCACGATCCTGCTCTGGTGCCGCTCGGCGCCGCCTCCCGCGGAGGACCGGGTAGAAAAGGGCATCAGCGTCATCACCGTGTCGGACGACCGCTGGGCGAAGTGCTGGATCAAGACCGTGAATCTGCTCCCGAACGTGATGGCCCGGGAGCGGGCGCGTCGGGCCGGTGCAGACGATGCCCTTTTCGTGCGGGACGGCATGGTCCTCGAGTCGACCGCCTCGAACCTCTTCATCGTCACCGACGGCGTGCTCATGACGGCGCCGGTCACCAACTACATTCTGCCTGGGATCACACGGGCGACGGTTCTGGAATTGGCTCCCCGGGTCGGCGTGCCGACCAAAGAGGAGCCGTTTACCGTTGAACAGTTGATGGCGGCTGATGAGGTGTTTCTGTCCGGTACGACCAGCGAGGTCCTGCCGGTGACGACGGTGGACGGTCGCAAGCTTCGCGCGGGACGGGGTCCCGTGGCGAAGAAGCTCAAAGAGGCTCTGCACGAAGACGTGCGGCGTGAGGTGGCAGCCGGCCTCCGTGATTGACGTGGTGCTGGTGGCGCCGGAGATCCCGCCCAACACGGGCAACATCGCGCGCACGTGCGCAGCGGTCGGCGCCCGCCTGCATCTCGTAGAGCCGCTCGGTTTTTCGATCAGCGACCGGTATCTAAAGCGGGCCGGCGTGGACTACTGGCATCTGGTGCAAGTGATGGTGCATGCCTCGTGGGAGGCACTCGAGCCAGGCCTCCGGCAGCCCGAGCGTCTTCATCTTTTTACCGCCCGCGGCGGCACCCGCTTCGATGCCGGAGGCTACGGGACCGACCCTGTTCTGGTCTTTGGGCGGGAATCGATCGGCCTTGCGGACTCTCTGCTGGGCGCCTATCCCGATCGCTGGCGCCAGATTCCCATGCGCGCGGGTGTCCGGTCCCTCAATCTCTCCAATGCGGCCTGCCTGGCCATCTACCAGGCCTGGGCGGAGCAAGGCTACCCGGGCGCCGTCACCTGACGACGCCCGTGGCCCGGGATGAGGACCGCTTCAGCCTCGTATACTCCCCGTAATTCGCAAACGGGGGACAGTATGCTAATCCTCATCCTGAGCGGGATGATCCTCATCGTGCTCTCGGCCGACTACTTCACGAACGGCGTGGAGTGGGTCGGTCGGGGTCTCGGTCTGGCCGACGGCGCTGTGGGCACCCTGCTGGCGGCGCTCGGGACGGCGCTACCGGAAACGCTGGTCCCGGTGCTCGCGATCGTGGCCGGGGACAGTGCCGGGCGGGTCGGGATCGGACTCGGGGCGATCTTGGGTGCGCCTTTCATGCTGGGCACTCTGGGCTTTGGGGTGCTGGGGGTGTCTTCCTGGTGCATCGCACGGCGGGATGCTCCGCAGCCGGTGCCGGCGACCGTCGCACGCGACCTGCGCTTCTTTGTGGCCGCTCTTTCCGGGGCGCTCTTGACGAGCTTCCTGCCCCACGGCCTGCGCCCGTATGCGGGAGCGCTATTAATTCTTTTTTATTTCGGCTTTGCCCGCTCGGTCCTGAAGGCCGGGGGTATCCGGGAGGGCTCGGAGCGTCCGGTGCCCCTTCACTTCTGGCAGGGGGAGAGGCCCCCGAACGTGGTGGCGGCGGCGCAGGTGGGCATCGGGCTTTTGGGACTGGTGGTGGGTGCGCATTTCTTCGTGACGGCGGTGACGGAGCTCGCCGTACGGTCCGGCGTGAGCGGCTTCCTGCTCTCGGTGCTCTTGACCCCCGTCGCCACCGAGCTTCCCGAAGTCTTGAACTCCATCATCTGGTTAAGGCGGCGCCAGGTGGTGCTCGCCTTTGGCAATGTCACGGGAGCGATGGCGTTTCAGGCCAGCCTGGTGCCGGCGCTCGGCATCTGGCTTACGCCCTGGAGCTTCTCGCGGCTGGAATGGGCGGTAGGCGGCCTGTCGGTTGGGGCTGCCCTCTGGACCCTCTTCATTCTCAGGCAGAGGCGCACCGCCCCCGTGCTGGCGGTCGGGGGCGGTATCTATCTGCTGGCGGCGGCAGCCCTCGTCCTGGTCGCCGTGCGACCGTGAGGGGGCCGGGACGGTTATCCCCCGTCATGTCTGACGGCTGGTTCCGCCCACCTGAGCGGGAGTCTTTCGCCGAATAACGCGCTAAGTTGACCCTGTTTGGTCGGATCCGTATGATGGGAACGGCTAGGTGTCCCCTGGATTGAACCGGGTGCGGCGAGCAGTTCGCAGTCCCAAGAAATGCGCTCGCGGGCGGTGTTCGGGATATGTCCTGAGCCCTTCCCCTCGCCTAAAGCGGAGGCCGTCGAAGTATGTGGACACGTCTTGTCAGGTGGATTGACGAGCGGCTCATGGTCACGCCCCTGTGGCGGGATATTGCCGACCACCCGGTACCCGATCATGTGAACCCGAGCGAACACGTGAAAGCTTTCGTCTACTGTTTCGGAGGGGTCACGTTCCTGCTCATCATCGCCCAGTTTGTGACCGGCATGTTTCTGGCCATGTACTATGTGCCCGACCTCGTGAACTCCTACACGTCAACCAGCTACATCATGCACCACGTCATTTTCGGCGCGCAGGTCCTGGCTATGCACAACTGGGGCTCGTCCCTCATCATCATCATGGTGACCCTGCACATGCTGCGGATTTATTGGATGGGCGCGTACCGGAAGCCCCGCGAACTCAACTGGATTGTGGGCGCGACCCTCATGCTGCTGATGCTGGGATTTGGGTTCACGGGATATCTGCTGCCCTGGGATGAGAAGGCGTACTTCGCGACCCAGGTGGGCGTGAACTTCGTCAAGTACGTCCCCTACATCGGAAACTGGCTCTTCTACATTGTCGCTGGCGGTTCCAAGATAGGCGCCGCGACCTTGTCCCGCTTCTTTGCGGTGCATGTGCTGTTCTTGCCTGCGGGACTCCTGGCCTTTTTGGGTCTGCACTTTCTGATGATCCGCAGAAACGGCATCACCGGGCCGTACTAGGCGCCGAAACACCGAGGAGGACCTTAACACCTTGGACGAGCACAACGAGCACAGGGCCCGCGAATATCAGTCCCGGGGCGTGGTGCCATTCTGGCCCGAGCATCTGTTAAAAGAGCTCGTGGTGGGGTTGGTGGCCGTGGCCGCGCTGGTCGTGTTTGCCCACTTCACGCCCGCGCCCCTGGGGCCGCCCGCCGACCCCGGGGACTGGGCCTTCCAGCCTGCGCCGGACTGGTACTTCTACTGGGTGCAGAGCTTCTTTGACGTGGGCGGCTACTACTGGAGTGTGCTCGGACTCGCCAACTTGGACTGGATTCTCATGTTCGCGATTCCGGTGGTCGGTGTGCTGGTGTTCATGGGCGTGCCCTTCATCGACCGCTATCCCGAGCGGCGTCTTTTGAAGCGCCCGCTCATGCTGGGGATCCTGCTCGTCGGCCTGTCCTTCTTTGGGTACTTCACCGCCAACGGGGTGTATACCCACGCCCAGCTCACGAAGGCGGAGCCCATGGCCATCTATAAGGCGTCGTGCGCCACGTGCCACGCGCTCGGCACCCTCGGCAACCAGAAAGGCGTCGTGCAGCTGAACGGCAAGTACATTTATCCGCCGCCCTTGACGTACGTCGGCGACATCCTGACGCCGACCCAGATCAAAAAGCAGCTCCTGTCCCCCGTGGGCGGAATGCCCAACCTGCACTTGCCGCCCGCTGCGGTCACCTTCATGGTGAGGTTCCTCTCGGCGCAGAAATAACGCGCATGGCAAGAGGCTCGGGTCGGGGAACCCTGTTCCTGGAGGTGGTGGCATGGCCGCTCGCGCCGGGAATGTGAAGAGGCCGGAACAGCCTACAGGATTCAAGGGACATAAGGAACTCACTCCAGAAGAGCGGAACCGTCTCGCCCTGAAGCGGGAGGTGGCCGTTTCGCTCGGGTTATGGGATAAAGTGGAGCAAATAGGGTGGGGCGGGTTGTCTGCGGCCGAGACGGGCCGGGTGGGGGCCGCGCTGCAGCGACGGCTTCGGGAAGACAATCCGACCGCCTGAGAGAGAGGTCGAGCGCCTGTGTACTGGGAACGGTTGACGACCCGCCGCTTTGCCGAGGAGATGCCTAAGCTTCGCACAGTTCTCTTGCCCACCGGAACGGTTGAGGCCCACGGGCTGCACTGTCCGCTCGGGACCGACAACTATCACCCGGCGGCGCTGGCATCCCGGCTGGAAGCCCGCCATCCCGATCGCCTTTTGGTCGCCCCCGCCATTCCCTACGGCCATTCCTGGGAACTGGAGGAGTGGCCCGGTACACTCAGCATCCCGGCGGAGGCCTTTCAGCAGTACGTAGCCGTGGTGGGTCTCGCGATGCTCCGGTGGGGTGTTCGGGACATCGTGATCCTAAACGGACACGGGGGCAATACGGGAGCCCTGAGTCACGCCGCCGAAGCGATCGCGGACGCGGGCGGCCGGGTCGTCATTACGAACTGGTGGCTCGACTTCAGCCGCGACATCCTCACCGTGACGGGCAGTCAGGGCCACGCGGGTGAGGATGAGACGTCCGTGATGCTGGCGCTGCATCCCGAGTGGGTGGAGATGGAGCATGCGGTCTATAATCCGAAACGTCCGAAGTACCGGGTCAAGGACCGACCCCATCGCCAGATCACGCTGCGCAACGCCGTCACCGGCGACGGCCGGTCGGGCACCAGCGAAAAGGGCGAACGTATCTTAAATCTGGTCGTCGATCGACTGGACGCCCTCCTGGGCGATCTGTGGTCGGACGAACTATTTGAACCCGTAGCGCCCTAGGGGCGGTGCGGGCTCGCTTCCCGAGGAAGTGTCGTAGGTGGACCTCTCCGCTCGTGCCCGACAGCTGGCTCCTTCGCCCACGCTCGCTATCGATCGGGAACTGAAGCGCCTTGTGGCCCAGGGTGAGGACGTCGTCAGCTTTGGTATCGGAGAGCCGGACTTCGAAACCCCGTCGTTCATCGCGGAGGCGGGTATCGAGGCCATACGGGGCGGGGCGACCCGCTATACGGCGGTCGAGGGCACCCCGAGGTTGCGCGCCGCCATCGTCGCGTACCTTGAACGAGCCGAAGGACTCCGGTACGATCCAGACGAGGTCATGGCGTCCGCGGGTGCCAAGCAGGCGCTGTACAACGCGCTTCTGGCGTTGGTGAACCCGGGTGACGCCGTCCTGATTCCGGCCCCCTACTGGGTCTCCTATCCCGAACAGGTGCGCCTCGCGGGCGGCGTCCCGGTGACGGTGCCCACCGATCCTGCCGGCGGGTATCACCTGTCTGTCGATGATCTTCGGCGTGCCTACCGGCCCGATGTACGCGGCCTTATCATTAATTCACCCAACAACCCCACCGGCGCCGTCCTGCGCGCGGCCGACACCCGTGCCATCTCCGACTTCTGCCAGCGTCATGATCTCTTCGTCATCGCCGACGAAATTTATCAGCGTCTCACCTATGGATCGGAGCCATCCCCCTCTCTGGCGAGCCTGCCGGGGATGCGGGAGCGGACGGTCATCGTCAACGGCGTGTCAAAGAGCTACGCCATGACGGGCTGGCGTATCGGGTTTGCGGCGGGCCCGCCCGAGGTGGTGGCCGCGATGGGGCGCATCCAGGGCCAGACCACGTCTAACCCGAGCAGCGTGTCGCAGGCGGCGGCCGCCGCGGCGCTTCGGAGCGATGATCGTACGGTGGAGGCAATGCGGCTCCGATTTGCGGCGCGCCGTGCTCTCATGCTGGAAGGTCTCGGCCGGATCCCCGGTCTTCATGCCGTTTGGCCGGAAGGGGCGTTCTACGTGTGGGTGGAGGTCGGGGGGCTTTCAGGCCAGTATGACGGCCGCCCGCTATCGGATGGCGATGTGCTGGCGCGCTTTCTGCTCGATAAGGCGCAAGTGGCGGTGGTGCCGGGATCGGGGTTTGGGACCAGAGCGGCGGTGCGCCTGTCGTTTGCACAGAGTGAGGAACGCATTGAAGAAGGGTTGGCGCGCATGAGCAAGGTCCTTCAGACATCAGCATGAAGGGACCTGTCCTGGTGGTCGGGGTCGGCATCAACAATCGCCCGCTGCTCCGGTACTTCGGGGAACGGGGCGTCCCTGTCGTGGCTGCCGACCGCATGGAGCCGGACCAGTATTCGGGGCCGCGGGAGCCTGGCGTGCAGTGGTGTTTCGGGTCCGATTATCTGGAGCAGGCCCGCCGCCTCGGACCGTATGAAGAGGTGTATCTGACACCCGGGATGATAAAGCGCCAGCCGGCCGTGTTGGCCCTCCTCGGGGAGGGGACCCGGCTCACCTGTGAGACGGACCTGTTCTTGAAAAATTGTCCGGCGCCTGTGATCGGCATTACCGGATCGGCGGGGAAGACCACGACCACAAGCCTCGTCGGTGCCATCCTGCGCCAGGACCAGAGCCGGCCGGTGTACGTCGGCGGCAACATCGGCGAGTCGCTCCTGCCAGAACTGGCGCGGATCAACCCCGACTCGTGGGTCGTGATGGAACTGTCGAGTTTCCAACTGGAACTCACCGAAACGAGCCCGCACGGCGCGGCGGTGCTGAATCTCGCCCCAAACCATCTGGACATCCATCCGTCGTACGAGGCGTACGCGGAGGCCAAGAGTCACATCTTCCGGCATCAGTCGCCGAGCGACTGGCTGGTGGTGCCGGAACCGCCGCCCCTCCTCCTGGGTTCCGCATTAGCTGAGCATCAGGGTCGACGGCTGGCATTTCGGGTGGGCGAGGCCGTGCCGCGCGGCGCCTACGCCGCCGATGGCGCTATCCGCTGGGCGGGCGGCGGCGCCGAGCGGGTGGTGATGCCGGTGGCCGAGTGGCACCTGCCGGGGCGGATGAATCTTGAGAACGCCTGCGCGGCCACAGCCCTCAGCTTGGCGGCGGGGGCCCGCCTGGAGGCGGTACGGGAGGCGCTCAGCACCTTTACAGGCGTGCCCCATCGGCTGGAGGTCGTGGGAGAGTACGGTGGAGTGCGCTACATCAATGACTCCATCGCGACGGCACCCGATCGGACGATGGCCGCCCTGGAAGCGCTCGCAGGTCCCCTGATTGTGATTCTGGGAGGGTATGATAAACATCTGGACTATGCTGAGCTGGGACGTGCCCTCACGGACCGGGTGCGGATGGCCGTCGTTCTGGGACAAACAGGGCCGGCCATTGCCAGGGCCATCGGCCCGGGCCCCGCGGTGCTGGAGGCAAGGAGCCTCGAGGAAGCAGTGGCCCTGGCCCGTCGGCACGCGCGGCCGGGCGATACGGTGCTCTTGAGCCCAGCTGCTGCCAGCTACGACATGTTCAGGAATTTTGAAGAGCGGGGGGAACGATTTCGCACCCTGGTTCATGACCTGGATGCGTAGCCTATGCGCCGAGACGACTTGCGTAACATCGCCATCATCGCCCACGTCGACCACGGCAAGACCACGCTGGTCGACGGCATGCTGCGTCAGAGCGGCATGTTTCGAGATCCCAATCAGGTCGGCGAACGCGCGTTGGATACCAACGAGCTCGAGCGCGAGCGCGGCATTACGATCCTATCCAAAACGACGTCCGTCCCCTACGGCGGCATCACCATCAATCTGGTGGACACCCCTGGCCATGCCGACTTTGGCGGCGAGGTTGAGCGTATCTTGTCGATGGTGGACGGCGCCCTGCTGGTGGTCGACGCGTCAGAGGGGCCGATGCCGCAGACCCGCTACGTCCTGGCCAAAGCCCTCGAAGCGGGCCTGAAGCCCATCGTCGTGCTGAATAAGATGGACCGACCCCAGGCCCGTCCCCAAGACGTGGCGGACCAGGTGTTAGAGTTGTTCATCGATCTCGACGCCAGCGACACTCAGCTCGATTTCCCCATCCTGTATACGGCCGCGAAGCAGGGCATCGCCAGCCTTACCCCGGAGCTGGGAGCGTCCGGGGACCTCGGCCCCTTATTTGACGCCATCGTGGCCCACATTCCTCCGCCGGAAGGTGAGGTGGACGCTCCCCTGCAGCTGCAGATCACGACCCTCGACCATGACGACTACGTGGGCCGCCTCGCCATCGGGCGCGTGACCCGCGGACGCATCGAACCGGGCGCCGGCGTGGTAGCGGTGGCGGCAGACGGCAGGCTGACGCGCGGGCGGGTGAGCAAGCTCTATGGCCGGGAAGGACTGCGACGGGTGGAGATCGCCCAGGCCGCCATGGGCGACATCGTCTTGATGGCGGGCCTCGAGAACGTCGGCATCGGTGACACCATTTGCGACCCTGACCAACCGGAGGCCCTTCCGCCGCTCACCGTGGACGAGCCCACCCTGACCATCCTGGTCGGCGTCAACACGAGTCCGTTTGCAGGCCAGGACGGCGAATACGTCACATCGCGCCACCTGCGGGAGCGCCTCTATCGGGAAGCAGAGCGCAACATCGGCTTGCGGGTGGAGGACACGGAAGATCCTGAGATTTTCCGAGTATCAGGCCGCGGCGAGCTGCACCTCGGCATCTTGCTCGAGACCATGCGTCGCGAAGGCTTCGAATTTGAAGTCTCCCGCCCCGAGGTCATCTTCCGAGACGGCCCCCACGGACGGGAGGAGCCGTATGAGGATTTGGTCCTGGACCTGCCGGAGGCGAGTCTCGGCCCCGTCATGGAGCGGCTCGGACCGCGCAAGGCGGAAATGCGGGCCATGAAGCCGGCCGGCCCGGGCCAGGTGCGGCTCGAGTTTCGGATTCCTGCCCGCGGATTGCTGGGCTTCCGGTCACAATTCCTGACCGAGACGCGCGGCTACGGTGTTATGAACCACCTCTTTGCCGGCTATCACCCGTATGCGGGGCCGATGGAGGAAAGTACGCGAGGGGCCCTGGTCGCGCTGGAAACCGGAACCGCCACCGCCTATGCGCTCGACAACGCCCAGCTCCGGGGCACGCTCTTCATTGGCCCCGGCACGCCCGTGTATGCCGGGATGGTGGTGGGGGAGAACAGCCGCCCACAGGATCTGGAGCTTAATGTGTGCAAGAAGAAGCACGTCACCAACGTCCGCAATGCCAACGCGGAGGAGGCCATCCGCCTCGATCCGCCGCGGGTTATGAGCCTGGACGCCTCCCTGGAATATCTGAAGGATGACGAGCTCCTGGAGATGAGCCCGCACGCTCTGCGCATCCGCAAGGCCACCCTCGACCGTCATCAGCGAAAGCGCGAGCGGCGGAGCTCATGACCGGGGGCCGGACGCTCGCCGCCGACGTCTGGTCTCACTGGAGTCTTCTGAAGGCTCTCCAGGGCCCCGAGGCCGTGGCGGCCCAGGCGCGGGCCGCTGGGTATGACGCGGTGCTCCTGGCCGACTGGTGCTCGCTGTCGGGCGCGCTCTCCTTTGCGGACAGCGCCGGGACCGAAGGGCTCGTCGCCCTCGTCGGGGTGTGCGTGCCCGGACCCGGAGGGGCGCCGGTGCGGGTGGTGGGGCGAGGCCCGAAGGCATGGAGTTTCTTGTGCCGGCTCGTCAGCGCGGGGCGCCTCGATGCGTGGGAGGCAGCACCGACCGACGACGTGGTACTGGTGCTGGCCCCCGGTGCGGCGCCACCGGAACGGCGGCTTCTTCCCGTCCTGTTTCAGTTGGTGTACGACCCCGCGGCGCGGATCGCCGACGGGGTCGTGCCGCTGGCGGCCATCCCCATCCGATATCTCGCGCCTGAGCTCGCGCCGGCCTGGGAGGCCCTGGCGCGGATCAGTCGGGAACCGCACGCAGCGGGAGGTCCCTGGACGACGGCGCGTGACCTGGTTGACCGGTTTGGGTCCACCCACCCTGCCGTGCGTGGCTGGCAGGTGCTTCTCGGCACCGTGGAGGCGCCGGCCGTGCCCCGGTACCAAAAGCGCCTGCCGCTCTTTCCCGGGACACGGGATCCGGACCAAGTCCTGGAGGAGGCCGCCCGGGCGGGACTGCAGGCGCGGCTTGGAGGCCATCCCGAGCCGGAATACCAAGAACGCCTCCGCGACGAGCTGTCTGTCATCCGCGACCTCGGAGTCTCGGCGTACTTTCTGATCGTGGCCGATCTGGTGGCGGAGGCGCGCCGGCGCCAGATCGGGATCGGCCCCGGGCGAGGTTCGGCCGCCGCCAGCCTGACAGCCTGGGCGTTGCGTATCACAGACGTGGACCCTCTGGAGTGGGGACTCATCTTCGAACGTTTTTTGAACCCGGCCCGGACGTCGCTGCCCGATATCGACCTTGACGTTGAGGACGTCGGGCGCGCCCCGCTCATCCAGTACCTGCGCGAGCGCTGGGGGGCCGAGCGTGTGGCCCAGATCGGGGCCTACGGGACGTTTGGTGCCCGCGCCGCCGTGCGCGACGCCGGCCGTGCGCTCGAGATCGAGCCGGGGCGGGTGGACCAGGCGGCCCGTCTCATCCCTCCGCGGCCAGATGTGACGCTCGAGCGCGCCCGTCTGGAGATCCCCGCCCTGGCGGCGCTACTCGCACAGGAGCATCCCCAATGGTTGTTTGTAGCTGCTTCCATCGAGGGAACCCCCCGCCACGGAACTACCCATGCGGCCGGGGTGGTGGTCGCACCCGACGCCATCGGCGACTACACCCCGCTCCAGCCGGGCCAGGCGGTTACCACCCTGCCCATGCGAGATCTGGACCGGATCGGCCTCTTAAAACTGGACCTGCTGGGTCTCCGCACCCTGTCTGTGATGCGGGAGGTCCGCGCACGCATTGGGCCCGACGTACCGGAGATGGCGGCGGTGCCGCGGGCCGACCCCGAAACCCTGGCATTGCTGACCCACGGCGAGACGGAGGGCATTTTTCAGCTCGATGGCCGGGGCGTGAAGGAGCTTCTGAGCGAACTGCAGCCGAAATCGGTGGCCGACATCATGCTGACCGTGGCCCTCTTTCGCCCCGGTCCTATGGATCATATCCGCGATTATCTGAAGGAGCGCAAGGCCAGCAGCCTGAAGCCGCTCGAGACTGGTACCGTCCTGGTGTTTCAAGAGCAGCTTATGGCCCTGGTTCGCGAGGCAGCGGGCTACAGCTGGGCCGAGGCCGACCTATTCCGCCGGGCGGTGTCGAAGAAGGACCATGCGCTGCTGGCCAGCGAACGCGAACGGTTTCTATCCCGGGCTGTCGCCGCCGGGCGAAGCGCACGGGAAGCCGCCGGACTCTGGCAGCAGATCGAGGCGTTTGCCGACTACGGCTTTAACAAGGCCCATGCTGTCTGTTACGGGTTGTTGGCGTACTATATGGCCTATCTGAAAGCCCACCATCCCTACGCATTTTGGGCGGGGGATTGGGCCACGCGCGGGCACGGCGAAGGCCTCGGACGGGCGGTGTGGGCGGCCTTTCGCGAGGGGGTGGAACCACTGCCCCCAGACGTGAACCGCAGCGCCGTCCTGCCGGAGATTGCCGATGGCAGGGACGCGGTCCGGCTCGGGCTCGCAGCCGTGCGCGGGGTGGGACCGGAGCTGGCCGCACGGATTGTGGCGGGGCGGTCGGCTGCGGGCGCGTACACGGATGTGGAGGATCTCCGCCGCCGGATTCAAAACGTCGATCGGGCTATCTTGGCCCTGTGGCATGCGGGGGCGCTTCGAGACCTCGGGGGTGCCGACCGCGCACCGGAGGTGGGTCGGGCCCAGGCCGGACAGTTGCAGCTGTTTGATGACGGGGAAGGGGCCGCTGAGGGGCCGGCAGGGGCCCTCGTACAGGACTCCGAGCAGGGTCTCGGCTGGCGGTGGCCGGTGGGAGACGGGCACGTCTATCTGCGGCTGTCCCGGTGGACGGCGCTCGATGACGGGGGGATACGCGCCGTGGCGGCGCGTTTTCCCGGAGACGCGCCCATCGTGGCAGCAGAGGCGGGCGCACGAGCGGGCCGAAAGCTTCCGTGGAGCGTGGCGCCGACCGTGTGGGCTCTGCGGGCACTCTGCCGCGTAGACGGAGTGCGGGGCGCCATCCGGGGTCTCAGCGACCCGATCCGTGATCCGAGAGGAGGGCTCGATGAGTCCTGACGAATTGGTGATGCATCTAAAGCCGCCGCCGGGCATCCAGGCCAGGCCGTATCCCCCTTGGCGGGACCAGGTGTACCGGGTGTCCCTGACCGTCATGGCGGGCGCGCTCCTGCTGCGTGCGGCGGCGAGCTTCGGTGACGTTGGCCTGCTCGGCGCCGGGAGTGTCGGCCTCCTCGCGGCCGCGACTCTGAGTGCGGCCTACTTCTTTTTGGTGTGGATCGAACGATTTCGGTGGCTGGTCCTCGCGCTGTCGGTGGCGGGCGTGGCGGCCCTCCTGGTGTCGGCGGCGCTCGGGGTGGGCCTGTTGCTGGCCGCGTCCAGCGTGATGGCGGCCAAGGAGACACACTGCTTTCATTTTGTGACGGGGCGGGTCATTCCCTGGGTGTCCCTGGCTGCGGCGCTGGCGGGCTTCGTGCCTGGTCTCGGCGACCTCTACGCGGCGGGACTCGGGGTGGTCGGCCTTTTGTGGGTGCCGCTTTTGTGGTCCCGGTTCCGGATGCGTCTGTTGTCGGTCAGTGTTCCATGACGCCCGCGGGCAGGAGGGCCTCCACGAGGCCCACGATGGCGCTCGCGGTCAGACCGGCGGTGGTGCCGAGATGGAACCCGGGCGTGTAGGTCGCGGCCGCCCATAAGAGGAGAGCCGCCATACCCCCCCAGAATAGGAAGCGGGCCGGTGGGGTTAGATACCCGTGCACCGCGTTTTCGGCTGCGGTTCCGAAAAAGCCCAGCATCGCGCCTATCAGCACGGCCCCCAGCACGGGCGTGAGAGTGAGGTTCCAGGGCAGCCGATCGATGATCAGGATGGTGGCTGGCACGGTGATTACGGCCACGACGATGCGGGTCACCTGAGCCCACGGCCCCATAACGCCCCTCACCCCTGCCGGGAGGGTGCACCAGGGGCGGCCGTTCTATGTGTGAGGGGCAGACGCGACCCGATGATCCACGGGTGTGCCTCCGGTGATCGACTCCTCTGGCACCATACGCTCGAGGGACGCGTAGGACGGCACCGCCGCAGGCATCGTGGGCGCCGGAGCACGTGCTCCCTGTCTTTCGTCCGGGCACGTGCTGGACCTGAAGACGGGCTTCAAAATTCGGTGCCCGGCCAGGAGCACGGAACAGGGCGTCACGGGCATCCTCCTCCCCCGCATGCCGGTCATGATGGCCGCCGGGGGTTTCGAAAACGGGTCGCTCGTGGGGAGCCAGCGCGGGGGCGACCGCTCCTGGCTCGGTGAAGGCCTCGGTGGGCGCCCGGGCGGTGACGGGAGCGCCGCCGCCTGGAAATCGGAGGTCCCATTTTCCCGCCATCCGGTTGGCCCGGGACAAGCGCCGCTACGCGGTGGGCGTGCGGAGCGACCGTGAGGCCTTCGGTCCTGCGCTCGGGCACTGGCTTCCGGCCAAGGCGGGTATGCGTCGGGTGATCC
>JAKATP010000042.1 GCA_021818685.1 Bacillota bacterium | reverse complement strand
CTCCACCACCTCAAGTACATTATAACTATATGGTTATGTAAGGTTCAAGAACCCTCTGTTGCTTACACATCCGAAACACCTTCGGGGCTTTTTGCCCATCAGGGCGGTGCACTTCAGACGACCTGTTGATACCAGTCCCGATTCACCCCATCCCGAAACTTGCCCGAGGAGTCGCCAGCCCCCAGGCCCGGCTCGAAAGTCAACCGGGACACGACGGCATCGGGTGACATCGGCTGTGCCCCCTATGTCGGGCCGCCGTTTGTCGTCGTTAGCCCCTTCACACCCTGGATCGCGAGGGCCACGACGTGGACGTGCACGAAGCTTTTGCCACATCCGTTTCGGGTACCCCTTAACACCCCTCCATCCACGAACCTCTCACGCCATTTCGATTGCGGGCGGACCCCGACGTGGCACGGCTGTGCGCGAGAAAAGCCCCGTTTTGACCGTTCTGGTAAGCTTCCTCCACGCACGAAGCACGCACGAACAGGCGCAGATTAGCCCGGAGCGGAACTTTGACGGATGTCCGCCGCTATAGCGGCGGGACGGGTTGGGGGGCGGGGAAAGGTCCGCCTCCAAACCGCCCGGTGGCCAAGGCACGCTGAAGGCTCGGTAGGTCACTCACGGGCAGATGGTCGCTCACGTGGGGAAGCGCCGCCTGGATTCCGGTCGCGAGAGGGCGATATCCGGGCATCGTGGCGGCCGGATTGATCCACAGGAGCCTCCCCACCCGGCCTCGCAGCGCGCGCATGGCCTGGCCCAGAAGTTCCACATCGCCGGCGTCAAACCCGTCCGACACCACCATCAGCGTCGTGTGGCGGAAGAGCCGTTCCCGGTAGTGTCCGTTCAGTGCACCGAGCGCCTGGCCGATGCGGGTCCCGCCTGAAAACTGGTCCAGTCCGCCCGGCGGCCGCTCTCCGGGACGCGTCCCGCGCAGCAGGGGCGTGAGCGGACGAAGTTCGGTGGAAAAGCCGAACACATGCAGCCGAATCCGGGTGCGGAGGAGCGCCCACGCCCAGGTGATAAAGAACGATCCGTATTCCCGCATGGATCCGGACAGGTCCAGCACCAGCACCGCGTCGGGGAGAGCCGGCGCAGGCGCGCGCTCATAGAGGACCACAGGATCGCCGGCCCGAGCGATGCCCGCCCGCACCGTACGCCGGAGGTCCAGCTCGCCGCGGCCGCGGGAACCCCAGCGGCGGCTCTGCCGCCGCGGCAATACCGCCGCCACTCTACGAGCTGTCACCCGCACCGCGTGCAACTCGGGGCCCTGCAGCACAGACACCGTAAACCGCTCTCCCCAGGTAGGACTGTAGGCCAGGCGAAACCCGGCACGGGGTTCGGGTCGCGGCCTGTCCGGAAACTTCGGCCCCGGGAGGGCGAACGAAGAGGGGGGAGCGTCGGGACCGGGCGGCGGAGGCGGTGGAATCATACGGGGGCGTGCAGGGGTGAAGAACCCGTCAAACAGCGCATCAAACCGTGCCCACTCTTCCGGGGAGCGCGCGTACACGATCCGGAGCCGCATCTTCACCTCCCGCGCGTCGGCCAGATCCGCGCTCGAGAGCGCCCGCAAAGCGGCCACGGTGTCTGACGGGCCTAGAGTGAACCCGCGGGCCCGAAGGTGGGCGGAGAATGACTGCAGGCGGGCGACCGGAAGCTCCGCCACCCGGGCCCTGTTCATGGCGAGAGCCATCCATGGCGGCGCGCCGTCTCGCGATCCTCGGTGGTCTTCAGCACGGCGCTCGCGGTGGCGGTGATGGCGGCAGGACCCAGACTGGAAAAACCCAGCGCATGAAGCGCGCACGCCCAGTCCACTGCCTCCGCCAGGCCTGGCGGCTTCAAAAGCGCCAGTGCCCGAAGCCGGGCCAGACTCTCGGCCACCGCCTGGGCGAGGGCCGGGCTCACCTCGGCCACACTCCTACGGATAATCGCCGCTTCCCGCTCAGGGGAAGGATAGTCAAGCCACAGGTAGAGGCAGCGGCGCCGGAGCGCGTCGGACAGGTCCCGCGTCCGGTTGGACGTAAGCACCACCCAGGGCCGTCCGACCGCGGCTACCGTTCCGATTTCCGGAATGGTAATCTGAAACTCCCCCAGAAACTCCAGCAGCAGGGCCTCAAACGCCTCATCGGCCCGATCCACCTCATCAACCAGCAGCACCGGCGCAGGGTTGGCCCGAAGTGCGTGCAGCAGGGGACGCTCCACCAGAAACTGGGGACCGTACAGCGCCTCCACCGCGTCCATCCGCCCGTCGGCCGCCAGGCGTGCCGCGAGCAGTTGCTTAGGATAATCCCAGTCGTAGAGCGCGTGGCTCGCGTCCAACCCCTCGTAGCACTGCAGCCGCACCAGCGGGGCCTGGCGAAATACCGCCAAGGCTCGGGCCAAGGCCGTCTTTCCGACGCCCGCCGGGCCCTCCAGCAACAGAGGGCGATGCAACTGCTCGGCCAGGTGCACTGCCCCCGCAATGTCATCCGTCGCCACGTAGCCTGCCTGAACCAGACCCTGGCTCACCGCCCGAATGTCGGGATGCATAACACCGGCTCCTTGCCGGGCTCGCCCTTAGCGGGCCGGAGCCGCAGCCATGTTCTCGCGGATGTTTTGAAACAGCTGGGCCGTGACCTTAGCGGCCTGTCCGTCAATGAGGCGGGCACCCAGTGTGGCCAAGGGTCCACTGATACCCACCTCGGCCGTCCATCGGAGCTCGGTCGCCGATGGGGAGACCGGCGTCAGGGTGAGTTGGCTTTTGATGTCAAGCCCGCTTCCCATTCCCCCACCCCGCACCTCCAGGCGCGCGCCCTGTCCACTGTCCTCCGGCACAATCACCGCCGCGAGGTCAAGCGCCCCCCGCACCGGTCCCAAGCCCACGCGCACCTTCGCGGTGAAATGGGTGGGGTCCTGCACCTCCAGTGCCAAAACGTCGGGTAGACAGGGACCAACTGCCTCGGCGGAGGTGATAAACGAAAACGCGTGTGCGGCCGGTGCCTCGACCGTGACCGTTCCTTCATAGGTGCGCATAGGTGCCAATCTCCCTTCCGACATCGACTCCGATCCCCCATGCCTGATTCCCAGTGCTCCGGCGACCCCCAAAGCGATCGCCGCGCCGCACCGTTGACCGGTGCGCCCTATTTAGGCCATGGAGCGCTCAGAAATGGGGAGAGCAAGCGCGGCCGCTAAGGTCGGGCTTTGGCGGCGTATGCCTCCGGTGCCTTAGCGAAGGCGTCCCGGCAGCCCCGGCAGCAAAAGCCGTAGACCATCCCCTGGTGGCTGTAGAGGTGTGGTGTCGTGGCCAGATCCACCGACATCCCGCACACCGGGTCAATCGCCAACGTGCCGCGGGGATGCGTCGAGTCGTTGCCATCTCCTTCGCCTGCGGTGTCCTGGCCGGTGTCAGTCTCCGGGACTGGTTGCGGAGTGGGAAGTTTATGCCGCCGCCGTTCCATCAACTGGGCCAAGATGGTGACCGCAATTTCGGCCGGGGTGACGGCGCCCAGGTCGAGGCCCGCCGGCGCCGCCATGTCGGCCAGCACCGTCTCCGACACGCTTGCCTCACGCAGCACGTCGCGCATGCGCGCCGCCCGCCGGGGGCTTGCCACCACCCCCAGGTAAGGCGGCGTGAGCGGCGCCAGGGCGATGATGGCATCCTCGTCGTATTCCCCCTGGCTTGCCACCAGCCACGCCGCGTCGCTGGGCGTTTCCTCCACCATCCTCGCCAAAAACCCTTCCAATGGGACGGGGGGCTCCCACACGTGATGGCGCACATCGTAGCCCACACTCCGGCCGAGACTGGCTGCCGCGGCGGCGATGGGCGTGCCGCCTACCACCGCCAGGATTGGCGCCGGCTGATGCGGTTCTACGTACAGTTCCACCTGGCCTCCGCTGGCGCACGTCATCAGCCGCACCGTAACCCCCGGCTCCGCCCGGGGTACGGGATCGGGAGTGATGTGCACGAGACACGGCTCTTGCCGCCGGAGGGCCTCCAATGCGACTTCCACGACTGTGTGACGGGTGCATTGTCCGCCGACAAATCCTCGCATGCGCCCGTCGGCGGTCACCAGCGCGCGCATGCCCGGGCGCGCGGAGGACGGACGCACGCTGCGTACCACCGTCACCAGGACGTAGGGCGTCCGCGCCTGTTCGAGCTGCATCATGTCTTGCCACAGAGAATCGTTCATGACGCTGCGCCGGATGATGTGATGGCAGCCGGCGTTCCTCCCTTCTCTGGCACGTCTGCCTACTCCGTGACGCCGTGCTGCCGGAGCACCTCCCACACCTTCCAAGGGAACAGCGGGATGTCGATGTTGGTCACGCCCAGGTGCCCGAGCGCGTCCACCACGGCGTTAGCAAACGCGGCCGGCGACCCCACGTTGGGCGACTCGCCCACACCCTTCGCGCCGATGGGATGATGCGGGGACGGCGTCACGGTGCGGCCTGTCTCCCAGTGGGGCGTCTCGACCGCGGTGGGCACCAGATAGTCCATAAAGTTAGGTGCCAGGCAGTTTCCCTCCTCGTCGAAGGCAATCTCCTGCATGAACGCGATGGCAAAGCCCTCCGTCAGGCCACCATGAATCTGCCCATCCACCACCATGGGGTTGATAACCGTGCCGCAGTCGTCCACGGCCACGAAGCGCCGTACCTTGACTGCGCCCGTGCCCTTGTCGATGTCCACCACCGCCACGTAGGCCCCGTTGGGGAATGTGAGGTTGGGCGGATCGTAGTAGTACGTGGCCTCCAGTCCTGGTTCCATGCCGGCGGGCAGATTGGTGTACGCCGCCAGTGCCACCTCGCTCATGCCCACCGCGCGATCCGGCGCCCCCGCCGCGGTAAAGCGCTCACCGTCCCACTCCACTTCCGTGTCTCTGACTTCGAGAAGGTGGGCCGCAATTTTCCGCGCCTTGTCCCGCACGCGGCGCGCGGCCAAGGCGGCGGCGCCGCCCGCGGTGGGGGTGCTGCGGCTGGCATAAGTTCCGAGCCCATAGGGCGCGGTGTCGGTGTCGCCCTCCTCCACGATAACGTCGTCAGTGGTGAGCCCCAGTTCCTCGGCAATGACCTGGGCGAAGGTGGTCTCATGTCCCTGGCCCTGATGCCGAGTGCCTAGACGCGCAATCACCTTGCCGGTGGGATGCACCCGAATCTCGCAGCTGTCAAACATCTTGATACCCAGGATGTCAAACGTGTTGCTGGGACCGGCCCCCACAATTTCGGTAAAAGTGGAAATGCCAATGCCCATGAGTTCGCCCCGGGCGCGGCGCTCCGCCTGCTCGCGGCGAAGCGCCGGGTAGTCCAGCATGTCAAGCGCTTTCTGCAGCGTCGCCGCATAGTTGCCGCTGTCGTACGTCCAGCCAAGCGGCGACCGATAGGGAAAGCGCTCAGACGGGATGAAGTTCCGGAATCGAAGCTCCGCGGGATCCAGTTGGAGCTTCAAGGCCAGCGTGTTCATCGCCCGCTCAATCAGGAACGAGGCTTCGGTGACCCGAAACGAGCACCGGTACGCAACGCCGCCCGGTGCCTTGTTGGTGTAGACCCCGTCCACCTCGGCATATGCCACCGGAAAGTCGTAGGATCCGGTGACGATGCTGAAGAGGCCGGCTGGAAACTTGGTGGGGTCGGCGGCGGCATCAAACGCCCCGTGGTCGGCCAGCGTGGTGACGCGAAGCGCGGTGACCCGCCCCTGTCGGTCGGCCCCGAGCTGTACCTCCATGTGATAGTCGCGGGCGAAGTTCGTGCTGGTGAGGTTTTCGGTGCGCGCCTCGACCCACTTCACCGGACGGTTTAGCGAGAGGGATGCCACAATGGCGGCTACGTAGCCCGGAAACACCGGCACCTTGTTGCCGAAGCCGCCGCCGATGTCGGGCGAGATCACGTGGATTTTGTGCTCTGGCAGTCCCGCTACCATGGCCAGCACGGTGCGGTGCGCATGCGGCGCCTGGGAGGTGACATACCAAGTTAGGTGGGCACGAGCCGCGTTGTAATCGGCGATGCAGCCGCAAGGCTCCAGCGGGGCCGGATGGACCCGCGGCATGCGGATGCGCTCCTTGACCACCACCGCCGAATTACGGAGCGCCGCGTCGGTCTCGGCCTGGTCTCCCACTTCCCAATGGAAGATGCGATTGGAAGCCTCCTCTCGGTCCTCGCGCAAGACCGGCGCTCCCGGCTCGAGCGCCCGGAACGGGTCCACCACCACCGGAAGAGGCTCGTACTCCACCTCCACCAACTGGGCACCATCTTCAGCCAGGGCGCGGCTCTCCGCCACCACCGCCGCCACCTCCTGGTACTGGAACAGGACCTTGCCGGTGGCCAGCACCATCTGCTTGTCACCGGCCAGCGTCGGCATCCAGGACAGATTCAGCTTGGCCAGATCCTCTCCGGTCAGCACCAGGTGCACGCCGGGAAGTGCCTTAGCGCGGGTGGTATCAATGCGCTTGATGCGGGCGTGAGCGTAAGGGCTTCTCGTAAGCGCCAGGTACAACATGCCCGGAAGCTTGATGTCGTCCAGGTAATGACCCTGCCCACGCACCAGGCGGGCATCCTCCTTGCGCTTGATAGGTTTGCCCATCGGGCGCGGTTCAGTAATCTCCAGCGCCATTACTCCCCCACCTCCGTGGTCAACGTGCGGGCCTCGCGCACCAGCGGCGCCGCGTACTGCACGGCCGTCACGATATTCTGATAGCCGGTGCACCGGCAGAGATTGCCGGAAATGGCGCGCCGAATCGTCGTCTCGCTGGGGTCGGGGTTGCGCTGCAACAATGCGTACGTGGTCATCAGCATGCCCGGCGTGCAAAAACCGCACTGAAGCCCGTGGCTTTCCCAGAACCCCTGCTGCAACGGGTGAAGCTGGCCGTTGTGTTCCAACCCCTCCACCGTCATCACCTCGGTCCCATCGGCCTGCACCGCCAGCACTGTGCAGGATTTGACAGGCGTACCGTCCATCAGCACCGTGCAGGCCCCGCAGCTGGTGGTGTCACAGCCCACATGCGTGCCGGTAAGGTTGAATTCATCCCGAATGAGATATGCGAGCAACGTGCGCGGCTCAACGTCCGCGCTCATCGGCTTCCCGTTGATGGTCACGGCGATGCGCATGCCATACCCGTCCTTTCCGTCCTATTCACACCTGCTTGCCGTCGTTGCCGGTAAGGTTCGCCGCGGGTATCGAGCCCTCAGGCACTTTCGGCCCGGATCCCGGTCAGACGGTCCCGAACGGCGCCGAGCCCCCGCTCCACAAACACCCGGACAATGTCACGCTTGTAGTCGGCGCTCCCGCGCTGGTCCGATGCGGGGTCGGCCGCTTTGGCGGCCAGATCCGCAGCCTCGCGAATCAGACCGGGTGTCAGTTGCTGGCCTACCAAGAGAGTCTCGGCCTCCCTCGCCCGGAGCGATGTGGGGCCTACCGCCGCCAGACCGATACCCGCCTGGGCAATCGCTCCGGAAGCGCCGGTCTCCACGTGAAGGGCCACCCCCACCACCGCAAAGTCACCCACCTTGCGCTCCAGCTTCAGACTGGCGGCGGCTACATGGCCAGTCGGACGGGGCACATGCACCCCGGTAATGATTTCGTCTGGCTCAAGATTCGTGGTCAGCACATCCAAAAACAGGTCGTCGATGGCGATGCGCCGGTCGCCACGCGAGCCCCGGACTGTGACGGCGCCGCGGAGGGCCAATAGAGCCGCTCCCCAGTCGGCCGCAGGATCGGCATGAGCCAGCGAGCCGGCGATGGTGCCGCGGTTTCGCACCAGCGGGTCGGCAATGGAGCCGGCCGTCTCCCCCAGCAACGGATACCGAGGAACCAGGTCCTGATCCCATTCGAGGGTGGCGTGGCGCGTGAGCGCCCCCACCCACAGTTCCTGGCCGTCCTCCCGAAAGCCCGCCAGCTCCGGTATGCGGTTGATATCCACCAGTACTGCGGGGGCCGCCACCCGTAGCTTCATTATCGGCAATAGGCTCTGCCCGCCCGCCAGCACCTTGGCGTCATCGCCATAGCGGACCAGCGCTTGAACGGCCTCCTCCAAAGACGCGGGCGCTACATACTCGAAGGCGTTGGGAAACATGCTGTCCTCCTGTCTCTTGGCGCCGGCATGGCGCTCGGCTTGAGCCGTACACCGGTCATAGCCGTTCATAAACTGTGGCGGACCTATCCCCACTCTCCTCGTTGCTTCCAGCGTGAGCCAGATCCATTTGGATCGATGTTTGGATCGATGGACGGGATCCAATCGGAGGAGAAATTTTTGCATTTAACCCGTCGTTGAAGGAATCGTCGGGAGCGATAAGGAAATCGCGTTTCCAGAAAAGTGGACGGACGTCGTGACCGGAGGCATTCATGGTCCATGATAATGCCGAGCTGACGGGTATCCTCCGCCGCAAGGTGCAGGAACTGAACGCGCTGATTGAGGTCAATGCGCGCATCACCTCCCACCTCGGCCTCGAGCCACTGTTACAAACTGTGGTGGGCGCAGCCCGCGACTTGGTGGGCGCCGACATGGGTGGACTTTTGGTGCTGGATCCCGAGGATTCCGGTCGCTACGAATTTTTCAAGGTTTCCGGTTGGCCCGGACCGGCCGGATTTCCAGAGGGCCGCGGCATCTTCGCACTGCCCCACAAGACCGGCCAGCCACTTCGCGTCAGGAGCCTTCACGAACACCCCGCCTCCGTGGGAACGCCGCCCGGCCATCCGCCGGTGGGAGCGTTTTTGGCCGTGCCGCTCGCGATGCGCGATCGTATGCTGGGATCGCTGTTCCTGGCGCACCGGCCGGGGGGAGCCGTCTTCACCGCCGAAGACGAGGAGTTCCTGATGGCGTTTTCCGCCCAGGCGGCCATTGCCATTGAGAATGCCCGTCTCTATGCCAAAGCTGAAGAGCTCGCGGTGCTGCAGGAGCGGACTCGAATCAGTCAGCGTCTCCACGATTCGGTCTCGCAAATCTTCTTTGCGCTGGGCATTGAGGTGGAACGGGCCCTTCGACCGCTGCCCGATCGGGGCGATGACCCCCTCCGCGAGAGCCTCATGCGCATCAAGAAGCTGGTGGCCCAGGGCGCCAGCGAGATTCGGGCAGCCATCTTCTCACTAGCCGATGACACCGGTGTGTCCCGGTTGCCCTCCGATGCCCTCACCGATCTGGTCAACCGTTTCGAGCAGGAGAGCGGCATCAAAACCAGCCTGGCGACACGCGGATCCCTCGACATGATGCCAAAACCCCTGGTGCCCTGCGCCCGCAAGATTATCGCCGAGTCACTCAACAACATCCGCCGGCACAGCGGAAGTCCGGTGGCCTTTGTCTCGGTTAGTTTCGACGGCGACCTCCTGTCGGTGAGCGTGCAGGACGTGGGCCGCGGCATCAGCGACGATGCGCTGGCGGAGCTGACCGGCCCCACCGCGCACTATGGCTTGCACGCCATGCGAAGCCTCGTAGAGGAATTTGGCGGAACCCTGGCGGTGTTCCGGAATGACGAAGGGGGGACCACGGTGCGCGCCCAACTTCCGCGATCACCGACGGCGTGAGCGATCCCACGCGCGTGGTACTGGTGGACGACCACGAAGTGGTGCGCCGCGGTATCCGCGCCCTCCTCAACGAAACCCCCGAGTTCCTGGTGGTGGGCGAAGCCCGGGATGGCGCTGAGGGCCTGGAACTGGTGCGCTCGCTTCGGCCCGATCTGGCGCTGGTGGACATCCGCATGGGTGGCCACGACGGTCCCGCGCTTTGCCGTGCCATTCGGGACGAACATCTCCCCGTCGCCGTGGTCATCCTGACCAGCTTTCTGAACGAAGAACTGATCCAGACCTGCATCCGCCTCGGGGTGCGGGGCTACATCTTAAAAGAGGTGGAAGGCTTCGATCTGGTACAGAGCCTCCGCAAGATCATGCACGGCGGATCGGTGCTGGATCCGAAGGCCACTGAACTGGTGATGCACTGGCTGCAAAGTGGGCCGGGCGGAGGTACTGCGGGGCTCAACGCCCATGACCTCGACATCCTGCGATTGGTGGCGGAGGGCCTCACGAACCGCGAGATTGGCCGCCAGCTCTACCTCTCGGAAAACACCGTCAAGGCCCGGGTCAACGACATTGCGCGCCGCCTGAACGCGAAGAACCGGGTGGAAGCGGTGATGATCGCGCACCGCCACGGGCTTTTGTAGGATGGTTACGGCGATGGCCGCCCGCCACGCCAACGTGGCTTGCCGCCCATCTCCTCTTGTTAGATTGAGCACAAGAAAGCGGGCGCACCACGGGCCACTCGGCGGGCTTGCCCGTTGCCCGCCTGGTCTCCCAAGGACGGCCCGGGTTAAGCGCTGCACCCGTGTGTCCCATCACGTACGTCCCCGAGTGCGCGTCGCCCTCGATCGCGAAGGTCGTCGTGGGGCAGAGGCGGGCCGCGCACTGGTCGGCGACACTGGCGCTTCGAGTTGAACCGCGGGGCGCCCGCGATACGCCGTGTCGCTCGAGAGGGCCCGGCGGCTTGGGTTTCGTCGAGTCACGGGCAGAAGACACGCGCAGTCTATCCCAAGTTTCATCCTGGACGACCTCCGTCGGTGCCGCATCTCGGGGGTTGACGACCGGCAGCGCACGGTCCGGCGTGACCGGATCCTGGATGTGGGTCGTGCCGTCGGGAGCCCGGGTGCTGGCCCGGACCATCCAGGATGGCAACGCGGAAACCAAACCCCGAGCTTCCGTGTGGGGCAAGACGGCCGACCAGATTCGGGGGCCCTCAAATCATCCAGCCAACGAATTCATGGAGCCGGGCACTAGTCGTCAGGAGCGGCCCGCGAAGGGGAGACGGCACTCGCCCCGGTGGCGTGGTGAGGCATGATCATCACCACCAGGACTCCGAGCACGGAGGCCGCGAGAAGCGCCAGAAATACCCCATGCACCCCGAAATCGAGGGCCGCGGCCACGAATGCCCGCACGGCCGCGGGAACGTGGAGCTGGTTTCCGACCGAAAGGCTCGCAGCGTTCAGACCCGACGGCAAGCTCGCCTTGATATGCGCCGGCGCCCGCGACAGGGTGGCGAGGAGCCGCCCGTTCAAGATGCTGCCGAAGACGGCGGCCCCGACGGCGCTCCCGACGTTGCGGGTAAACATGTTGGCACCGGTGACAACGCCGCGGCGGCCCCAGTCGACACTCGCCTGCACCGCCACCACCAGCGAAGTGCTCATGAGGCCGAGACCGCACCCCAGCACGAAGCTCGCCGCGGCCGCTTCCGGCGGGGTACTGCCGACCCCGAGGCTCGCAAACAGGAGCCCCGCTACGACGGTGACCACCCCACCCAAAAGGGCGGTCCGCTGAAATCCCACCTTGAGATAGAGTTTGCCGGCCTGGCTCGAGGCGAGAGGCCAGCCGATGGACATGGCGGCCAGCGCAAAGCCCGCGATGAGGGGCGTCGCGCCCTGCACCCCCTGGACAAACGTCGGCAAGAACGACGAAAGGCCGATAGACATGAGTCCCACCATCATGGACCCCAGATTGGCGCCCACCAAAAAGCGATCCTGGAACACCCACAGCGGCAGCACCGGCTCTTGGGCCCGGAGTTCCACGGCCACGAAGCCCGCCAGCGCTATAACGCCTGCCGCCATCACCAGCACCGAGGGCGTGCTCTGCCAGCGCCATCCGACGCCGCCCTCCAGCAGGTCCAGAATGATAAGGACCATGCCCGTGAGGAGCAGGGCGCTACCCTGAAAGTCGATGCGGTGGCGCCGGTGGGCGACGTTCTCGTGCAAGTACGACTGGATCTGCCACAACGCGGCCGCGCCGAGCGGCATGTTGATGTAGAAGATCCAGTGCCAGGACGCGTACTGCACGAGGAGGCCGCCGATGGCAGGCCCGATGACGGCCGAGATGCCCCAGACGGAAGAGAGCAGGCCCTGGACGCGGGCGCGCTCCTCCACGCTGTAGAGATCACCCACCACCGTCGTGGCGATGGGCATGATGCCGCCGGCGCCGAGGCCCTGGATGCCCCGAAACACCACGAGCGGCACCATACCCCAGGACAGCCCGGACAGAATGGAGCCGAGGAGGAACAGGAGCGCCGCGAACATCAAGACCGGCTTGCGCCCGTACTGGTCGGCGAGCTTGCCATAGATCGGCACGGTGGCCGCCTGCGCCAGCAGATAGAGAGAAAACACCCACGGAAACAGGCTGAAGCCGCCGAGGTCATGGACGATGCTGGGAATGGCGGTCGCGACGATGGTGCTGTCCATCGCCGTGAGTCCCATCATCATCATGAGGCCTGCCAGGATCGAGGTGCGGTGCGCCGGAATTGGGACCGCTTTGGCCACGAGCGTTAATCTCCTTCAAAGTGTCTGCCGCCCGGCCGGCCGGCGGGCGAGTCATGCTGGCTCCTAGTCTACCCGAGCCATGACGGCTCTGGATCTCGCGCTTGCGGCCGGGTGAAAGCGCTCCACGCGCACGTGTCCGCGCATGCGCTACAGTGTCTTAAAGTGACGCCCGCCCGGCATCCGCCGTGGGACTGATTTCGGAGGTGGACCGTGCTTCACGTGTTTGAGCGGGCGGCCCTGGCCGGTCCGCCACCGCATCCGGTGCTGGTGCTCCTGCATGGCTATGGTGCCAACGAGGAGGATCTGCTGTGGCTGGCCAATGAAATGGATCCGCGCGTGCACGTCGTGTTGCCGCGCGCCCCCACAAGGGTCCCCGGCTTCGATGGCTACCAATGGTACGACCCCTCTTCCGCTGGACAGCCCGACGCGGCCGGTCTCCATAAGAGCCTCACGGAGTTGTCAGCCACCTTGCAGCGGCTCGTCCAGCAGGACGCTCTGGACGCCTCCCGCCTGGTGCTGGGCGGATTCAGCCAGGGCGGATTGATGACCGCCGCCTACGGAGCGCGCACGCTTTTTCCGGTCCCGCGGGCGCTTGTCATCCTGAGCGGCTATCTGCCCCCCGGCGAGGCCATCGCCCCCATGCACGGGTTGCCCGTGTTTATCGGCCATGGCCAGGATGATCCCGTCGTCCCGCTGAGCTGGGGACTCGGGCTCGCTCGGCGCCTCGAGCTCGCCGGTGCCGTCGTGGAGGCTCACACCTACCCAGGCGGTCATGGCCTACACCCGACCGAACTCGCAGAGATGACGCGCTTCTTGCGTACGCATCTTTAGCCCTCCACAAAAAGGAGTGACTCAGGGCCCGTCGAACGATGTCGCTCTGATAGGGGGTTTGCATGGGGCGGCTCACGATACCGGTTGCGACCCTGCCGCTGTGGATCCTGGCCGTGGCGGGATTCGTGATGGCGGGCCTGCTGTTGGTGTACTGGGGGGGCCTATGGGCCCAGACCGCGCAGGTTTTCTTTCGCACGACGCTGACCACCTCGGTCTACCTCATCATGCTGGCGCTCGTCATCGGGGCCCCCGATGCCGCAGTGGCCGCGTCTTTAGGACGCTTTCTGATTCCGCTCGAGTGGCTGCGGGCCGTGGCCGTCGTGGAAGCCTTTCTCCGCATTACGAACGTGCGGGTCGGTCCCTGGTATCGATGGCTCTGGTATGTCGGTCTCATCGGACTGGCCGTGTCGTGCTGGCCCGGCGGGACACGGTTCTACCCGGTGGTATGGACGCCGGGCGGCCTTTACGGCCTCGCGCTCTACCTCAGTCCGCTCGGCGTGCTACGCGATCTCATCACGGGCAGCCAGTGGACGTTGGTCGCCGGCCTTTTGGTCCGTAACTACCGCCGGCGGCCGACCTGGCGCCACCTGGTCTACGCGTGGGCCATCTGGCTCGCCCTGCCTCTGGCGCTTGGCGGCGTGGCCTGGACGGCGCACTACGGCAGCAACTACCCCGCGGCCTGGGTAGGCACGGCCCTGTTGCTGGCCGCGCTCTGGGTGGAGCTGTCGACCGAGGTCCAGAACACATATCGGGGACTCAGCAGCGACCCGCTCACGGCGGCGCATTCCCGCCGCTACTCCTTGGCGTATGCACAGGAAATCCTCCGCACGCGCTCGCTCGGCGTCCTCTATCTAGACGTCGATTTCTTTAAACAGTACAACGACCGCCTCGGGCATGACGGCGGCGACAGCCTCCTGACCGCCCTCGCCTACCGCATCCGTCAGGTGCTCGGGCCCGACGACATTGTGGGCCGTATGGGCGGGGATGAATTTCTCATTTTGATTCCGGGGGCACACCGCACCGACGGCTGGCGCTGGACGAGCCGTATCCGCGCAGCGGTGTCCGGGGATGCATTCGCCTTCGCGCCCGACCGAGAGGCCCTCGACGTGCAGGTGAGCCTCGGCTGGAGCTTTGGCGTTCCGGGGTCCGACGTGCGCACGCTCATCGACCTGGCCGATCAGGCCATGTACGACGAAAAGCGCTTGCATCATCGGGAGAGCCGCACCGTCCTCAGCGAAGGCTAGGTGCGGGCCACCCCCCGACCTGGAGGGGCCGCCGGCAAACGGTGGCGCTTGCAGGCTGGGCGGCTACCGCTTAGCCCGATGAGACGCTCTAGCGGGCCGCGCGGTCCATGGCCACGGCGAGCGCACCCATCACACCGACATCTCCGCCGAGCTTCGCCTCCACCACCTGGACGGCCGTCAGGAGATCGGCCATGGCAAACGGCGCCATTTTCTCGCGCACACGCGATAGGAGCGTCTCGCCATTTTCGGAAACGCCGCCACCCACCACAATACGCGCGGGGTTAAATAGGTTGGTGAGCGTCCCAAACGCCCACGCGAGCCAGTGCGCAGCCCCGTCTACGATCTCCGCCGCCACGCGATCGCCCGCCTCAAAGGCCCGAAACACGTCCACCGACGTGACCGGACCCTCGGTGGCCAGAAGGCGTGGGCTTTCCCCCCGTCGCCGCTCCCCTTCACGGCCGATGGCGGTGCCCGACGCCTTGGTCTCGAGACAGCCCCGGTTGCCGCAATGGCAGGGCAACCCCTGTGGGTCCACCACCACGTGCCCAAGCTCCCCGGCGTTGTCGCCGACGCCGCGCACGACCTGGGCCTCCGCGATAATCCCGGCACCGATGCCGGTCGACACGGTGACGTAGACCATGTTCCTTGTCCCGGCCCCGGCTCCCCACCGCCACTCGCCCATGCCCGCGGCGGTCGCATCATTTTCGAGGTAGCAGGGAAGGCCGCCCAGACGCTCGGAGAGTCCTTTGGTGATGGCAAGCTGATGCCAGCCGGGCAGGTTGCTGGGATTCAAGACCCGCCCTGCGATCGCATCCAGCGGACCCGGGCAGGCGATGCCAATACCGGCCACGTCTCCTGGCCGAGCAAGCGACTGCAGGAGGTCGGACAACCCGTCCAGCACCGCCTCGTCGCGGCCGAGTTCCGGGGTCGGCACCCGCTTTTTGTCGAGAAGTTCGCCCCGGTCGCTGCCGATCGCCACCTCGACCTTGGTACCGCCGATGTCCACCGCATAATAGAGCGGCATCGTAAACGCTGCCTCCCGGGTGCACGCGCCGTCCGGCCGCGTGAGATTTTATCTTCTAGCCATCCTACACCTACCCGGTCCTATCAGCCGGTGTCGAACTCAGTAAGAGCAGGGGCCGGTTTCTTCCTGCTGGGCGGGTCCCTTGTGCAGAAACATGGAGAAGGCTACCATTTGGACGGACTGGACGTGGGCGGACTGGGTGGTCAGCCCGCCGTCAGTGGGTGATGGGGAGTCTCCCGGGCCACACCCGCTTACCGGAAGTTTTAGCGAGCCTTCTCGCGGGTCATGACGCGGACGAGTGCCGGCCATGCACTGCGCCCTCGCACGCCCCGAACTGAAAGGAGGAGTCTCATGTCGGTGAAGAGTCCCGTACGTATCGAGGACCGCGCCATCGCCACCATCCGCTCCCTGGCCATGGATGCCGTTGAGAAGGCTCAGAGCGGCCATCCCGGAATGCCCATGGGTGCCGCCCCGATGGCCTATGCGATCTGGAGCCGCTTCCTGCGCTTCGATCCCGAAAAACCCCGGTGGCCCGGCCGCGACCGCTTCGTGCTGTCGGCCGGCCATGGATCGATGCTGCTCTACGCCCTCTTGCACCTGACCGGTTACGATTTGCCGCTCTCGGAGCTGAAGCGCTTTAGGCAATGGGGGTCGATGACGCCCGGACATCCCGAGTACGGGCACACCCCGGGTGTGGAGACTACTACCGGACCACTCGGTCAGGGATTCGCTACCGGTGTGGGGATGGCGATCGCGGAGCGCTGGCTTGCCGCCCAATACAACCGCGACGGGTTTCCTCTCATCGACTGGCGGGTGTTTGGCATCTGCTCGGACGGAGACTTGATGGAGGGCGTAAGCCAGGAGGCGGCGTCGCTCGCCGGGCACTTAAAGCTCGGGAACCTCGTCTACCTGTACGACGATAACCATATCTCCATCGAGGGGCAGACCGAGATCACGTTTACCGAGGACATCGAGCGACGCTTTGCTGCCCTCGGCTGGCACACGGACGGCATCGAGGATGGCAACGATCTGGACGCCATCCAAAAAGCCATTTCCCGGGCCGTGTCGGATCCGCGGCCGTCCCTCATCCGGGTGCGCACCCACATTGCCTATGGCAGCCCCCATGATCAAGACAGTCCGAAGGCCCATGGAACCCCCCTCGGCGCGGCCGAGGTGAAGGCCACCAAAGAGGTGTACGGATGGCCGACACAAGATTTTTACGTGCCCGAGGACGTGCGCGAGCACATGGAGGCCTGCTCGGCCTTGGGCCGGCGGCAGTGCGACGACTGGGAGCGGCTCTTCAAGCGCTATCGGGAGGTCTATCCGACCGAGGCGGCAGAACTCGACCAGATTTTCGCCGGGCCGGGCGCGATCGATGTGAGCGGACTCTCGCTGCCGGAGTGGCATGAGGGCGCCATCGCCACGCGGAACGCCTCCGGCGAGGTCCTACAGACCCTGGCGGATGTGCCGATGCTGCTCGGCGGTAGCGCCGATCTGTCGCCGTCGACCGAAACCCGGGTGAAGGCTTGGGGTGACTTCCCCACGGATCCCGCCGGCCGTATCTTCCACTTCGGGGTGCGCGAGCATGCCATGGGGGCGGCCGTCAACGGAATGTGCCTCACGGGCCTGCGGGCGTTCGGGGCTACGTTTCTCATCTTCTCCGACTACATGCGTCCCGCCATCCGTCTGTCCGCGCTGATGGGGATTCCGAGCCTGACGATCTTCACGCACGACTCCATCGGTCTGGGCGAGGACGGCCCCACCCACCAGCCCGTGAGCCAGCTGGCCGGGCTCCGTGCTATCCCCCGGCTCTACGTCATCCGACCCGCCGACGCCAACGAAACCCGGGTCGGGTGGGAGCTCGCGTTAAAGCACGGCGACGGCCCCAGCGTCCTGGTCCTGAGCCGCCAGAAGCTCCCCGTCCTCGACCCCGCCCAGTATCCGATCGAGGAGGCGCGTCGCGGCGCGTACATCCTGAAGGACGCGGGCCACGGCGAACCTAAGCTGCTGCTCCTCGCCACCGGCTCCGAGGTATCGCTCGCGCTGGAGGCCCGGACCCGTCTCGAGAGCATCGGGGTCCCCACCCGCGTCGTGAGCATGCCGTGCTGGGAGGTATTTCGCGACCAGGAGGCGGCCTACCGGGACCGGGTGCTGCCGCCCGCCGTGACGGCACGTATCGCCATTGAGGCGGCCAGCCCGTTTGGCTGGCATGAGTGGGTCGGACTGTCCGGACGCGTGATCGGCCTTGACCACTACGGCGCCTCGGCGCCCTACCAGGACATTTTCCAACACTTCGGCTTCACACCCGAGCACGTCGTGGAGGTGGCGACAGACCTTTTAGGAGGCTTGCAATGAACAACGTCGAGCGTCTTTGGGAACAGGGCCAGAGCATCTGGTTTGACTTCATCCGCCGCGACCTGTTGGAGGATGGCGAGCTCGAACGCCTCATCGGCCTCGGGCTGCGCGGCATGACCTCAAACCCCACGATCTTCGAAAAGGCGATTGACGGCTCCGACGACTACGACCAGGCTATCCGTGAGTTCCCGCATCCGGAGGACACAAGCGCCCTCTACGACGCCCTCACCTGGGCGGACATCGGCCGCGCCGCCGACCTCTTCCGTCCCCTGTATGACGCCGCCGGGGGCCAGGACGGGTTCGTCAGCATCGAGGTCTCCCCCACCCTGGCCCATGACACTGCGGGCACCGTGGCGGAAGCTCGTCGGATCTGGCAGGCCCTGGCGCGGCCCAACATCATGATCAAGGTGCCGGCGACCGAAGCAGGCATCCCCGCCATTCGCCACCTCATTCGGGAGGGCCTGAACGTCAACGTGACCCTCATCTTCGCTCTTGAGCGGTACCGCGAGGTCATCAACGCCTACTGGAGCGGACTTCAGGATCGTGCCGACCAGGGAAAGCCGGTGGACGGCATCGCCTCCGTCGCCAGCTTCTTCGTTAGCCGGTTGGACACACTCGTCGATCGGCTCCTGGAGGAGCGCGAAAAGGCGTCCCCCAAGGACCGTGAGCGTCTTCAGGCCCTGCACGGCCAGGCGGCCGTGGCCAACGCCCGCGAGGCTTACGCGCTCTTTACGGAATCGCTGACCGACGCGCGCGCCCGCGCACTCAGGGGGCGCGGCGCGCACGTGCAGCGCCCTCTGTGGGCCTCCACCAGCACCAAGAACCCCGCCTATCCCGACCTCCTCTACGTGGACTCTCTCATCGGACCGCATACCGTCAACACGGTGCCGCCGGCCACCTGGGACGCCATTTTGGACCACGCGCGGGTGGAGCGGACCGTGGATCGGGATCTGGCCCACTCCCGCCAGGTGCTGGCCGACCTGGAGGCCTTTGGCATCTCCATGCGGGCGGTGACGGAGCAACTGGAGGTAGAGGGTGTGAAATCGTTTGCCGACTCCTTCACCACACTGATGCAGGGACTGGAGCGCAAGGCCCGCGCGGTCTCATCGCGGTCTTAAGTCGGCGTCTTTGGGTGCGCCGGCAGCAGGGAGAACAGGGGAGGAAAGCCAATGGCCAACCCGGTCGGGACCACGCTAAAAGTCGAGCTGGAAGACGCGGCCACCACGATCACGCGGGCGCGCGATCTCTTGGTCCGGGAGCGTGCCGTCGAGCGGCTTAACGGCCGGGACGCGTCACTGTGGAGCGTGCACCAGGAGGCCCAGCGGCAGATCGAAGACAGCCTCGGCTGGCTCGACGTGGCCGAACCCATGGAGGCCGTGTGGCCGGAACTGGTCGAGTTTCGAGACGGCCTCCGGCGGGACGGCTTCACACATGCCGTCCTTCTGGGCATGGGGGGCTCCAGCCTCATCTCCATTCTCTGGACCCGGGTGTTCCGCCCCGGTCCCCAAGCCCTGACCCTGCAGGTGCTCGATTCCACCGATCCGGAGGTGGTGTTGCGTCTGAGCGAGCAGCTGCCGCTCGGGCGCACGCTCTTCA
>JAKATP010000209.1 GCA_021818685.1 Bacillota bacterium | reverse complement strand
CGGCCGGCCTTCTGACCGGCTTACACGTGCGGCTGGTCGGGCATCCGCGCCCGCGATGGCCCGGGACCGTCATCGCCGCCTCTGTCGGCGGGAGCCCCGGGAGGCGCCCCCGGATGACCTGGCTCCTCGCGTGCCCGCGTCGTCCCGGGACCCGTGGGGTCGTGGCTCACGTCCGGCGGGTTGGCGCGGCGCCGGGCCCGGGTGGATGGGAACGTCGCCTGTCGTCGTCTTGCGGACGACGGGGTGAGCCTTTAAGAGCGAGATCCGCTGTCCGTGGTGGAAGAGTTCGAGAGGCTCACCGTCGCGCAGCCGATAGGTCACGGTCTTCGCGGTGATGTCGAGGCGGAGGAGGCGCTGACGCAGGGTCATGCCAATGGAGAGCCGAGTGATGCCCGGCGGCAGGCTCGGAGAGAAGCTCAGGGTGCCGTCCTGCTCGCGCATGCCCGCCAGTCCGGCCACGAGGGCGATCCAGGTGCCGGCCAGGGAGGCGACGTGGAGGCCGTCGCGCGTGTTGTGCTCCAAGTCGTCGAGGTCCATGAGGGCCGCCTCCGCCAGGTAGTCATAGGCCAGCTCCCGGTGCCCGACCTCCGCGGCGATCACCGCCTGGGTGCAGGCCGACAGCGACGAATCACGGACCGTCAAGGCCTCATAGTAGGCGAAATTGCGTGCCTTCTGCTCGGCGGTGAACGCCTCGCCCCGCAGATGCATCGCGAGCACCAGGTCGGCTTGTTTCACGACCTGCTTGCGGTAGAGATTAAAATACGGGAAGTGCAACAAGAGCGGGTACTGCTCGTCCGTGGTCGCGGCGAAGTCCCAGACCTCGTGGCGGGTGAACCCTTCGGCCTGGGGGTGGACCCCGAGGACGTCGTCATAGGGGACACACATCGATGTGGCCGCGTCACGCCAGGCGGTCACTTCCTCGTCGGTGATGCCAAGACGGCGCGCCTGGTCAGGGTAGCGTTCGGCCACGTCTGCCGCCGAGCGGAGGTTGTGCTGGGCCATCAGGTTCGTAAAGACGTTGTTGTCGGCCACCGCCGAGTACTCGTCGGGGCCAGTGACCCCATCGATGCAGAACCGACCTTCGGCGTCGTGATGACCGAGCGAGCGCCACAGGCGGGCGGTCTCCGCCAGAATCTCCATGCCCACCCCTCGCTCGAATTGCTCGTCGCCGGTCGCTGCGACATAGCGGACGACCGCGTCCGCGATGTCTGCCCCGATATGGAACGCGGCGGTGCCGGCAGGCCAGTAGCTTGAGCATTCGGCGCCCGAGATCGTGCGCCAGGGAAAGACGGCGCCCTCCAGGCCCAGCTGGCGGGCCCGATCCCGGGCCAGCGGCAAGGTCGCGTGCCGCCAGCGCAGGGCGTGGGCCGCCGCCTGCGGCACGGTGTAGGTCAGCACGGGCAAGACAAAAATCTCGGTGTCCCAGAAGGCATGACCGTCGTAGCCGGGCCCGGTGAGCCCTTTGGCCGCGATGGCCCGCCCCTCGCCGCGAGCGCCCGCCTGGAGGATGTGGAACAAGGCGAAGCGCACCGCCTGCTGGATCTGCGCATCGCCTTCCACCTCGACGTCGAAGCGCGACCAGAAGTCCTCGAGATAGGCTCGCTGCCCGGCCACCAGGCCCTGCCAACCGGTCTGGACGGCGGCCGTCAGCGCCGCGGCCACCTGGGCGCGCACGGCGGGCTCCGAGCGCACAGCCGACCATCCGTAGGCGACGAACTTGATCAGGCGCAGACGTTCTCCGGGCTCCAGCGATGCGGTGACGGTCACCCGAGCGAGGTCGGGGAAGCTCTCCGAGGACACCTTCGTCGACGCTGGACCCTCGACCTGATGGTCCATCGCGACCGATAGCCGAAGGCCGCTCTTCTCCGTCCGGTGCACGAGCGCCGCCTGGGTACCCACACAGCCGTGCTCTTCAGAGCGCAAGGGCGCGTCCAAGATAGCCGACACCCGGGGATCGCCACTCGCCGGCGGGAGAGCCTCGTTGGCGACGAGCTCTGATTGGAGCACGACCCGCAGCGCTTGGTCGAGCGCTTGAACCTCGTAGCAGATGGCAGCCACCGACCTCTGGACGAAGGAAACGAGCCGGGTCGAGCGGATCGCCACGCCCTGCCCGGTCGCGGAGACCCACTCCGCATTGCGCTCCAAGAGGCCCGTACGGAAGTCCAGAACCCGCTCGTGGGAGCGAACCTGGCCATAGCGAACATCGAGGGGCTGGTCATCGACGAGGAGGCGGATCAACTTCGCATTGGTGACGTTGATCACGGTCTCGCCAGATTCGGGGTACCCGAAGCCGGCCTCCGCGTACGGCAGCTGGCGGTACTCGTAGACGCCGTTCAGGTACGAGCCCGGCAGGCCGTGCGGCTCCCCCTCGTCCAAGTTGCCGCGCCAGCCGATGTGGCCGTTGCCCAGCGCGAACACGGACTCACTCTGTGCGAGGACGTCGAGATGAAGCGCCGTCTCTCTCACGCACCATGGCTCGACGGGGTAGGCGGAATGGGAGATCACGACGGGCCCAACAGATCGGCTAGGTCGGCGACGACCACGTCAGCGCCATGGGAAAAGAGCGCCTCCGCCTGGCCGACCCGGTCCACCCCGACGACGAAGCCGAAGCCCCCCGCCTTGCCCGCTTCGACCCCGGACAAGGCGTCTTCGAAGACGGCCGCCGCGCGGGGTTCGACTCCGAGCGCGCGCGCAGCGGCCAGGTAGGTGTCGGGGGCGGGCTTGCCCTCGAGATGGTCCTGCTCGACGCTTACCCCGTCGACGCGGACCTCAAACAGTCCGGCGATCGCGGCCGCGACGAGCACATCGGCGCAGTTCACACTTGAGGAGACGACGGCACGGTGCAAGCCTGCCGCGCGCACGGCCTTCACGTAACGGACCGACCCCGCGTAGGCCTCGACCCCCTCTTCTTGGATCTTGGCCAGGACAAGCTCATTCTTGGCGTTACCAAGCCCGTTTACCGTCTCCGCATCCGGAGGATCGTCGGGGCTGCCCTCCGGCAGTCTGATGTGGCGGGACTCCAGGAAGGAGCGGGTCCCGTCGGCGCGGGGCTTACCGTCCACATAGGTGTCGTAGTCGGCCACCACGTCGAAGGCGACGAAGGGCTCGCCGGTCTTATCGGCCCGGGCCTGCAAGAACGTATCGAACATCTCTTTCCAGGCCGCCGCATGCACTTTCGCCGTCTCCGTCAGCACACCGTCCAGGTCGAACAGGCACGCTCGGATATGGCCGGGAAGGCCCAACGGCCGATCGGCGCTCATAATGGCATCCGATCGGCACGGACGGCTCCGGCGCTCGTCGTTGGATGCGTGATCGCGGTGAGCGGCGTGAGCCTCCCCTTGTCGGTCAGCACCATAAAGTGAGTCATGCTCGGCGGCCACGAGAAATGGTGCACCAGCTACCTCCCTTGGACTCGGATCTCCTGCGCGCCAGCCAGGAGTGGGTGGGGGACCGGCCATCGCGCGCTGTCAGCCCGGGCACCAGGGCCGGCCATCGGGCGATGCCCCTCCTCGAGCTCCGTCGGCGACACGGTCCCGGGGCCACAACACGGGGTGCAGGCCGAGAAGCGTGACCTGGCGCGCCCAGCGTGCGCGCATACGTGGTCGCATCAGAGGCAACAGGCGGTGGCTTCCGTTCCCCGGTGGGCCGACACCGGCTCCGGCGACGTTTCGGCGCCACCATGATCGGGCCGCCGCTCGCATACAGAACCGTGAAATCGTGTGATATTTTACCACACCCTCCACGCTACGATGGCGGATGACGGCGTGATAAACGCCCGCCAACAACCCCGACGCGCACATGGACACGGCCTTTGCCACCACATCTGGATGGACGAAGA
>JAKATP010000208.1 GCA_021818685.1 Bacillota bacterium | reverse complement strand
CGGGATGGTAGGCATTCGATGCCGACGAATGTTGTGTGAGGCCCAGGATGGTGTAGGGGGAACCCGAGAGCCTGGGAGAGCCAACAGGAGACCGGAACCCCCCGGATTTATCCGTGGGGAGACTCAGCCCCGACCACCTTCCCATTGTGGGGCGCATCGGCGAGGGGCTCTACGTGACGGCGGGCTTCAGCGGACACGGGGTGGTGATGACGCCAGTGGCCGGGCAGATGCTGGCCGACGCGATGCTGGGGCGGGCCGTTCCCGAACTGGAGCTGTTTTCGCCTGACCGTCCGGCGCTCAATGGGGCGGGGCCTTAGGGAATCCCTTCCCCCCCGGCCCCCTGGGCGAGGTTCAGATCCGGGAGCCCCCTCAGCGTCGGAACGGCCAGTGCCAGCGCTCCGAGGACGAGGCATGCCCCGCCGCCCAGGGCGATGAGCGCGCGGAGGGGAACGACGCTCGAGGCGGCCCCGGCAGCCAGCGATCCAAGCGGGAGGCCGAGGCCGGTGATGGCCGTGAAGGCGCCGAACAGCCGCCCGAGGAGATTTCCCGGCACGGCCTGCTGGAGATAGGTGTTGGTCCACAGCTGGTACGGGCTGTAGATGAATCCGCCGATGGCCATCACGACCAGGGCCGGTGCTAGGAACCGCGTCTGGCTGAACCCGGCCATCACGAGGCCCCATGCCAAAAAGTCGGCGGCGAGCCATAGACCGAGGCGCGGGAGTGAACGCCGGCCCCCCCAGATAATGGAGCCCGTCAGGGCACCGACGGCAAAGAGTGCCCACAACACTCCATAGCTTCCAGCGTTCGCGTGCAGATCGTGGGCCACGAAACTTGGAAGCCCCACTTCCAGCGGCGCGTAGACAAACGCGTAGGCAAAGGTAAAGAGGGTCACGGCCCGTACCGCGGGCGTACGAAACACGGTACCGAGCCCGGCCCAGACGGACAGACCCGCCTCGGGCTTTTCGTGGACCCCACGCAGCCCCCCCATCATCACCGCCGTCAGCGCGTATAGCCCCGCCTGCAGGGCGATGGGAAGCGGGGGGCCGAACCGCGCCGTCAGGAGGCCGCCCACGGCTGGACCGGCGAGGGTCGCGACCTGCCAGATGGCGTTCATGGCAGCGTTGGCGGTGCCGAGCGTCTGCCCCTCCTGCAGCAGGTTCGGGACGAGCGACCAGATGCCGGCCTGGCTTAGCGGGGTGAGAAGGCTTCCGAGACCGACCAAGATGGTCAGGACGACCAGGGAGAAATGAGGCTGCCCGGCTTCGACCGCCACCAGGGTGTAAAGAACGGCCCGCCCCCCGTTGTCGAGAGCGATAGCCAGCGCGCGGGGCATGCGGTCCAGCAGCACTCCTGCATAGACGCCCGAAACCACCCCCGGAAGGGCAAAGGCGGCGGTGAGGACGCCCACGGCCCCCGGCCCTCCGCGGGCTGCGGCCAGCCACAGGATCGCCAGCCATCCGATGTTGGTCCCGAGGTTGGTGAACAACATCGCGGACCACACCCGGAAGTACGGGCCGCGCGACAGAGCGCGATAACTCATGCGCGAGGAGCGAGTCCGGCCAATAAGGGCAGCGAGACGTCCACGAACATCCTGTCCTCCCCGCGACCAGCATACCGGTGCGGACGCCGCTGACCATCGTTCCTACGCCCGATCCGGCCAGACGATACCAAGCGGTGCGCGGCCCGGGAGCTTGCGCCGCTTCGGGTCGACTCCGGGGAACGGGGTTTCAGCGGGAGCCCCCGGCCCCTTCGTGCTCGGAGGCGAGCCAGTCCCGGAGCTGTTCCGCCATCTTCGTCCAGCCGTAATGGGCCCCGCCGATCTCGCGCCGGGCGTCGGCGGGAAACCCGGTCTGTTCCAGATGAAGGCTCGTACCGCCGTCTTCGCGGGTTGTGAGGGTCCAACTGACGGTGGTGTGAAGGACCCCGCTCACCCAGGTGTAGGATAGATGATGCGGCGGGTCGGCCCGCAGCACCTCGGCGTCCACGATCCCGTCCCAGCCGGGTCCCGGCTCGCTCCGGAACTGGAATCTGTGGCCGACCACCGGCTTGAAGTGATCCGCCTGGAAAAACATCCAGCGAGAGTAACTGGTTGGGTCGGTGAGTGCGGCCCACACGCGCTCGATGGGGCTCGTGAATTCTGCGTCGACGGTCACGGTCTCGCTCACGATTTGTCCTCGCCCTCCTTGGCCGCCGTGTCTGCATCGAGCCACGAAGTGAGCTCATCGAGGCGGCGCGTCCAAAACTTCTGATAGAACGAAATCCACTCGTCGACGTCGCGCAGCCGCGCGGGATTCAGGTGGTACAGGGTTTCCCGCCCCACGCGCGTATCCTCGACCAGACCGGCCGCTTTCAGCGTGGCCAGGTGTTTAGATACGGCGGTGCGGCTCATGGGCAATCGCGACGTC
Organism: Bacillota bacterium; assembly: GCA_021818685.1. Lineage (GTDB taxonomy): Bacteria > Bacillota > Sulfobacillia > Sulfobacillales > JAIMBI01 > JAKATP01. Next base: position 1,455 of record JAKATP010000208.1, on the reverse strand, counting down.
ACGGCATGAAGCGGCAAAGGGTCGGTGTCGGCCAGTAAATCCAGAATCTGACGGCGGGTCGGGTCGGCGATGGCCCTGAAGACGTCGCGCATGCTCACACCTTCTCGCGAGTGGTGGGCCCCACCCGTTCACATTAGGACACCAAAGGGTGTCATGTAAAGTCCTGCCGTCGGTCACGCACCCGACGCATCCTGTCTCCGATTCATGTCATCATCGAGAAAGCGCGGCCGACTGGCGAAATTTGGCCGGCGGCAGGGGGAGGAACGCCCGTGGTGGAGCCGAGAAGATCGGTGGAGTTCGAGGACGAAATGGAGAGCATGTGGGGCCTTTACGGGGCCGATTCGGAGTGCGGGGTCCTGCGGCAGGTGCTGATGCACGTGCCGGGTGAGGAGCTTTCGCTCGTGACCCGGGATAACTTCGAGGACTGGCTCTTTATCGAGATGGTGGACGCCGACCGCCTCCGCGGCCAGATTGAGAACTTGATCGGGGTTTACCGGTCGCATGGCGTAGAGGTCAGACTGGTGGAGCATCAGCGTGAGGACCGTCCGAACGCCATGTTCTTGCGCGATCTCATGTTCACGACCCACCAAGGGGTGATTCTGGCCCGTCCCGGCCACCCCGCCCGCCGGGGGGAGGAGCGCGCCGTGGCACAGACGCTCGCGGGGCTCGGCATGCCCATCTTGCGGAGCATCGCGGGGAACGGCACCTACGACGGCGCCTGCGCCATGCTGGTGGACCGTGACCTCGGTATCGTGGCCACGAGCCCCCGTACAAACCAGGCCGGCGCTGATCAGGTGGCCGACGCCCTCTCCGCCATCGGCGTCGGTACCGTTATCCGCTGCTCGACGCCCTGGAACCAGATTCATCTCGATGGGTGCATGAACGTGGTGGATCGCCGCACGGTCGTGATCAATCCCTGGCAGATGCCCTACGATGCGGTCGCGGCGCTGAAGGCGGCCGGCGTACGCATTATCGAGGCGACGGCCCTCGACGAGCTGCCAGGTGCGGGGCTCAATTTCGTCGCCATCCGTCCCGGATTTGTCATCATCCCCGAGGGTTTTTCCGCCAGCGAGCGGATGCTAAAGACCCACGGCATCGAGTTTGAGGCGGTGCCAGTGGATGAGGTGCTGAAGGCAGGCGGCGAGATGCACTGCCTGACCGGCGTCCTTAGGCGCGACCCTCTCTAAAAGCCTCCCGCGGCCCGCGACTTGCCGATGGTGCGAAAGGCCGCGTTCGTCTCGCAGACATGGGGATGCGGGCGCGGCCCCTCGTCGCATGGGGCCGCGCCGCGCGAAGCCCAAAGTCCCTCGTTGCGTCAGATATGGTCTATTTCATGTTAGAGATTTCCCGCTGAGTCACATAGAATGACAGCTTTTGTACACACGGAGACCTTATCGTGTTAGAATGGTCATGGAGAGGGGCGTTACCGAAGGGGGCCGCCATGACCGAAGTGGG
>JAKATP010000207.1 GCA_021818685.1 Bacillota bacterium | reverse complement strand
TCAGATATGGTCTGTTTCATGTTAGAGATTTCCCGCTGAGTCACATAGAATGACAGCTTTTGTACACACGGAGACCTTATCGTGTTAGAATGGTCATGGAGAGGGGCGTTACCGAAGGGGGCCGCCATGACCGAAGTGGGCTGGGCACGGGTCGGCGTGTGGTTTACCGTGGCGGTCTGGGGTGGGTCGTTTGTGGCCGCTGATGCCTTGCTCGGCGGCGCGGCGCATCTCTCACCGCTCGTGCTGGCGGCTTCCCGGTTCAGTCTGGCGGCGCTCTTCTTCGTCGTGCCGCTCGTGCGGGCCATCGGAACGGGGCAACTGCATCTCGACCATCTTCTGAAGATGGCGGTTCTCGGGCTCATGGGCTACACATTCTACTTCTGGCTTCAATACACCGGGGTAGCGGACACCAACGCCGCGGTCGCGTCTATTCTGGTGGTGGGGCTCATCCCGCTTATGACCGCGCTCAGTGCGTACGCGCTCGGACAGGAGCCGCTCACGTTACCAACGGTGGCGGCCCTCGCGCTCGGTCTCGCCGGTATCGTCTTGATTGTGGCGGGCCCGCATCACAGTGCCGTCCTGACGTGGACGTCGACCTACGTGTTCGGTGGCCTCTGCCTCATTGCCAATGCGGTGCTGTGGGCCGTGAACTCTACCTTGAGCAAGCAATGGATGCGCGACCCCGGTCTTCCGCCTCTGGTACTGACCGGCGGGTCTATGACCTTTGGTGCGATCGGGCTGGTGCTGGCGTCCCTGATGTTTCCGGCTGGCGGCGGGTGGGGAGCCGTGTGGCATCTATCGACCGGGGGCTGGGCGAGCCTGTTGTTCTTGTCGGCGATCTGCGGGGTGGCCGGCTACTTCCTTTACAACTACGCGCTCACGCGGATTGGAGCCCCGGAGGCCGCCTTTTACATCTATTTCGAACCGGTCGTGGCGGTGGCACTCGGCATCATGCTGCTGCACGAGCGGCTGGCACCGGCCTCTATCCTCGGGGCGGCCTTGCTGGCCATAGCCGCCGTAGTGCTCACGCGCCTGCGTGCCCGTGCGGCAAGACTCGGCTCGGCCGGAGCGCCCCTTCCGGTGATCCAATATGAGGGAGGGCATGACGATGCGAGGGTCTGATATGGACCGTGGACGAACCCGCCGGGAGGCGCAGGCGCTCCACCGGCTGCGCGGCACGCTGACGGGAGTCAGTATCGATCCGGAACTGGAGGCCCTCTTCCGCCGCTATGCAGCCGGCGACCTTACGATGCCAGATGTACTGGCCAAGCTAAAGCGCCGGAGGGTCCGGGAGAAAAAAGCTGAGTAAGGCACGCGTCCTGCTTCGCTTTCCGCCCGTGCGGGTTATCCGATCTCCCCGATATCCCAGGGGAGGCGGCGCGCCTTCGCAATCTGGTCCCGGACACTGTTCGGGCCCGGACCCATTTTACGATCGCGGGCGTGAAGGCTGGCGTGGATGGCGGCTCTGTCCGCAGCAGGCGGGTCCTGGAGATCCCGAAAGCGTACCCCGATGCGGGCGTGGGCCTCTCGAAAGGGCAGGCCGTCCCGGACCAGCGCTTCCGCCTCGTCAGTCGCGAGAAGCTCCGTCGTGAGCCCCTTGGCCATGGCGGCGGCATCGAACGTGAGGTGCGCGACCAGTCCAGACATCGCCGACAGCGCCGCCATAACGGTGTCGGCGGCGTGGAAGACGTAGGCTTTGTCTTCCTGCAGATCGCGGTTGTAGGAAAGGGGCAGGCCCTTCATGACGGTGGCCAGCCCGACGAAATCGGCCAGGGTCCGTGCCGAGCGGCCGCGAATAAGCTCGGCCACATCCGGATTCTTCTTTTGCGGCATCATGCTGGACCCGGTGGCCCAGCCGTCATCGATGTGCACAAATCCGAACTCGCGCGTGGACCACAACACCAGTTCCTCGGCGAGCCGCGACAGATGCAGCATGCACTGCGCCGCGGCGGCGAGATAGTCGAGGAGGAAGTCCCGGTCGCTCACCGCGTCGAGACTGTTCTCGTAAAGATGTGCCAGTCCCAGTTCCTGCCGGCTCCGCTCCGGGTCTAAGGGCAAGGTGGATCCCGCCAGGGCCCCTGCCCCGAGCGGCGAGCGGTCGGCACTCTGGTACGCCTGCCATAGACGCTCCCGATCGCGGCTTAACATAAAAACGTACGCGAGGAGGTGCTGGGCGAGCGGCACCGGCTGGGCCCGCTGCATATGGGTGTAGCCCGGCAGCACCACCTCTTGATGCGCGTCAGCCTGGGTAAGAAGAGCACGGGCGAGCCGGCCTACTTCGGCGGCCGTCGCCCGGGTGGCATCGCGCACGTAGAGGTGCAGGTCGAGCGCCACCTGGTCGTTTCGGCTGCGTCCGGTGTGAAGCTTGCCCGCCACCGGACCGACCCGGCGCGTCAGTTCTTCCTCGACCGCGCTGTGCACATCCTCCGCCTCGGGATTCCATGGGGCGGCACCACCCATGACCTCATCGAGCAAGGTGGCGAGCCCGTCGGTAATGCTGTGCGCCTCCCGCTCGGTCAGGATGCCCGTAGCCTGAAGCATGGCCACGTGGGCGAGGCTCCCCCGGATGTCGTAGGCGGCGAGCCGCCAGTCGACGTCGAGGGAGGAGCTGAATCGGCGCACCTCCGGGTCAAGGCCGCCCGGCAGGCGGCCGCTCCACAAATCTGGCATCGGCGTTCCCCTCATACGAGAAAGTTCCGGGACCGGACGGCCGGGGACCCTCGTCGGATCGTACCGCAAGAGGGACGGGGGCGTCCACGGCGCTTGTCCGGGCCCCGGGCGCGAGCATTCCGCGCCTGAGGCCCATCCGATCGCCGATGCGGGGGCGGAGTACGGCTTGCAGGGCTCCACCAGAACCTGGACGCGGGGACAGGATCACATGCCCCACGGAGGTCCTGATGAAACGGAGCCCCGAAGTCGGTCGTGCCGCCGGCCGAGCGTGTGAACGCCGCGAGGCTGCAGGGTAGCAGGTGGCCGGATTAGACCTTGAGGAGCCGGATTCGCCCACCTGGCGCCCTCGGTTCTTCGGACTGCGAGACCGAGCATGATGAAGAGCCGCCGGCGGGGATCGACGGTCCTCTGGCCGAAGTCGAGAAGTTTATAGCAGGCCGGAATGTCCGCGCTGGCGGCTTATTCCGAGCACGGCCAGGAGTTCACGGAGCCCCCGGACGTTTTACGGACAGCCGCGCGGCCCCCGCCAAGCGCGCCGCCGATATCTCCGACCCCTTCCACGGGAACCGAATCGGCCCAGGATCCGTCTTGGAGAACGTAGGTGGGTTGGCCGGTCCGATCGAGAACGACAGGAGGCCCGTTTGTGTCAAGCCCCACGATTCCAGCCGTCGCGGCCACGCATATTACCAAGGTCATCGGCCGCAAGACCATCCTCTCCGACGTCAGCGTGGTAGTGGACCCCGGATCGCGTGTTGGACTGGTGGGCCCCAATGGTGCGGGCAAAACTACCCTCCTCAAAATCTTAAGTGGGCTCTGGCGGCCCACGGCCGGGGTCGTCGCCTGCGGGGGGGAGCGTCTTTCCCCCCACACCTGCCCGCGCGGGGTCGGGGTGGTGCTGGAAGATGCCCGTCTTTACCCGTACTTGACCGGTCGTGACCACCTCCGGGCCAGCGCGCGCATGCATGGGGTGGCGCCCGACGCCGCCGTCTGGCGGGTGGCGGACTGGCTCAGCCTGTCACCGTTTCTGGACACGCCGGTCCGGCGGCTGTCCTTAGGGCAGCGGCAGCGGATCCTTCTGGCCCGGGCGCTGGTACCGGACCGTCAGGTCTTGCTTCTCGATGAGCCGACCAACGGACTCGATCCTGACGGCGTCCAGGATTTGCGGCTCTTACTGGACCGTCTCAGTCAGGGAGGG
>JAKATP010000041.1 GCA_021818685.1 Bacillota bacterium | reverse complement strand
AAAGCTTCCCGCGCTCAACTTTGAGGACGAGAACGCCGAAAGCTTCGGCGCCGGCCAGGTGACGGATCTGACCTGGCACGATCTCCTGGACGCCTACGCCTGTGTGCAGTGCGGGCGCTGTACGGCGCAGTGTCCGGCCAATCAGACAGGCAAGGTCCTGTCGCCGAAGGATATCATCGTGGATCTCCGCCATCAGCTGGAAGCGGTGGGCCCCATCCTGGCAAAGCCGGTCGATCTGCGCACCCCGGCCGAGCTGGAGGCGCTGTCGGTGCCGCTCGCGGGTGGAGTCGTGAGTCAGGACTCGCTGTGGGCCTGCACCACCTGCATGGCCTGCGTGGAGGCCTGCCCGGTGTTTGACGAGCATGTGGTCAAGATCGTCGACATGCGGCGTCACCTGGTGCTCACGCAGGGGGAGATGCCCGCCGAGGCCCAGGGCTTCTTCAAAAACCTCGAAAACGCGTCCAATCCCTGGGGGCTCGGGACAGACCAGCGGGAGAACTTCGCGGAGGAAATGGGTGTCAGGGACCTCTCGCGCGGCGAGAGCGCGGAGGTGCTGTACTGGATGGGCTGCATGGCTGCCTACGACGACCGTGCCCGCAAGGTGGCGCGCGCCACGCTTGCTCTCTTGAAGGAGGCGGGCGTTGATGTGGGGGTGATGGGGGCCGCGGAGAAGTGCACCGGCGACTCGGCCCGCCGTCTCGGCAACGAGTATCTCTTCCAGAGCCTGGCCACGGAGAACGTGGAAAATCTGAACGCGCGCGGGGTGAAGACCGTCATCACCACCTGCCCGCACTGTTTTAACACCCTGTCCAATGAGTATCCCGAGTTCGGGGGCCACTACGAGGTGGTGCACCACAGCGAGTACCTGGCGCGACTGGTGGCGGCGGGCCGTCTGAAGCCGCGAACGGCCCTCGACCGCACGATCACGTATCACGACTCGTGTTATCTCGGCCGCTACAACGGGATCTACGCGGAGCCCCGGGAGTCACTGCGGGCGGTTCCCGGCCTCACGCTTATCGAAATGCCGCGGAGCGGTAGCAAGAGCTTTTGCTGCGGCGCCGGCGGCGGTCGCATGTGGCTCGAGGAGAAGGTCGGTACCCGCATCAACGTTGACCGTTCGAATGAGGCCGTGGCCACGGGGGCCGAGGAGGTGGCGACGGCGTGTCCGTTCTGCCTCACCATGCTGAAAGACGGTGTACAGGCGGTCGGCAAAGCCGAGACCGTGCAGGTGCGGGACTTTGCGGAAGTGCTGGCGGAGTCAATCCTGGGCGCCTGATGCGGCGGGAAACCGTCGCGAGAGAAGGTGGAGGGCCAGGTCCGCCAGGTTCTCTCCGGACGTCTTGGCGGGCGCATCACGGCGCATGACCGACGTCCTCACCCGCACACCTTCGAGCCAGGGTGGGGTCAGGGCGACGAGCCGTCCCTCCATGACCTCGCGCCGAACGAGGAGTTCGGGCAGGAAACTTGATCCCACGCCTTGTTCCACGAGGCGTTTGATGACAGACGGGTGACTGATCTCGACCGTCTGGATGCTGAGCCCGCGGGCCACGAGCCGCTCTTCCACGAGCGTCCAGTAACGGGACTGTCCCGGCACCAGGACGCGCCGTTCCCCAAGCCACACGTCCGGGTCCGGAGGCGGCTGGTCAAAGTCACCGCCTTCGGAGGCGGCGACAAACACGACCGCGTCGGAGAAGAGCGGGGATCCGTACACACCGCCGGCTTCGGCCACTTCGGCCAGCATCGCCACGTCCCACTGATCATCGGAGGCGGCCCGGAGCTTCACCACCAGATCCGCTTGGGGCCGATGGAGGAGAAGCTGCCGGCACAGCCACGGTGCTAGGGTTTCGGCCGTGAGCCAATCGGTGCCCAGTTCGAGGCGTTCGCGGGCGGTCTCGCGGAGCACGGCGGCCTGGCTGCGCCGCCAGAGGGCGAGGAGGCGCTGTGCGTCGGCCAGAAAGCGGGTCCCGGCGGCATTCAGCTGGACTCCGCGGCCGCGACGGTCAAAGAGGGACGTGCCGAGCTCCCGCTCGAGCCGTCCGATCTGCTGGGAGACGGCAGCCTGACTCACGTACAGGCGGCGGGCGGCGGCCCGGAAGCTTCCCGTATCAATGACGGCCACAAAGGTTTCGACCCAACCGATATCCATGACTGATTCACATCCCTTATCACAAGTAACACAGATCTGGTCGATGAGATTATCACCTTTCGCTAGCCTCAAGCGGGAGGGATTGCATGGAGATTGTGGTGCCGCCGGGCCTCGACGGCGTGGTTGTCACCGAGACGGCGATTTCCGACGTTGACGGCGAGCATGGCCGCCTGAGCTATCGCGGCCAGGACATCGAGGGCTTGGTGGCCCGCCTGCACTGGGAAGACGTCGTGCGCTGGTTGGCGGAGCCGGAACGTCTGTCCGGACGGGCTCCGGACCATGAGGACGCACCCCTGGCGCTCTTGGTAGACACCCTGCTGTCGGAGGCGGAGGGCCGGGACCTGTCGGATCCGGAGGCGGTGGTGCCATACGTGCTGGAGGTGCCGGAGCGGTTTGCGCGGAGGCTGGGGGCGGGTTATCCGGGCACCTTGCCGAACGACCTGGTGCGGGCCGGGCGTTATCTGGCCGAACTTCGCGGAGAGCGGCCGTCGGCCCTGCATGAGGCGGCACTGGACGCCTACTGGGTGATGGCGGCCGAGCACAGCCTGAACGCCTCCACCTTTGCCGTCCGCATCGCGGCCAGCACGGGGGCGCGGCTGCCGCTCGCCCTGGCGGCCGGCGTGGCGGTCCTCTCCGGTCCGCTGCACGGGGGGGCGCCCACGGATGTGCTGGATCTCTTGGAGGAGGCGGCGGCCCATCGGAAAGCACTAAAAGCCTTTGTACGCGCGCGGCTCGACGCGGGCCTGCGTATCCCCGGTTTCGGACACCGTGTGTACCGGACCGAGGACCCGCGCGCGCGAGCCCTCCGGGACCGTTTCCTGGCGCTGTCCGAAGAGGACGGCCGCGCCGCCCTGGCACGGGAGCTCGAGACGGCCGTGCTGGCCGTGCTGGCGGAGCGCCACCCGGAGCGCGTGCTGGCCACGAACGTGGAGTTCTACGCGGGCGTGATGCTGGACGCGATCGGAATCCCACGGCAGTGGTGTCCGCCTACGTTTGCCGCCGGACGACTGGCCGGGTGGACGGCCCACTACGTGGAACAGCGGACTCAAGGGCGGCTCATCCGCCCGCTGGCGCGCTACCGTCCCCGTCCATAGGCGCGATTGGGGTGACGGTTTCGTCCAGGCGCATCCCGGCCGGGTGGCGGCGAAAACCGAGCCGCTCGTAGAAGGGCTCCACGCCCACCACACTATAGAGCGCAATGTAACTGAAGCCGCGGTGGCGGAAAGGGGCCGCCGCGGCATCTACCAGCCGGTAGCCGATGCCCTGCCGGCGGTAGTCGGGATGCACGATGACATCCCAGATGGTCGCGTAGTACACGCCGTCGGTGATGACGCGGGTGCTGCCCACGAGCCGATCCTCGTCCCAGGCCAGCACCAACAGATTCGTGGCCTGGATGGCCCGCTGCACCGATTCGGGGTCGCGGCCCTGGGCCCACGGAATGAGGTCCCAAAGCGCCTTCAGCTGCAGCGTGGGGCACGGTCCGTTGGTCACGATGCGAACAGCCATAATGCCTCCCTGGGTGGTGCCTGCAGGATCCGCCTAGATATTCGCAGCGCGGCGCCGCGACTCCTCTGCCAGAGGGGACCGAGCGCCCGCTATAATGTGCGCGGAGGGTTTTGGGTGCGGCTCGATTCCGGTCGGATCATGGTGGGCCTGGCAGCCATGCTGGTGGGCATCTTTTTTGTCGTGCAGGCCCGCCTCCAGCATGTCGTGCCCCCACCGACCAATACCCAGCAGCTTTTGCAGCAGCTCAGGCAGGCGGACCAGCGCCGCACGGCCCTGTCGAATGAGGTCAACCGCCTCCAGCAGGAGCTGAATGCCAAGCTCTCAGCCCAGGCGGCAGCCGCCCGTCTCGCGCACGAACTCATCAACGCGGAAATGCTGGCGGGGACGATTGCCGTACAGGGCCCGGGCATCAGCGTGACGTGGTCAAACGGCAGCGCCCCCGCCGCCTTTCAGATTGCCGACCTCGACCTCCTGCAGATGGTGAACGAGCTGCGCGCCGCGGGGGCCGAGGCCATCGCTATCAACGGCCAGCGCATCACGCCCGAGACGGAGATTCGAAACGCCAGCAACTACATTCTTATTAACAACACCCAGGAGGATGCGCCCTTCACCATCCAGGCCATCGGCCCGCCGGCCACGATGACGCAGGCGCTGGAGCTCCCGGGCGGCCTCCAGCAGGTGTCCACGGCCGAGGGACGCACCATGACCATCAAGAGTGTGCCGCACCTGGTGCTGCCGGCGGCGCCGCTGCCAAACGGCCTCAGCAACATATCGCCGGCCGGGAACTGAAGGCAATTTTCGGGTGCAGAGACGGGACGCTTGTGCCATGATGGGAAAGGATCCGGGCTCGTGCGAGCCCGGCGCCTACGCACGGGCCGCGCGGTCGGCAACGGCTCCGGCGGACGGGCGGCTTCGCTGCGGCCGGCGGTTCGAACCGGGCATGATGGACGCCGGGAGGTAGTCCGGAGGGCTGTGGGACGGACCCGGGCCGGAAGATCAACGGACGATCGACGGAAGCTCGACGGAAGAAGATGAGAGTATGAGCACGGGTGAACCTTACGAGATTCCGACGGATGGAGAACCGATTCGCTGGGAACATAACGCATTCCAGGTCCCCGACCACCCCATCATTCCATTTATCGAAGGGGATGGAACGGGACCTGACATTTGGAGGGCTACGGTCCGGGCTGTCGACGCCGCCGTCGCCCACGCCTACAGCGGCCGCCGGGGCATCGCCTGGATGGAGGTGCTGGCCGGCGAGAAGGCCTATAAACGGACCGGCCAATGGCTTCCGGAGGCCACTCTCGAGGCCGCCCGCAGATACCGGATCTCGATCAAGGGTCCCCTCACCACCCCCGTGGGCGGCGGCATTCGCTCGCTGAACGTGACACTCCGTCAAGAGCTCGACCTCTACGCCTGCGTGCGTCCCATCCGGTATATCGCCGGGGTGCCGAGCCCTATGCGCGAGGCCGAAAAGGTGGATATGGTGGTGTTTCGGGAAAATACGGAAGACGTGTACACCGGCATTGAATGGCAGGCCGGATCCGAGGATGCGCGAAGGCTCGCGGCCTTTATCACCGAGGAGCTGAAAAAGCCGGTGTCGCCGGATGCCGGCATCGGTGTGAAGCCGATGACGCGCCGGGGATCGCAGCGTCTGGTGCGCGCCGCCATCGAATACGCCCTGCACAACCGGCGCCGCTCGGTCACGCTGATGCACAAGGGCAACATCATGAAGTTTACGGAGGGGGCCTTCCGTGAATGGGGTTATGAGCTGGCCCGTGAGGAGTATGCGGACCGGGTCGTGACCGAGGATGAACTGTGGGAGCGTTACGACGGCAAGATGCCGGCGGGCCGTCTGCTCTTGAAGGATCGCATTGCGGACATCATGTTTCAGCAGGTCCTTTTGCGGCCCACGGAGTACGACGTCATCGCGACGCCTAACCTGAACGGCGATTATATCTCGGACGGTCTCGCGGCTCAGGTGGGTGGCGTGGGCATGGCTCCCGGCGCCAACATGTCCGATGGGATCGCGATGTTTGAAGCCACGCACGGCACAGCTCCCAAATACGCCGATCTGGATAAGGTGAACCCGAGTTCGCTGATGCTGTCGGCGGTGATGATGCTGCAGCACATGGGCTGGAACGAAGCGGCCGACGCCCTCTATGCGGCGATGGCGGCTGCCATCCAGCAAAAGACGGTCACCTACGACCTGGCCCGCCTCATGACCGACGCCACCGAGGTCAAGACCTCGGAGTTTGCGGACGCTGTCATCCGGCAGCTGGGCTGAGGGGAATTCTGAAAGCGAGGCGATCGCATGTTTCGACGGCGGAAGATTACCGTCATAGGGTCGGGCGCCACGGGCGCCACCACGGCCCACATCGCGGCCCTGAAGGGACTCGGGGATGTGGTCCTGGTGGACGTGATGGAGGGAATCCCTCAGGGCAAGGCGCTCGATATCTGGGAGTCGGGACCCATTGAGGGCTTTGACGCCCGCGTCGTGGGCACCAATGACTATGCCGACACGGCCCATTCCGATCTCATCGTCATCACCGCCGGCATGCCCCGCAAGCCGGGCATGAGTCGGGACGACCTCTTGAAGGTAAATGCCGACATCGTCGGCGATGTGGCCAAGAAGGCGTCGGCCCTGTCGCCCGATTCCATCATTATCGTGCTGACGAACCCCGCCGACGTCATGACCTACGTGGCGCAGAAGGCCTCGGGGTTCCCGTACCCACGGGTGCTCGGACAGGCGGGCGTGCTGGATTCGGCCCGGTTTCGCACCTTTCTGGCCGAGGCGTTGAACCTGTCGCCCAAGGATGTGACGGCCTTCGTGATGGGAGGGCACGGCGACGCCATGGTGCCGCTCGTGCGCTACTCCTACGCGGGTGGGATTCCCGTGGAGAAGCTCCTTCCGAAAGAGACGATCGACGCCATCGTGCAGCGGACCCGCGTGGGGGGTGGGGAGATCGTGAATCTCCTGAAGCTGTCCGCCTACTATGCACCGGGCTCGTCGCTGAACGTCATGATGCAGGCGATCCTGCAGGACGAGCGCCGCATCCTGCCCGTCATCGCGCACCTGGACGGGGAGTACGGCGAGCGGGATCTGTACGTGGGCGTGCCGGCTATCCTGGGTGGCCACGGTATCGAAAAAGTCATCGAAGTGGACCTGACGCCGGAGGAACAAGAGGCGTTCCGGGTCTCCGTGCAGGCCGTGCGCGGACCGATGGCGCTTTTGCAATCCTGAAGTCCTGTTCGGCGAAACGGCCAGAGGGAGGATGCGGATGAAGTTATACGAGTATCTGGCCAAAGAGGTGCTGGGGAAGGCGGGGGTGCCCATCCCGCCCGGCCGGCTGGTGGACACGCCCGACGACGCTCGGGAGGCGGTGGCGGCCATCGGGCCCGCGGCCCTGAAGGCCCAGGTCCTGGTGGGCGGACGCGGCAAGGCGGGCGGCATTAAATTTGCCGCCACACCCGAGGAGGCGCCGGCGGTGGCCGCTCAGATCCTGGGTATGGATCTGAAAGGGTACACGGTCGAGCGGCTTTATGCCGAAGGCAAACTGGACATCGAGCGGGAGCTTTATGTGTCGGTCACGACGGACCGGGGGGCGAAAAAGCCGCTCGTGATGGCGTCTTCCGAGGGCGGGGTCGAGATTGAGGACGTGGACGATGCCGCTATTGTGCGCCGGCACGTCGATCCGCGCGTCGGGGTGATGCCGTACTTCGGCAAGGAGATGGCGTACGACCTCGGTCTCGACGGCAGCCTCGCCCGTGAATTCGGGGCGCTGGTGGAGAAGCTCTACGGCGTCTACCAGCAATACGACGCCGAGCTCGTGGAGATCAATCCCTTGGCCGTGGCAGGCGGCCATCTGGTGGCGGCCGACGCCCGCCTCAACATCGATGACAGCGCCCTGTACCGGCACCAAGAGCTCCCCCGTGTAGATGAGGGCACCCCCATCGAGTTGAAGGTGCGGGACTTGGGGCTCGCCTTCGTGGAGCTGGACGGGGATATTGCCATCATGGCGAACGGCGCCGGGATGGCGATGGCTACCCTGGACGCCGTGCAGCATTTCGGGGGCCGTCCGAAAAACTTCTTAGATGCCGGCGGAGGCGCGTCGGTAGAACCGACGGCCGAGGCGCTCGGAGTCCTGGTGTCCATGAATCCCCGGGTCATCTTCGTGAACATCTTCGGGGGCATCACCCGCTGCGACGACGTGGCCAAGGCGATCCTGCAGGTACGGGAAAGCCGGGGGATCCCGGTGCCGCTGGTGGTCCGCCTGGTCGGCACCAACGAGCAGGCCGGGGTGGCGCTCTTGGCCCAGGCCGGCATCTCGGCGTACTCCGAGATGGCCCAGGCCGCGCAGGAAGCCGTACGGCTGGCCGAGGAGGGACGCTGATGGCCATCATGTTGAACCGGCACCACAAGATTCTGGTGCAGGGGATGACCGGTAACCAAGGACAGTTTCATACCCGGCAAATGCGGGCTTACGGGGCGAACGTGGTGGGCGGCATCTCGCCCGGCAAGGGCGGCAGCGAGGTGGAAGGCGTGCCGGTGTTCAACGCGGTGCGCGACGCCGTGCGCGAGACGGGCGCTGACGCCTCGATCGTATTCGTGCCCGCCCCCTATGCGAAGGATGCCGCCTTCGAAGCGCTGGAGAACGGGATCCGGCTTTTGGTCATGATTCCCGAGCACGTGCCGGTTCAGGACAGCATCGCCATCGTGACCCGGGCCGAGGACTTGGAGGCCACCGTCATCGGTCCCAATACCTTCGGCATCATCTCGCCGGGTGAGGGCACGAAGATGGGGATCATGCCGAACCACATCTACCAGCCGGGTCCCGTGGGCGTCGTGGCCCGCTCTGGCACCCTCTCCTACGAGATCGCCTTTGCCCTGACAAATGCCGGCCTCGGACAGTCGACGGTGCTCGGCATGGGGGGCGATCCGGTGGTGGGACAGACCTTCATCAGCGTGCTGCACCACTTTAAGCGTGACCCCGACACCCGTGCGGTGGTCATGGTGGGGGAGATTGGGGGCCGTGCGGAAGAAGAGGCGTCCCTTTATCTAAAAGAGCTCGGAAAGCCGGTTGTGGCCTATCTAGCGGGCCGCGCCTCCCCGCCCGGCAAGCGCATGGGGCACGCCGGTGCCATCATCGAACGGGGGGTGGGCACGCTCGAGAGCAAGGAGAAGGCGCTGACCGCGGCCGGAGCCCGGGTCGTGACGATGCCGTGGCAGGTGGCAGACGCCGTGCGTGAGGTGCTCGGCTAGGAGAAGGCGGACGAGGCGGGCGCATGCGACGCCCGCCTCGCATGCTGTCGGCATGGTATGATCCGTGTGGATGGCGAGGAGATGCGGTCGTGCAGTTGATGGTCCTGGGCGTGAGTCATGACGACGCCCCGCTTGCGCTTCGCGAACAGCTGGCGCTTAGCGGGCCTGACTGCGATCGGTTCTACGACGCGCTGACACCGGACGAGAGTCCGGAGTCTCAAGGACTCGTGGTGCTGTCGACGTGCAACCGCACGGAAATTTACTGGACAGGCCCTCACGATGCCGGCCGGGTGACCGAGACGTGGGCCCGCATCGTGCAGGTGTCGCCGCCCGTACTGTCGGAGGCCGCCTTCCTCTTCGGGGGCGATGCGGCCATTAACCATCTTTTTCGGGTGGCCGCCGGACTCGATTCGATGATGTACGGCGAGACCCAGATTCTGGGTCAGGTGAAAGACGCCTATCTGGACGCGCAGCGACGGGGACGGGTGGGGCCCCTCCACCGGTTGTTCCTGGCCGCGCTGCGGGTGGGCAAGCGCGCCCACGCGGAGACCGCGATTTCGGAGAACGCCCTTTCCATGGGCTATGCGGGTGTGGAGATCGCGAAGAAGGTTTTCGGCAGTCTCGGGCCCCTCACCGCCCTGGTGGTGGGGGCGGGGGACATGGGGGCGCTTGTCGGCCGCCATCTGAAGTCGGCCGGCATTGGCCAGCTCTGGGTGTTGAACCGCACCCCCGAGCGAGCCCGGATGCTCGCAAGCGAGCTCCACGGGGAAGCCCACCCGCTGGCGGATCTGCCCTCCCTGCTGGACCGCGCGGATCTGGTCGTACTTTCCACCCAGGCGCCGGGACCACTGGTCGAGGAGGCGGCCGTCCGGGCCGGCATCCGTCGGCGCCGGGGGCGCCCCTGGGTCTTCTTGGACGTGTCGGTGCCGCGCGTCGTGACGCCCGGCATAGAACGCCTGTCGGAGTCGGTGTTTCGCTATGACGTAGATGATCTGCGCTCGGTGGTCGATGTAAATCGGGAGCGCCGCAAGCGCGCCGCCGCCGCCGTGGAGACCATCATTCACGAGGAGGCCCTCCGCCTGCAGCACGACCTCGACGTGACCGAGGTGGCCCCGCTCATCCGGTCGCTGCGAGAGAAGGCCGAGCAGATCCGGCAGCGGGAGCTGGAGGGGGCGCTCCGACGGCTTCCCGGGCTCTCCCCGGAGGAGCGGGCGGTGGTGGAACGTACCACCGAGCTCATCATCAACAAGATGCTGAATGATCCGATGGTCAGCATCCGGGGGTGGGCGCAGGATCCGGAGGGCGCCGTATATCTGAACGCCCTGCGGAGTCTGTTCCGGCTCGATGAGGATGCAACCTCCCCCGCGTCACCCCGCGAGTAGCGATGGCTGTCCTCATCGAGGCGCTCGTGGCCGCGTCCCTCGTGGTGTCGGGCGTGCTCTTCGTGGAAAGTTTTTACCGGCCGGTGCTGGCCCGGCCGGCCCGCTTGGTGTGGACGCTGGCCTTCTTGTTGCTGGCCGCCGCGCTGGGGGCCGACGCCCTCCGGCTTCATGGCTTTCCGGCCGTCACGCCCCACCTGTTCTTGGACCTGTTGGTCTTTGTGGCTTCGGGCGCCTTCCTGCTGGCGGTGCGCCACCCGGGTTGGGAATCGCTCGGGGGCTTTCTGGTGCCCGTGCTGGCTGCCCTCTTCATTGCCGGGCTGGTGTTTCCGAGTGCCGTGCCGGGGGCCGTTCCGCCGGCCCTGTCGGGAACGTGGCTTGCGCTGCACGTGGTGTTGGCCGTGACGGCTTACGCGGCGTTTCTCCTCGCCGCCGCGGCGGGGCTCATGTACCTCGAAAAGGAGCGGGAGCTGCGCAAGAAGGAGCCGCGCGTGTTCTACTACCGTCTGCCCGCCCTGCAGGAGAGCGACCGCTGCAGCCGCCGGCTGGTGGAGGCGGGCATGGTGCTCTTGACGCTGGCGATGGCGGGCGGGGTGTACTGGGCGCGGCGGGTTACGGGCGTTTACTGGGCCTGGACCGCCAAAGAGACATGGTCCCTGATAACCTGGGGCGTATACGCGCTGTACCTGGCCGCACGCTGGCGGGGCCTCGGCGGCCACCGTGCGGCCTGGCTTTCGCTGGCGGCTTTCTTATTTGTGGCGGGGAATTTCTTTGGGGTCAACCTGGCCGTGCATGGTTGGCACAACTATGTCGGCAGTCCGTAACTGAAGGGGTGTCCGGTGAAGCTTCGGGTGGGAACGAGGGGAAGCGCGCTCGCGCTGGTGCAGGCGGCCTGGGTGCGGGAGCGGTGGGTCGAGGCCGGCTATGACGTCGACCTCGTGGTGCTGGAGACCCGTGGAGATCAGGTCCGGGACCGACGGCTTCATGAGATCGGAAGCCAGGGCCTCTTCACGAAGGAGATCGAAGAGGCGCTCTTAGGAGGGCGCATCGATGTGGCCGTGCACTCCTTAAAAGACCTGCCCTCGACCCTGCCCGCCGGTTGCGTGCTGGGCGCGGTGACGGCCCGCGAAGATCCCCGCGATGCCCTGGTGGTGGCGCCGGGAGCGGATCCGGACAAGCTTCCGGCCGACGCCCGCATCGGCACCTCGAGCCTGCGCCGGGAGGCTATCTGGCGGACCGCCCATCCGACGCATGAGATTGTCGGGGTGCGGGGGAATCTCGACACCCGCCTGAAGAAGCTCGGATCCGACGTGGACGCCCTCATCCTGGCGGCCGCGGGACTGCACCGCATGGGCCAGGCGGGCCGGGTCGCCCGTTACCTGGATCCGGCCTGGATGGTGCCGTCCCCCGGCCAGGGAGCGCTCGGACTTGAGGTCCGGGCCGAGGACGCCGAGAATCTCAAGGCGGCCCGGCTCCTGGCGGATCCAAAGGTTCATGCGGCCTATAGCGCCGAGCGAGCGGTGATGGCGGCCTGCGGTGGCAGCTGCCAGATTCCGCTCGGGGCGTACGCCGTACGGGAGGAGCGCGAGGACATCTGGAACCTTTACGTGTATTATGCGCCGCCCGGCCGATCCGCGCTCTCGCTCAACTGGCGGGGGACCGACCTTGAGGCGGGCGTCAGCTGGGTCGTCGCGGAGGTAGGGGGCCGGGGGGAGGGAGACTCGGCATGAGTGGCCGCATCGCCCTCGTCACCTTAATCGCGGACCCGCGCTACCAGACCCGGCGTGCGATCCATGTTCTGCAGACGGCCGATGTGCTGGTGGTGGACAAAGATGCCTCGCTGTACGGCCTGCTGCCCCTGCCCGGCGCCGAAACGGTAGTGGTGCAATCCGCCGAGGAGGCGATGCGGACGCTCTCCGAAGAGGCCGGACGGGGGCGGCAGGTGGTGCGGGTCGTCTCCCCCGAGCGCGCCCTCAGCGTGATGGGGGCGGAGATGCACCCCCTCGCCGCCCGCGGCCATCTGGTCGAGGTGGTGCCGTGGGTGCGGCCGGAAGATGCAGCGCGGGCCCGGTTCCTGGTAGCGCCCGCGGATAAGGGCTCTGCGCTGAGCCGGGAGAACTTCGTGCATCTGGACACGGGAGCCGGCCTCCCGGCTTTGGTGAAGCGCCTCACGGCCGAGTGGGGGTCCGATGTCGACGCCGTCTTGATTGACCGTCGCGGCTTGCCGCTGTACGGTCCTGCCGCGCTCGGCGCCTTCGCGTATGCCGGACCGGAAGACGTGGTGGACGGTGTGCTGGTCGGGGTGCCGCGGCTTGCGCGGCCGCCGCTCGAGGGGCGGCGGGTCCTCCTCTTGCGCACCCAGGCACAGGTGGGACCGCTGCGATTTCTCCTGGAAGACGCCGGGGCGGTCGCACTGGAAGCGCCCGTTTTGGAGATGGCGGCGCCAGATTGGCGCCGCGTGGATCCGCTCTTACACGGGCTTGAGCGCTACCGGTGGGTTGTGTTCACCTCCCAAAACGGAGTGGAGGCCTTTTTTGACCGTCTTCGCTACCTTGGGCGTGACATCCGATCCTTCGATGCCCGGATCGCGGCCGTGGGGCCCGAGACGAGACGGCGGCTGCAGGACATGGGCCTCTTGGTGGACCTGGTGCCCGAGCCGGGGCGCTCGCGGCAGCAGGGGCTCCTGGAACTGTTCCGGGCCGTAAAGCCAGTGGGACAGGCGATCTTGATTGCGACGGGTGAACGGCGCGCGCCGGCTCTCGCAAGTGGGCTCCGGGCGTTAGGCGCGGTGGTGGACGAAGCCGTCGTGTATCGCACCCGAGCGGCCCTGTTGGCAGAATGGGTGGAGCCGGAGCTTCTGTCCGGGTCCATCGACGCGGTCGCCTTCACGTCGGGTTCGAGCGCTCGGTTTCTGGTGCGGCAATTATCGGAGGCGGGCCGGCGGCGACTCACATCCTGTTGCCTCGTCGCCATCGGTCCCGCCACCCGTCAGGTCATGGAAGAGCTTCGTCTGCCGGTGGCGGCCGAGGCTCGCTCGCCGGGACCGGGCGGTATCGTGGAAGCCCTCTCCCGATGTCTTTCGGGGGCGGGCAGCATTTCTCGCTGACGCGAAAGGCGTCGGTTGAACAAGGGAGCGTGTCATGTACCCGAACGCCCGTCCGCGAAGACTGCGGAAGACGGCCGCCTTAAGAGACCTGGTGCGGGAGACGGTCCTTCGGCCTGAGGACTTCATCTATCCCCTCTTTGTGCGGCCGGCGGGAGGCGAGCCGCGTCGCGTGGTGTCGATGCCGGGAGTCTTTCAATGGCCGCAGGACCGGGTGGTGGAAGAGGTGGAGCGGGCTGTGGCGGCCGGTATCAAAAGCGTGCTCCTCTTTGGGATTCCGCCCGCGAAGGACGCCGTAGGGTCGCACCTCAGCGCACCGGACGGGGTGGTGCCGGGCGCCGTGCGGCGGATTAAAGAGCGCTTTTCGGATCTGGTCGTCATGTGCGATCTGTGTCTTTGTGACTACACGGACCACGGACACTGCGGCATTCTGGGGCCGGAGGGACAGGTCGAGAACGATCCGACTCTGGCGAGGCTGGCGGAGGGGGCGGTGCGCTTTGCCGAAGCCGGTGCGGATGTCATCGCGCCTTCGGACATGATGGACGGGCGGGTGGCGGCCATCCGGCGCGCCTTAGACGAGTCGGGCCGCCAGGAGACCCTCATCATGTCTTATGCGGCCAAATACGCTTCGTCTTATTACGCCCCGTTCCGGGAGGCGGCCGAGAGTGCGCCCGCGTTTGGGGATCGGCGGGGCTACCAGATGGACCCCGGCAACGGCCGGGAGGCGCTTCGCGAAGTGGCGCTCGACGTCAACGAAGGCGCTGACCTCATCATGGTCAAACCAGCGCTCCCTTATCTTGACATCGTCCGGCGCGTGCGGGAGGCCATCGTGCTGCCGCTGGCTGCCTATCAGGTGAGCGGGGAGTACAGCATGGTGAAGGCGGCCGCGGCGGCAGGCTATGTGGACGAGCGGAGTGTAGCGCTCGAGGCCCTGACGGCTATCAAGCGGGCCGGCGCCGACCTTATCCTCACGTACTTTGCCATCGACGCCGCCGGCTGGCTGTCTCAGGCTCGATGACCGAGAGGGATTGCTAGAATGGATCGAAGAGATCTCCGGAGTCGTGCCAGGGACGTGGGACGGGAGATAAGAGTGGGACGGTCCTGACAAAAAGGGGGCGGCCATGTACAAACGTGGGCAGGAGGAGAGGCGGCGCCGACCAAAGGCTCCCGACAACGTGTCCGAGGAGCTCTACGAATTGAACGCCGACGACCGCTTCGAGACCGACGGCCTCCTCAATCTCGATTCGAGCCTTGGCATCGAGGCCGACACGACGCCGGCTGAGGACCACGATGGCGCACCGGTCTGAGCGCCCTTCGACCACGGATGCGGGCGCGCGCTTTCGAGGCTTGCCGGCCGTGCATGCGCTGTCGGCCTCCCTGCCACCGGAGATGCCGGCTGTATGGCGGGTGGAGGCGGCACAGGCCGCCATCGCCCGTGCCCGTGCACGCATCGCGGAGGGAGAGCGACCGGAACAGGTCTTAGCCGACGTCGCCACGGATGCCAGGCGGCTTGCCGACCGCTATGGGCGCCCGAGCCTCCGGCCTGTCATCAACGCAACGGGCGTCGTGCTGCACACCAATCTCGGCCGCGCACCCCTGGCAGAGACGGTGGCGGCCGAGGTAGCGGCGGTGGCCGCCGGCTATTCCACGCTGGAGTACGACGTGGACCGGGGCGTGCGCGGTTCGCGGCACGTCCATGTGCAACAGGAGCTCATCGCCATCACGGGAGCCGAGGCGGCCATGGCCGTCAACAACAATGCGGCCGCCGTCTTCTTGGCCCTCTATGAATTGGCCCGCGGCCGCGAGGTGGTGGTCTCGCGCGGCCAACTGGTCGAGATCGGGGGGTCGTTCCGCATCCCCGACGTGATGGCGGCGAGTGGTGCCCGCCTCGTCGAGGTGGGCACCACCAACAAGACCCGGCTCGCCGATTACCGGCGGGCGGCCGGACCGGAGACGGCGCTCTTCTTGAAGGTCCATACCTCAAACTTCCGGCTGTCGGGCTTCGTGGAGTCGACGGAGGCTGCAGAGCTGGCGGCGCTCGGGCGGGAGCTGTCGGTGCCGGTCATGGAGGACCTCGGTTCAGGCGTCCTGAGTCCGCTCACGCTTGAGGGCTTCGTGGAGCCCTCTGTGGGTGAGGTCTTAAAGGCCGGCGTCGATCTGATCACCTTCTCCGGGGACAAGCTTCTCGGGGGGCCGCAGGCGGGCATCATCGCCGGTCGCAAGGCACTGATCGACCGCCTGAAGGGGAATCCTCTCGCGCGCGCCCTGCGGGTGGACAAGATGACGCTGGCGGCACTCGAGCTCACGCTGCGGCTCTACCGCGAAGGTAAGGCCGACAGCATCCCCCTGTGGACCATGTTGAACGCGTCGCCGCAGGATCTGAAACGACGGGCGGATGCGCTCGCACGGCGTATCCGTCGGCAGGCCGGAACCCCGTCGGGGGTTCGGATCAGCGTCCGGGCGTCGCGGGCGCCCGTCGGGGGCGGCTCCCTGCCCGGGGTGGAGATGCCGACGGCCGTGGTAAGGATTGAGGGGCCAGCGGTACCGGCCCAGCGCCTCGAGGCGTCGCTCCGTCGGCAGACGCCGCCCGTGGTGGCCCGGGTGGAGGAGGGAGCCGTGCTGCTCGACGTGCGAACGGTCCTCCTCCGAGACGAGGCGCCCTTAACAAGGGCGGTGGCACGGGCGCTGGCCGACGTGCTGTCAGGCTGAGCGACGGCGGGCCGGACCGGCGTTTGGGGGACCGGCGGGAGGCAGGCAGGGAGGCGCTCACCTCCGGGGGTGGCTCGGGACGGCTGACGGGACGGGTGGGGCGATTCACGTGACGGAAGGAGACGGCCGAGCGGATGCAGATTGCAGTCTTGATTAAAGAGGTGCCGGACACCGCGACCCGGATTCAGGTGAAGCCGGACGGCAGCGGGATCGTCACGGACGGCATCAAGTGGGTCATGAACCCCTATGACGAGTTTGCGCTGGAAGAGGCGCTGCAGATTCGGGACCGTGAGGGCGGCGAGGTGGTTCTGGTGAGCTTCGGCTCAGCGCGCGTCGACGACGTACTGCGCCAGGGCCTCGCCATGGGAGCCGATCGCGCCGTGCGGGTGTCGGATGACGGCCTGGCCGGCGTGGGCGTGGACCACCTGGCGGTGGCCAAGATTCTCGCGGAGGCGCTCCGGCGCGAGTCCTGGGATCTTATCTGGTGTGGCAAGCAGGCTGTAGACGACGACGCGGCTCAGGTGGGCCCGCTGGTGGCCGTCCATCTCGGGCTGCCGCAGGCGATGGTGGTGCTGGCCTGCCACATCGACGCGGCGGGGCGCCGACTTAGTGTGCGGCGTGAACTTGAGGGAGCCGAGGAAATCGTGGAGCTCCCGATGCCGGCCGTGCTGGGGGCGCAGCGAGGGCTCAACACGCCGCGCTACCCGACCCTGCCGAACATCATGAAAGCGAAGCGCAAGCCGCTTGAGACCATTGGGGTGGCCGATCTAGGCCTCGACGCCGATACCCTCCGCGCGATGTGCCGGGTGCGGGTGGAGCAGTTCTTCGCACCCCCCGGGCGGCCTGAGGGACGGATTCTCACGGGTGATCCGGCCGAGGCGGCGCGTGAGCTGGTTCGACTGCTTCACACCGAAGCCCACATCATTTAGGGGGTCGAGCATGGGCGGCTATCTTATCGTCATTGAGCAGACCGATGGACAGATGCGGCGGGTGAGTCGCGAGGTGATTTCGACCGCAAAGGCCCTGGGCGGCGGAGATGTGACGGCCGTGGCCTTCGGGCCGGGTGCGAGGAGCCTGGCGGAAGAGGCGGGCCGCCACGGCGCTACCCGTCTGATTGCGGCCGAAGGGGAGCGGTTTTCCCACTACAGTTCGGACGGCTTCGCCGAAGCGCTGGCCGCCATTATTAAAGGCGAAGAGCCTGACGTGGTCCTCTATCCTGCCACCTCCTGGGGAAAAGATCTGTCCCCCCGGGTAAGCGGACTGACGGGGGCTGGCCTCGTCACGGACTGCACGGCACTCGTGCGGGATGGCGACGATGTGCTGGCGACACGGCCTGTGTATGCCGGGAAAGCGTTTACCCGAGTGCGGGTGACGGGACGGCCGGCCATGTTCAGCCTGCGGCCGAACGTCCAGCCGGTCACGGAAACCGGGGCGGGTCCGGCGTCCGTGGTGGAACCGGATCTGGGCGAGGCCGGCGCCGCTCCGATGGCCCGGGTTTCCGGGGTGGAGCGCGGTCAGTCCGATACGCTCGAGCTGACGGAGGCGTCGGTTATCGTCTCGGGTGGGCGGGGGATGAAGTCGGGCGACAACTTCCGGATCCTGGACGAGCTCGCGGCCGAATTAGGAGCGGCCGTGGGCTCGTCACGACCGGTGGCGGATGAGGGCTGGGTTCCTCATTCCTATCACGTAGGCCAGACCGGGAAGGTCGTAAGCCCGGACCTGTATATCGCCGTCGGCATTTCGGGTGCCATCCAGCATGTGGCCGGCATCTCGGGCTCGAAGTATATTGTCGCCATCAACAACGATGCCGAGGCCCCCATCTTCAAGGTGGCCAACTACGGCATCGTGGGGGACCTGTTTCAGGTGGTGCCGGCGTTGACCGAAGCGCTCCGCCAGCATAAGCAAAACGCCTGACAGCCTCTCTCCGCCTAGATCATGTCGAGACATGGCCCGGACCGTAAGGTCCGGGCCATCGAGTTCCCCCGCAGGCCTCAGATGCGGCATGACGGGGACGAGTCCCTCATACCGTGAGCCGGAGGGGATCTGATGCAGCGCCCGTGGACGTGGCTCCTCTTGCTCGCGTTCCTGACAGCGCAGATTTACGGTCTTCACCGGGTGGCGGCGGGCCATGTCGCACATCAACCTGCGGCCCCCATCGTTCGCATATCAAAGACCGCCGGCGGCCTGCTGACGCGGGATGGGCGGCAGTTCCTCGTGACCGCGACCGGCGTCTACCAGCTGGTCGGACCGGCGTCCGCGATCCGCCTGTCGTCCGTGGCTGCTGCCTGGGAAGATGTGCCGGAACCTTCGGGTGCCGGCGTGTGGCGGCTTCTGGTATCGGGTACCGGACAGGTGCTCATGGGCCTTCAGGGTTTGGTGTACGGAGCTCCACAAGGGACAAAAGCCGTCCTCGTCGATCCTGGAACCCGGACTGCGCTCCTTACCTCGACGGTGAAGCATCCGCCCGAGAGTCTTTCCGGCTATACCGTTGACCGCTTCGTGTGGTCGAGTGTGAGCCCGACCGGGCTCTTTCTCGGCACGGGACCAGAGGGGACGGGCTTTTACGCGCTATCCGCCCGGAGCACCGTCACCTTTGTCGGGGCGGTAAAGCCGCAGGTCATCGCGACCTTCGGCGGCAGTGGAACCAATCTGGCCGCCGTGACCACGAGCGGCTCGCTCGTTTACGGCCGCCAGATATTGCAAACCATGCCGGAGGCACCAGCCTGGACGATGCCGGACGGTACCATCATCGGATGGGGCAAGAAGAAGGTCTACTGGTGGCACAACGGCAACCTAGCGGCGACGCTTTTAGCACCGCTTCCGGCAGCGAGGCCAATGGTGGAGCCAGGCCATCTCGTCGCGGCTTATGTCATCGGGCCGAGTCGTCATCCCCGACTGGTGATTCTGACGACTAGGCACGTCGTCACGTTGCCACTTCCTTATGAGGACGTTCGCGTGCTCGGATGGTATCATCAAGCGGTACTGTTCGCAGTGATGTCGGGTGCCGACACCGGCACTTATCGCGTGCTGGTGATGAGCCGCTCGCGGCAAGCAAAATAATCTGGGCAAGCGGCGTTTGACCGTCCTGCCCTTGCCCGATATAATGTGCAGGCAGTCGCCATGAAGGGCGAATAGCTCAGTGGGAGAGCACCTGCCTTACAAGCAGGGGGTCACAGGTTCAAACCCTGTTTCGCCCACCAAGTTTACGCGGAGGCGTGGTGTAGCTGGCCTAACACACATGCCTGTCACGCATGAGATCGCGGGTTCGAATCCCGTCGCCTCCGCCATTTTTTAGATGATCGTGCCGCGGTAGCTCAGTCGGTAGAGCAGAGGACTGAAAATCCTCGTGTCGGCGGTTCGATTCCGCCCTGCGGCACCACTTAAATTTGAAGCCCTGCAACGCTTGCAGGGTTTTTCTGTTTTTAGCAGCGGA
>JAKATP010000206.1 GCA_021818685.1 Bacillota bacterium | reverse complement strand
GTCTTCCATAATACGCCCCACTACGGCCCACGACGCCACTTCGCCGGTCCGGCGGAACGTGGACGCTCTCCACAAAGGCAACGGTCAGGGGTTGGCCGTCCTCCGCGCCCCTTCCGATGGCGGCTCCCCGACACCGCCCCTTCCCGCGGCTCTTCTGAAAGCTTCTTGACCGGCTTCCCGTCCCATCCACGCCGGGTCCCTACGCCGAGGCCCGGAGGCCCTGCTACGCAACCGGGCCGTCGGGGACCATGCCCGCCATCTCCACGACCGGTCGCATCACCCAGAGCCTCACCGCCCGCACTCTGAACGTTCCCCCGCTGGCGGACGATCCGACCGCCGCCCCTCCCCGGCCCGTCGCTGTGAACCTCCGGGGACGGCGAACGGCGACACGGCCCTTGGAGACGACCCTGCCCTTTGGGGGCAGGTCGCTGACTCACCCGTCGTCAGACAGGGTCCCGCCGACCACACGGGCGTCCCAGGGCTCAAAGTCAAAATCATAGCCAAAGGCCCGGGGGCCCGCTACCGAGAGCGCCTCCGGCGTCCGCCAGAGAGCGTGGCAGGGCATGGCCAGCACGCGCACTCGAAAGCCATAGCGCAGCACTTCGGTGGTGAGCGGAGTCGAGGACTCATAATCGAGAAGGGTAATGAGGTCCGGCACCGTCACCACCGGCTGCCGGTCGACAAAGAGACCCAGGTTCTCGTTTTGGAACACGAGGCGGGCGATCCGTCCAGAGTCCCCGCCGGTGCCGGTGAGGGCTGCCTCGCCACGGGCAAACCCACCTACTGTATGGCGTTTCAAGTCCGAGATCTTGCCCTCAAACACGATCCCGCCCCGGACGAGCGGGAGGAGTTCCGCGAGGGCCGGATGTCCCTGCCGGAGCACCCGACCGATAGCAGCGGCCAGGCTCAGGGTGCCGGGAATGCCTGTCGCCCAAAACCGCTCCGCCGTCGCCGGGTAACCGACCGCATCGGCGTGCCCTCCCTGGACCACGGTCACCGCCCGTGCCATGCGTTCCATGAAGCGATCGTCCCGCGCCTCCATCACCGCGACATTGCCCCGCTCGTCGGCCACCGCCATGGGACCGGCCGCGATGCCGTAGACGGAGTACGTCACCATCTGCACCTCGGGAAATGCCCGCCCCATCCCATCGAGATTCAGCACCGGCAGGTCGGTGAGGGCCGCCAGCGCCAGCGGAATCATGGAATTTGATCCCCCCATCTCGATGGGGGCGATGGCGCCGAAGGAGTGGCCCACGTACCGTTCCAGGGCTGACAGGGCCGTCAGGGCCTCCGTGCCGCTCCGGATCTTCTCGATACCGACGGTCGGCGCCCCGAGCCCAAACATGGCCGCGACCGGGGTGTCGCCGGCCAGATCGCCCGCCTCGGCCACTCGAATGCGCCGTCCGGGGGTGAGGACCCCCTCCACCACCAGCCGGCCGAGATACGGGCTCCCCCCGCCGCCCGTTCCGAGAAGGGCCGCCCCGGCCGCGATGTCCTTCAGATCCTCTCGATCAAGTTCGCGCATAATCGGCCCCTCCGAGTCCCCTAAGCGGCCCGACCGCCTTGACCCGGATGCGGGTGGCGGAACCGGGTAGATACGCCAAGGGCAGGTCCTCCCGCTCCACGATCCGGATTCCGTCCGGATCCGCTCCGGCGTCCATCGCCCGGCGGACGGCCTCGGTCTCCGCGGCCTGCAGCACCTGTTCGCGAGACTGGCCCGTGAGGCTGTAGACCCGGTCGACATCCCCGCTCACTTCTGCCATGGCGGCCCCGATGGCGTTGGCCACCTCCCCCCCGGCCGGCCGATGCACCCGGGTCACCTCCGGGAGATGGTCGGGCACCAAAAAGGCGCCCCCGCCCACGGCAATCACCGGCACCGGCCCGGGCCGGAGCCGCATCCGCTCCACCGCCTCCGCCATCATCGCGTCCGTGCGCCGGAGCGCGGCTTCCGGGACCGCCGGATCCCATCCGGACAGCCGCTTGGCCGATCCGAACGCGACCCGCCCGCACGCGACGGCGGCGTCGCTGGCCGTCCACTCCGGCCCGCCAAACACACGCGCCCGGCGGGTGAGCTCGAACCCCACGCTGTCCGGCCCCACCGATATCGTTCCGCCCGTGGCACGAAGGCGACTCCCGCCGCCGAGGCCCAGGGACAGCAGATCCGGCATCCTAAAGTTCGTGCGCACCCCGCCGAGCTCCACGGTCGCCGAGGACTCCCGCGGAAATCCGCCCGTGACGGCGCCTACGTCCGTCGTCGTGCCCCCGACGTCAATGACCATCGCGTCTTGCAGGCCCGTCAGATGGACGGCCCCCCGAAGGCTGTTGGTGGGCCCCGACGCGATGGTGAAGATGGGATAGCGGCGGGCGTTCTGAAGGTCCAACAGGGTCCCGTCGTTCTGGGTGAGATAGGTGCGAGCCCTGAGGCCCAGGCGCCTTACGGCGGCCGTGAAACCATCGACGGCCGTGGCTATGACCGCGCCCAGCGCCGCGTTCAGGACCGTCGCGTTCTCGCGCTCCAGAAGCCCGATGGAGCCGATGGCGGCCGAGCGCGACACGGAGACGGGAAACCCCACCACGTCACGAATGATCGCCTCCACGCGGCGCTCATGGGCATCAGCCACCGGTGCGAAGATGGACACTACGGCCACGGCGCGCCCAGGCTCCAGTCCGCGAGCGAACCGGCGCACCGCGCCCTCGTCGAGCGGGCTTATCTCGCGCCCGTCAAATTCCGCACCCCCCGGCAGGATCGCCACGCGGGGGTCCAGCGCGGCCGCCAGATCCGAAGGCCAATCTGTAAGCGGGGGAACCGCGGTGGAGGCGGGTGCCCCGAGGCGCAGGACGGCCACCGGCAGGAGCCCCCGCCGCTCCACAATCGCATTCGTGCAATGGGTCGTCCCCAGCATGACGAGGCCGACCCGCTCCTGATAAAGCGGGTCGGCCATGAGGATGCCGAGTACGGTCTCAATGCCACCGGCCACATCCGGGGTGGTGGGCGTCTTGGCCTGCGCGTAAAGCCGACCCGTCTCGTCCAGCAGCACGGCGTCGGTATTGGTGCCGCCAACGTCGATGCCGATCCGCCAGGTGTCCGTGCGGCTCGCCATGTTGCCTCCCGTCGCCGCACGCATCCGGATCGGTCCGGCGCGTCCGATCGGTGTTACGCCCGCGCCTCCGTCACCCAGCGCAGCACCTGGTCGGGGCTCACGGGAATGTCGGTCACCAGCACACCGAACGGCGCCAGCGCATCCGTGATCGCATTGGCGACTGCCGGGGGCGAGGCGATGAGCGAGCCCTCGCCCATGCCCTTGAATCCGCCGAGGCTCAACGACGGCGTCTCCATGTGCTCCACCCGCATCGGCGGCACGTCCACGAACGTCGGCAGGAGATAGTCCATGAGGCTCGTCGTGGTGAGCTGCCCCGCCTCGTCATAGTGCAGTTCCTCCAACAGCGCACTCCCGATGCCCTGAGCCACGCCGCCTTGAATCTGCCCTTCGACAATCGTGGGGTTGATGACCACCCCGCAGTCATTCACGGCCACATAGTCGAGCACCTGGATGAGGCCGCTCTGGACGTCTACCTCCACTACGGCGGCGTGCGTGCCGTTCGAGTAAGTGGCCGCCATCGGGGGCTTGTAACGCACCAGCACTTCGAGCCCTGGCTCCACGCCCTCCGGGAGCGCGCCCACTTCCAGGTAGGCGCGGCGGGCAATGTCCGCGATCGGCACGCCGTGGCCCGGCACGCCCGTCACCTCCGCGCGCCCGTCCGCGAGCACGATGTCGTCCCGGGAGGCTTCCAGCATGTGCGCCGCCAGCGTGACGATTTTATCCTTCAAGCGGGCGCTGGCAGACAGCGCGGCCCCGCCCCCGATAGTGCCCGAACGGC
>JAKATP010000205.1 GCA_021818685.1 Bacillota bacterium | reverse complement strand
CATACATGGTCTTCGACTCCATGAGGGGTGTTCCACTCGAAGCCGCAGCCGCTGGCTGGTCGGAGGCCTCCTGGATCACGGCAGCCACAACCCTCGGGCAGATCGTGCGAGCCTTGCATGAAATGCCGTGGGATAACCTCGCTTCGGACCTCGCCGTCTGGTCGGAGTGCGAACGGTCCGACCTTGCCCGCACGGCGCCCGACCGACGGCGTCGAGAACCCATCTGGGCGCGGTTGGACTTCGGGGGATGGAGCGCGCACTGGCATGAGGTTTTAGAAGAGTCCTCCCGAGCGCCGTGTCTCGTTCACGGAGACCTGACCCGCGAGCATGTCTTCGTCGAGGAATCCTCGGGCCCTTTTCAAATTACGGGCCTCATCGACTGGGCCGATGCGCGGATTGGAGACGCTACCTACGAACTTGTGTCCCTCTATCTCGATCTGTTCCGAGGCCGTCCTGACCATCTGGCGGCCTTCCGTTCCGGGTATGGCGACGGGCCTATGTTCCAACCCGGCTGGAAACGTCGGGCCACGGCCTTCCTCCTCGCGTACCGGTTCGAGATCGAGTCGATGTTGGGCGCGATGCGGCCCGCTCTTTCATCAGCCACCGGCATCGACCAGGTTGAGGAGATCGTCTGGGCCGGGCTTTGACCGTCGACGTCGGAACGCCGGCTTTAGCCGGCCCGCAGCGGGGCGCCCTCTTATCCAACGTCGGCGGACGTGCGCACCAAGGAGCGCGACGATCTCTCGGGAACGGTGTTGCTAATCGGGAAGAGGGTTCCAGCCGGGCCCGTTCATCTTGTGCAGCAGCAACTCCAGAGTCTGATCAAAGGCCGTCTGAGACTGCTGCTCTGCGATGAGCCGCGCTCGGGAAACCGGGATAGACGTGTCAAGCACTCTGACCAGGTGCATGGCCGCCTGTACGTGTTCCCCTTTGGCGAGAGCCCCGGCTAAATTCCCGATCGTGATGCTCAATTCGCTCGCCGGACCATCGTCGGTCTTGACCGCATAACCGTTCAGGATGCCGGAGACCCACATGAGCCACATGATCGCTTCGTTCATCTGCCGCTGGCGGTGATCCTGACCGTATTTGGTCAAGTACGTCTGGGCATCCCCTACCCCGCCAAGTTCGACCGCCACACGCCCCGGGCGCGCCGAGGAGCCACGGGCGGACACGTATCCAACAGCCAGCAGCCCATTTAGCAGCACGGACAGGATCAGGGCGATGAGCGTTGGCCTGATTCGCACACGCCTTCCTTCTTCCTCGATGGTTCTGACGGTTATCGGTTCCGGGTCATCGTGCCCACACTGTATGGGGTGGGGACGTGTCAGGCAAACTTGAGTCCGACATATGCGCGCTCGATATCCGCTGAGGCGCCCATGGCGGCTTGGCCTATCGGCGGGACAGCCTTGCGTCTTTTCGGGCGATGTCGGTCTCCCGCGTGGTGATGTGGCCCGGGAGGCCGTCGGACGGTCCGTCCGGTCGCTCGTTCGTCCACTGCCGGCTTCATCCTTCGGCATGTCATCACCCGATTCATCGGCGATCCCCATTCAGGCCGCGCCCGGATCTTCGGAAATCCGCTCCGTTAGAACTCGGACCGAAAACGGACGCAGGCCACGAGGGGGTTAGCCCGCCTCTTTCAATAACGGGCCGGAGAAACCGGCCCGGAATCATGCCAAAGGCCCTCCGGGTGCGGGATAATGGGGTTGCTGAATCTCCATTTGAACCCGCGAGGAGGGCACTTCGTAGGTGAAGCGTACCACATCGTTTCCGCGACTGCAGATCCGCCCCGGGGACGATCGGATTGTGGCCCATGTCGGGGCGCGCGTGCTGGGCGATCTCGCCGACCGGACCGGCTTGACGGCCGACCTGTCGGCCGCGTTGACCCCGCTCAAGCAGCGTCGCCGGGGCCATGACCGGGGTCAGGTTCTGACGCAGCTGGCGGTTGCCATTGCGGACGGGGCGACCACGCTGAGCGATATCGCGGTGCTCCGCCACCAACCGGCCCTGTTTGGCGCGGTGGCCTCGACCCCGACGGTGTGGCGCACGTTGACGGCGCTGACGGCGGAACCCCTCACCCGCATCGCCGCCGCCCGGGCGGCCGCCCGGCGCCGGGTCTGGGCCGCCGGGTTGGACCCGAAATTCTATGTGGTCGACATCGACGGCACGTTGGTGACGGCCCATTCCGACAAGGAAGGGGCGGCCCCGACCTACAAGCGCGGCTACGGCTTCTACCCGCTGGTGGCGACGCTCGATGCCACGGGGGAACCCCTGGCGGCGCTGTTGCGACCGGGGAATGCCGGGTCGGGGACCGCGGCCGACCCCATCACCGTGCTGGACGCCGCGCTGGCGCAACTCCCGGTGGATCCGCACCAGCAAGAGGTGATCGTCCGGACGGACAGCGCCGGCTGTTCCCACGACTTTTTGGAGTACTGCACGACCCAGGGCGTCCGGTTCATCGTGGGGCACGCCCTCACGGAGGACCTGGCGGCCACAGTGATCGGCCGGCGCCGGCTCCCGTGGGTGCCGGCGATCACGGCCGACGGCACGGCGGAACGCGACGTGGGGGAAGTCGCCGAGGTCACGCCGTACGTAGATCTGAGCGGGTGGCCACCCGGGAGCCGGCTCCTCGTCCGCCGCGAGATCCCGCATCCCGGGGCCCCACTGACGTTCACCGACGTCCACGGGGATCGCGACCAGCTCTGCCTGACCGACCTCCCGGACCCGGACATCGCGTTTCTCGAAGCACTGTACCGGGGCCGGGGCCGCTGCGAGCCGGTCATCCGGGACCTGAAAGCGACCGGCTTGGCGCATCGGCCGTCCGCCGACTTCGCCACCAACCAGGCGTGGCTGACGGCCGTCGGGCTCGCGGGGGATCTCCTGGCGTGGTTCCGGGGCCTATGTCTGACCGGGCCGTGGCGCCATACCTCGCCGGCGCGTTTGCGCTACACGCTGTTCCATACCGCGGGACGGCTCATCCGGTCGGGCCACCGCGTGGTGGTCCGTCTGGCCGCCGGGTGGCCGTGGGCGGCGGTCCTGATGGCGGCCGTCACCCGCTGTCAGCGTCTCGCGGTGACGTAACCGCCGCCGTCCTCCCGGGTTCCCCCAGGGTGACTCTCCCGCGCCTCCCGACGCGGCGCTTCCCCGTGTCCTCCCCAGGTCCGCCCCGATGACGTGGCCTCCCACCCCGCGTCTTCAGGCGCCTCACTGACTGAGAAACGGGCCCTGGCAGGCTCTCCCCGACCGTGCCCCCTTCTTCATCCCGTCCTCAACGTGGTCCGGGAGGGATTACTGAAAGATTTGGGTTAGGCGATGCCGGCTCGAGCCGCGACCGGAAAGTCAGGCACTGCAGCCGATCAGCGGTGGCTTCTCGGACCGGTGTGGGCGGCCCGATGCGGCGCCCCTATCGCAGGCGGGTGGTCACCCGTTTGGCGGCCGCGAGCCGCCGGGGATGGTTGCGCGGGGACGGGGTGCGGAGGCGCGTGACGTCCCGGCCTGGTGGCAGCAGGCGGGTGCGGGACTGTGATGGTGGCGGGCCCGGGCATCCGGAGGGCTACCAGTCCCGCGGGCGGCACCGTGACGGCATGCCCGCTTATGGCCACATGGGCCGCGTAGCGGCTCGTGTTGACCGCAAACACATGGAAGCCCGCGCCGCTTGACACCTGACCCACGACGAGCCCCGGGGTCTCCCAGGTCGTCAGGGTTCCGCCACCCGCCACGGCCTGCAAGAACGTCGACAGGGCCAGTCCGGATGGATAGAGGGTGTTCACCGGCAACTCCGGCGGTATACCGTCTCCGACCAGGGCGAACAGGCCGTACGGGGTGTGGGGGGTCGTGTCGACCGGGTAGCCGGGTGCGGGCGCATGGGCTTGACCGTCGTAGCTCCAGAGTACGAGCCGG
>JAKATP010000204.1 GCA_021818685.1 Bacillota bacterium | reverse complement strand
GCCCCGGGAAGGGTACTGGGAGCGGGTGTCCGCTACGGCAGCGGCGGTGCTGCGGGATGCGCTTGGAACCCTGTCGACATTGGGCGGGACGATCGTGGACCCGGTGGCCCTCCCACACGGGGGGGAACTTGGGGACTGGTCAGTGCTGGTCTATGAGTTCAAGCCCGCCTTGAACGCATATCTGGGACATCTTCCGGCCCGGTCGCCGGTGCATTCCATGCAGGACGTCATCCGCTTCAACCGCGATCACGCGGCCCGCGCCCTGCGCTACGGTCAGGTGTGGTTCGAGGAGGCGCAGGCCCTAAGCGGCTCGCTCACGGAGTCCGGGTACGTCGAGGCGCGGCTGCGGGACCTCCGCCGCTCGCGAACAGAGGGCATCGATCGGGCGCTTCATGATAACGGGCTGGCTGCCCTCGTGTTTCCGGCCACCGCCGGTGCGGGCATTGCGGCCAAGGCTGGCTATCCGTCTGTGACCGTGCCGGCCGGATTCACGGACGAAGATGGACCGATCGGCATGACCTTCACGGGGGGCGCATTCAGCGAACCGACCCTCATTCGGATTGCGGCGGCTTTCGAGGCGGCAGCGGGAGCCCGGCGATTTCCACCGCTGGTGACGCGCGGTGGATAAACGGTTTGACGGGAAAGGCGGCGACACATGCGGGCGGTAATGTTGCGAGAGTTAGGCGGCCCGGAGAAGCTCCAGGTGGAGGAGATCCCCACACCAACACCCGGGCCGGGGGAGGTCCTGATACGGGTTCGCGCGGCGGCCTTGAACCGACGCGATGTATACGCCCGTGTCGGGCTGTACCCAGGCGTGAAGCTGCCGGCCGTACCGGGGTCGGACGGGGCCGGAGAGGTTGCCGCCGTGGGTGAAGACGTGCCGGGCCTGGAGACGGGTGCCCCGGTCATCATCAACCCCAGTCTCCACTGGGGACCGGATCCTCGCTTCTACGGACAGGGCTTCTCCATCTTGGGGATCCCCGTGAACGGGACCTTTGCGGAATATGTGGTGGTTCCGGCCGAAAACGTGTTTCCGAAGCCCGCCTACTTGACGTGGGAGGAGGCGGCAGCGCTCCCGCTCGGGGGCGTCACGGCGTTCAGGGCCCTGTTTACGCGGGGCGGGCTCAGGGTCGGAGAGTCTGTTCTCATTCCCGGCATCGGGGGCGGAGTCGCCACGCTGGCGCTGGCCATGGCGGTTGCGGCAGGCGCCGAGGTGTGGGTCACCTCAAGCCGCGAAGAAAAACTGCGTCGAGCTCGGGAGCTGGGAGCCCGGGGCGGGGTCCTCTACACCGCCGAGGACTGGGTGCGCTCCTTGCGGCGGGATCTGGCCGGAGGTTTTGATCTCGCACTCGACAGTGTGGGTGGCCAGACGTTTTCGGATCTGATTGCTCTCGCACGGCCCGGAGCGCGGATCGTCGTGTTCGGATCCACAAGCGGTCCCGTCAACAACCTGGTTATGCCACGCCTCTTCTTCAAGCAGCTCGACGTGCGTGGGAGTACGATGGGGAGCCCCACGGACTTCGCGCAGATGCTGGCCTTTGTGACCGAACATCAAATTCGACCCGTCATCGACCGCGTGTGGGGACTGCAGCAGGTGGGTGAGGCCGAAGTTGCCATGGATGCGGGAGAGCTATTTGGGAAGGCGGTATTCGCGATCCCCTGATCCGCATCGAGTCCCTGTCATCGGTGCCCGGCGTTTGAACCGGCGGACCGCGTGCCCGGATCCCGGCCGGGCGGCCGCGGTCTCGGCCGGCCAGCGGTCTCGGTGGAGAGCGGACGCGGTAACAGGATCACGGCGGATTTCAGGTGGTGCACCGCGTGGGCGCGGAGAGATCGGTCGGTCCAGCGCTGTCGGCCGATACCAAGGGGCCTGCCCGCCGTGGGAGACGGCGGCCGCCAGGCGGTGAGGGGCGTCTAACACCTACCGGCGACAGGTGGGGGGCCTGTGCGCGGTTCCGGCCTCCCCGACGATCTCGGGGCAGGCACCGGTCGCTCGCGCCCCGGGGGCTATGTGATGGCCGCGACGGAGGCAGCCCGGGACACGGGTGCCCTCGGCGGCCGTGACGAGGAGCTTAGGCACGTCGGCGTGGTCGCCCAGCCGCGGACCGGGCTGAGCCGGCCGTGCTTAGGGAACCCGCCGTTTCCGCCCGTTCAACCGATGGCGCCCGCCATCTCAAAGCGAATCAATCGGTTCATCTCGACGGCAAACTCCATCGGGAGTTCTCGCGTGAACGGTTCGATGAAGCCCAGCACGATGAGGCGCGTCGCCGCTTCCTCGTCCAGTCCGCGGGACATGAGGTAGAACAGCTGCTCCTCGCTGACTCGCGTCACCGTCGCTTCGTGCTCCATCTGCGCCGTGGCGTTCCGCACTTCGCTCGAGGGGATGGTGTCGGATGTGGACTTGTCGTCCATGAGCAAGGTATCGCAGCGGACGCTCGCCCGAGCCCCTTCGGCGTTGGGAGCGAAGTGTACTAAACCCCGATAGGTCGTCTTCCCGCCATGCTGGCTGATGGACTTGGAGAGGATCGTTGACGTTGTGTGCGGCGCGGCGTGAATCATCTTGGCCCCGGTGTCCTGATGCTGGCCAGCCCCGGCCACAGCGATGGAGAGCACCATCCCTTTGGCGCCTTCCCCCATGAGATAGACCGAGGGATACTTCATGGTCAACTTGGAGCCCATGTTGCCGTCCACCCACTCCATGGACGCATTGCGATATGCGACCGCTCGTTTGGTCACGAGATTGTAAATGTTAGGCGCCCAGTTCTGGATGGTGGTATAGCGCATCCGGGCACCGTCCTTGACAATGATCTCGACCACCGCTGAGTGCAGCGAGTGGCTCCCGTAAATGGGGGCGGTGCATCCTTCCACGTAATGACCAAACGATCCCTCATCGGCGATGATCAGGGTCCGCTCAAATTGGCCCATGTTCTCCGAATTGATCCGAAAGTAGGCCTGAAGGGGCAGGGGGGAGCGTACGCCCTTAGGTATGTAGACAAAGGAGCCCCCGGACCACACGGCCGTGTTCAGGGCGGCAAACTTGTTGTCTTCGGCCGGAATGATAGTGCCGAAGTACTCCCGCACCAGATCGGGATGCTCGCGCAGCGCCGAGTCCGTATCGGTGAAGAGGATCCCCTGGTCCTCGAGGTCCTTGTGGATGTTGTGGTACACCACTTCCGACTCATACTGGGCAGAGACCCCGGCCAAAAATTTCCGTTCCGCCTCCGGGATTCCCAGGCGTTCGAACGTGTCCTTGATAGCTTGAGGCACTTCGTCCCAGGTGCGGCCCTGATTTTCCGAGGGCTTCACATAGTAAACAATCTCCTTGAAGTTGAGCTCGCCGAGATCGCCGCCCCATGTCGGCATGGGTTTCTGCTCAAAGACATCGAAGGCATGCAGGCGAGCGTCCAGCATCCACCGCGGTTCGTCTTTAATACGCGAAATATCCTCAACCGTCTGTCGGCTAAGACCGTGACCGAACTTGAGGACGCTCACGTCTCCATCGTTACCGTCTCGCAGAGAGACTGCTGGCGTGGCCATAACCGGCTCCAATCATGCCCGTAGGCGGAGGATGCCGGTGAGGGGGGCACATCGGGCCCACGTCGTAACCCCGGGACACTATCCGTCCAAGGGCAACGTCCGGCGGTGGATGGGGAGGGATAAGAGAGTGGACGCGTGAGTTATAGAGGTGACGGAGGCACGGTTATCCTCTCAAGCGGACCCGACCGGCGACGTTCCTATCGCGGAGCACCAGCGACCGTCGCTTACAGGTTCAGTATACGCTTTTCTCGAGCCTATCGTTGGTGGGGCAGTCGGGCGCTTGTCGGGGCGACCGGCCGGATGGCGACTTCCTGCATGAGGAGCCCGGGTCTCCGGGAGGGGGGTGACGCTACCAGGGCCCG
>JAKATP010000203.1 GCA_021818685.1 Bacillota bacterium | reverse complement strand
CGTGCCGAGGGGCTCCGGTTCGACCATCATGTCCACGCCGTGGGCCCAGGCCGGGTCGGTGGCCAGGAAGTCCCGGATGGCGGCCGCCTGATAGCCGGCCGCAATGAGAATGTCATCGGCGCCGGCCCGCCGGGCGAAATCGAGGAGGTGGGCGAGGAGCGGGCGTCCGTGGACCGACACCAGGCATTTCGGGCCGCGGACGACGTCCCGGAGGCGGGTGCCGAGGCCCCCGGCCAGGATCACCATCTGCATGGCGTCACTCCTCGCGGACTTTGGCTCCCCCCATTATCCACCGGTTGTGTGTCCGCCGGCAGACCGTATGCCGCTAGATCCCGGACGGGCACGACGACCGGGATGGGGGATGCGGCCTTTCGCCGGGATCAGACGGCGGTCGGCGGGAGCGGCCCCATCGCCCCCTGTTCCACGTGCGGATCCTGGCGGCGTGTGCGCGACCACTGCACGCCTACGACGGCCGCGACGATGGCGAGATAGCGGACGACGAGGCCCCAGGGGTAGATGTAGATCCCGTAGGCGGCCGCATTGCGGGCGTGGGTGGCCATGAGCCGCAGGATCGTGAACGAATTGACGTCATCCGTGAGGCCGGAGAAGGAGAAGAGAGCAAGCGTCCACACGGGCCAGTTGGCAAGGGCGGCAAAGGCCAGGAGCCAGAGCGTGTACTGCGGGGAGTAGACCTTGTTCACAAACAAGAACACGGCAAACAGGAGGGCGGCGGCGTGATAGAGGGAACCGCCCCGCGCCACCAGCCGCGCCGTGATGGCGGCCGTCACGACCACGGCCAGCAGGGACAGCGCGTCCACGGCGACCGTCGACGTGAGGTGAATCCAGTGATTCTCCCAGATGTCGGCGCCCACCGCGCGGGTGGCGTTAAACGAAAAGAAGAGGCTCCAGTTCTTCCAGTTGGCAACGGCAAACGGCACGTTCAGGATGACCGACGTGAGGGCGAAAAGCCCCACCATTCGCTTCAGGCGCGCGCGCTGGCCCGTCGTCCAGAGTGTGATGGCGATATACGGCAGGTAGAAGACGGGGAAGAGCTTGAAGAAGACGGCGCCTGCGAACACGACCGCCGACAGGTCGTAGCGCTTGCGTTCATAGGCATAAAGCCCCCAGGCCATCAAAAAGATGCCGAGGACGTCCCAATTCATGATGCCGTACGCCAAGAAGAGGGGCGAGAGCGCAAAGCCCCAAGCGGCGTGCGGCCGCCATTGGACAAGCCACCGGAACGTCGCCAGCGATGCCGCCCACATCACGGCCGTCGTGACCAAGAGGTACCCGAAGAGGCCCGGCACCCAAGCCGCGAGCCACATGAAGATGCCCATGAGGACCGGGTACTCGATGGGGACGCTGATATAGGGCAGGGCATGGGTAAACAGTTGATGGCCGTTATAGAGGCTCACCACATCGGAGTAGGCCATGTGGGCGTAAGCCCACAGATGATACGCCGAGCCATTGTTGGAGGGCGAGGCGAGGCCCCGGGCGATGGGACGCGGCGGCATCGTGCGGAGGAACGCCCACACGAACCATCCCGTGAGGACGGCGCTTCCGATGCCAAGCTGCCACCGTCTCGACTGCGCTTCGTTCATGTCCGTCCTTTCATACGCGGGAAAAACCGCGCTCGCCGCCGTTCTCGCTGGCCGACCGCCTCAAACCGTATCTAAAACGCCTGCCGCTCCGTTTCCGTTGCGACGGTGACGGCGCACTCCGTCGATTGTCCACGCGCGGCGCGCGACGCGCAACCCGTGCGCGCCGAACCCGCACCGTGCGCCGTCGACCACCGGCCCCCAAAGCCGCTCGCCTGCGGCACGCGCTCGGACTCGTTCCCTGACGGGGCGGTGTCGGGCGAGCGTGCGCGACCGGAGTCCCGGCGGTAGGCCACCGGTGACGCCACGGGATGGTCACGGCGCGGGGGCGCGTGTCGCTAACACAGGCTTCGCACCAAGTAAGCGAGGTCGGACGGTGGGGGAGCGACGTGCGTGGTGGACGGATGAGCATCCGTGTGCGCGCTGCAGGCGCACTGTCGCCGTGTCGTCTATCCCCAACGGCCGCCCGCGGAGTCTCCCGCAGCGACCGCCCCTGATTCTCTACCCGTAGAAACGGCATGCGATCAACCAAGCCCCTCCGGCGGACCGTAAGGCCTTAAGGAGCCGGTGGCTCCACGACCGCCGTGGACACCGGAGCCGCGGGCAGGCGATCCGGGAGCCGCGCCCACAGTCCCCAGCCGAGCCCGAGTGAACTCAGCGCGAGCAGCGCCCACATCCACCAGAGCGGCAGCACCCGGAGGGTGAGCCCGGCCACGATCGCGGCCAGGGGGTTGGCGGCCGACATGAGGGTGCCCATGAGCCCGAATGCCCGTCCCTGCACATCCTCGGGTATGAGGCGCTGGAAGAGGGTGGTGATGAGGGCGTTTACGACCCCGTTGGCAGCCCCGGCCACCAAAAGGCAGCCCGCCGCCACGAGGGGCGTGGGCGCCAGGATGAAGCCCGTGATGAGGACTCCCTGGATGAGGGCCATGGCACCCACCACCCGGCGAATGGAGGCGGTGGCGACAACGCCCGTCAAGATGCTGCCGACGAGCATGCCGCCGGCCCAGGAGGCCTCGATCAGGCCAAACCAGGCTACGTTCGCGTGCAGCACGTGCCGCACCCAGAACGGCAGCATGATGCCCGCCCCGTTGCCGCCGAAGTTGGCCAGCAGGATGAGGGGCAGGAGCGTAACGAGCCAGCCAATCTCGCGGAGCGCGCCAAAGCCGCTGTAGAGGGACCGCCAGAAGGGTTGCGGGTTCTCCCGCCGGTGCACCGCCTGCCGTGCCTGGCGGGCCGCAAATCGCGGAGCGCCCGTGCCAAGCCGGATCACGAACAGGATGGCCGCCGCCGAAAACCAGAAGCTCAGGAGATCAAACCCGAAGATGAGACGGAGCCCGAGGCCCGCCAGCGCCGCACCCCCTAAGGCGGAGCCCACCGCCCCTGAAAGCTGCCAGGTGGTCGACATGAGGCCGTTCGCGGAGGGGAGGTCCCCGTCCGGCACCAGATAGGGGATGGCGACCGATTCGGCCGGGCCGAAAAATGCGCCCCCGAGGGCATTGATGGCCAGGACGGCGATGATGAGGGCCGGTGCCAGGGCGGGGGACGCCACGAGGCCGAAAAGCGCGAGCCCCAGTCCCACCCCGCGCAGGAGATCCGTCGTCAGCATGAGCCGACGCGGGTCGACATGGTCCACGACCGTGCCGCCCACCGTGGAGAGGAGCGTCGGCAGCATACTCGCCAGCCCTGCCACCGACAGGAGCAGCGGGTTATGAAGCTGAAGCTGCCAGAGGCCGACGACGGAGAAGGCCGCATTCCCGAACTGGGAGAGGAGCTGTCCCACCCACACGGCCCGAAAACCCGTGTGCCGCAGCGCACCGATCACGCATCCACCACCCCGTCGCCAGTGTCTCGGGCCACCGCTGGCCGTCCTGCCTGGGATGCTAGAGCCGGGGCTCGGTCCGGTCATTGGCCGGAAGTCCAATCTTAAGAGGCACGAAGGCTAAAACGTCGGATGGGGGACTCCGCTTCGCGAGCAAGCGCTAGAAGAAGAGACACGGAGATAGAAACGGATGCGGGGAGGCGTGGAGGCGGGCGGCCGCCTGCGCGCCGGG
Source organism: Bacillota bacterium (assembly GCA_021818685.1). Lineage (GTDB taxonomy): Bacteria > Bacillota > Sulfobacillia > Sulfobacillales > JAIMBI01 > JAKATP01. Next base: position 271 of record JAKATP010000203.1, on the reverse strand, counting down.
TGAGGCGGCGGCGTCACGGTTCCTCCGCGGGATTCCGATGCGAGAAGACGGTCGCGCGGATGCCAAAGCGCGGCTCCGCGACCCTGTCGGAACGGGTTGGAGTCGTCAGCCGGCCGGGGTCGGGGCATGGCGTACCCCGCCCTCGTCGAGGGCAGGGCGATGTGATGCCCCGCGACCCGAAAAGACCTCCGTCGCGCGGTCCCGTCCCGGATGGAGACGACCCGGTCGGCCCGAGGCCGGTGGATAGCGAAGACCTAGCCCGCCCCTCTAC
>JAKATP010000202.1 GCA_021818685.1 Bacillota bacterium | reverse complement strand
GGCTGCTACCGCGCGGAGGCCAAAGGGGTGTGCGCGGCGGCGATCCGGGAGATCCGGAATCGTTCGCGACCAGAACCGCTCGCGGTCAAAGGGACGCGAGCGCCCCGTCAGCGGATCGAACCGCCGGCGAAACCAGTCTTTTAAGGTGTCGATCTCAGGATCCCGGCCCATGGCCCGCTCCCTCCTCCCGCTCGTCGTTAGTCCAAATTCCCCGGAACCGGCCCCGCGCCCGGTGCAGCCGGACCCGCACGCCCACCGGGGACAGGCCCAGCTCCCGGGCAATGCTGTTAAGGGGCCAATCCTCCAAATAGAACAGGACGAGACACTGCCGCTCTGCAGACGGCATCCGGGCCAGCACAGACGCTACCTGCTCCCGCACGGCAATGGCCTCTTCCGCCGCATCGTCCCTTCCGAGCGTCTCGTCCCACAGCGTTGTTCGCGGTCGCGCCCGCGCGGCCCGCCAATGGTCGATGGCGAGCCGCCGGGCCACGGTATAAAGCCAGGACACCGCTACGGTGCGCTCAGGATGCGCGGCGCGAAACTCGTACAGGCGGGCAAACGTTTCCTGCGCCAGATCCTGCGCCAGTTCCCGATCGCCCGTCTGGAGCGTGAGGTATCGCACCACGGCATCGCCGTGGCCATCGATCCACTGCTCCATCTCCCGTGCGATGTCGCCGATGCGCCTGTCCCCCGCTCCCACACCCGCCGGAACCCGGTTTACGAGAGGAGTCGCGCCGGCCGCCTCCGTCTCCACCACCTCACCACCGCCGCCACTGCTGCTGCCAGGACCGCCCACGGTGCCACCCACACCACGCCCGCGAGGAGGAGGCGGCCTACGCTCAACATCGTCGCGAGCGACCCCCGGAAGACCGCGCCCACCTGTACACCCCGACTCGCGACCACCACCGGGACCGGCGTGATCGACACCGTGATGGTCGCAAGTCTTACCGCTTGATGGATCCCGGCCGCCTGCTGCTCCAGGTTCAGGAGGTTCGCCTCCGCCTGGGTGAGCGCCTGCTCAATCTGCAGGAGATCCGACATGCTGGACGCCTTCTGGTAGAGACGCTCATAGCCGGCAATCTCGGAGCGGGTCGCGCCAATCTCGACGGCGAGGTTGTTCACCTCCCCCGTGACATCCGTTCCGGACTGCGTTTCCCCCACCACGTGCCCGATTCGCCCCACTCCACTGAGAAAACTGCGGAAGACGGTGGCCGGAACCCGCAGCGTCAGGTTTCCCATCGCCGAGGACCCGGACCCATTCATGGACGATGCGGCCACATAGCCGCCGGCCGCGACCGTTTTCGCCGTCAGGACCGCCACCGCGTGAGCGACGTGGGTCACTTCGAGTGTCACCGATCCCTGTTCAATCACCTGCCGTCCGGACGCGGCCGGTTGATGGGCGACGGGAGGCGTGCCCGCGACGTTCGCCGGCGTCACTTTCGGACCCAGCATGGCCGCGGGGGCACTACCCGCCACCACCGCCGACGCGCCATGGTTCGCGCCACCACCCAGAAGGCCCACTCCCACCAGCAGCAGGGCTCCGCCCAGAATAATCCAGACCGTCCATCCTGCCCTACGCACCTTCGCCAACATCCGCATCACCGCTACCCTGAACGGATGGACGCGGCATCATGTTACCGCCGCTTGCAATTTGCCTACTCCGGATCCACCAGATGCTCGCCCCGTGCAAGCTTAAAGGCCGTCTCCGTCTCCCATTGCACAAGCCGGCGGTCGCGCTGAGCGGTCGTGAAGCGGATACCGGCCAGAAGCGGCCAGGGCCCATCTAACTGCGTACCGAGCCGCCGCTCGAGGCTCAGGGCGGCGTCTAACGCCTGCATGGCATGGAAGCCCGCATCCTCACGCCAGACCGCGCGCACCCAGGTCTCTTCCACGTGGGCGGCCGAGCTCAGCGTGAGCAGTTCGGCCGCCCGGGCGGCGGCGGCATCGGTCTGCCCGTTGGCCATCGCCTCTATCCAGCGATGGCGGGTAACCGTCGGGTCGTCGGGCCGTGCGACGGCCCGGTTCTCCCCCGGCAGGTAGTGGCGAGGCAGATTCAGGAACCGGTTCAGATATCCGTAGAAGGCAGAATGCAGGACGGCTCGGTAGAGGGCGCGATCGGTCTCGGGATCGCGGCCACCGAGCGCCTCTGCGAGCCCCAGCACGCCGTTGGCATTGGTCACCAGGTGGTGTACCGCATCCCAGTCATCGGCATTGGCGACGGGAAAGCGCCCGAGCCGCCGGACGGCCGCTTCCGCCTGCACCCGCGCCAGGTCGGCCACGGGTGTCCCCTGGTGAAAGGCCCCCGCCAGGGATTGGGCAATGGCGCCGGGGTCATCGCCCAAGAGAACATGCACCGTGAGCGGAGGCGCCACGCTTGGTGCCGACTCGGCTTCCTCGAGGAGCGGCAGCAGTTCCTGCCAGTCGAGATCCTCTTCGTGGCGGAAGCCGTCGGCGATCGGCTGGAGCATGCCGACCAGCACCTCGGTCACGGTGGCAGGCTCAGATTCCAGATGCCGGGCGAGCTCGCGGGCTTTGTTGAGAAAATCCAGGACGTGGCCGGTCGACAAAAACACGTGGCGGGTCGCGGCCAGAAGAAGCCAGCGGAGCGCCTCCTCCACCGTACCCTCATCGTATAGCAACGTCCGCAAACAGCGCTCGGCTCCTGCCGTCTCCCGCTCCTCCAGGAAGTCGAGGAACCAGGTCTGCAAGCGCGCACGGCCAGGTCCCGGCTCCGGAAGCCTCAGCTCTGGGCGCTTCGGCGTACGGGCCGAGATATCGCCGGCAATGTGCCGCAAGGCGTGCACGAGACCGAGGACCCTCTGTTCCAGCTCGAGCGGCACCTCGTCCAGGACGTTCAGCACGGCCGTGAGCACGACCAGTCCCGAGGATACCCCGGCCCGGCTGTAGAGGAGTGCAATGCGGGCGGCGTGGTCGGCCATGGCCTCCGGCGTCACGCCCTCGCCGGCCAGGGTAACCAGGGACCGGGCACGCAGAAAGGAACGATTCTCGCGTATGCCTTCTTCCATGCGGGTCCAGGCGTGCCGCGTAGTCGATTCGGCCGTGGACCCGCGCGGGGTTTCCGAGACGTAGATGGAACCCTCTTCGTCCACCTCGACATCGTAGGTGGGCACGTCGTCCCCACCAGCCGTAAAGCATCCCCCCGACTGCACATCAAACCGCCAGTGATGCCAATGACAGCGGAGAATGCCCTCCTCCACGGTCCCTTTGGTCAGGGGATAGCCCATATGCGGGCAGCGCGAGTCCATGGCTTCGATACGGTCTCCCGTGCGGAGCAGCATGAGCGGCGTGCGACCGACACTCACCACCCGGTGGCCCCCGTCCTTCAGATCGGAGGTGTGGACGCCCGTGTCGATCATCTTCGGTCTGGTCAATGGCTGCACGATATCCCTCCCCGGCTTGTTTGATCCCCACATTACTCGCGCGGGGAACATCCCGGCATAGGTCACAGGGCGGATTTTAGGAAGGCGGAAAGCCGTCGCGTTCACGACGGCTTTCCGAAAGCGTCTTGGTTGTCACGGCTGCTGTGGCTCTTGCTATCCCGACCCGCGGGGTGGCGGTCCCGAGCGCCGGACCGTGCACTTCTTGTCATTCCAACCCGTCGTGGGCAGCGCCGCGACGCGTCTTCCGGCTGGCCGGATCAACGGGAGGCGGCCGGCACCTCGCTCATGAGCGCGACCAGGTTCCGCTCCGGATCCCGGAAGAAGCACATATAGCCGTCGACACCGCCCAGCGTATACACCCGATGGGGCACGCCCGCGCCCCCCACGTCTGCAGGCTCCACGCCGGCATCGCGGAGCCGCGCGTAGGCCGCGTCGATGTCCGCCACCCGGTAGTAGATGGTGGACGAGGCCCGATCCAATCCGGCTCCCTCCGGCACGGCCAGCATCAGACGGACCCCGCCGCAGTCAAAGAACGCCATCGTCTCCGT